>CAMYNJ010000029.1:4875-8676 GCA_947259795.1 uncultured Alphaproteobacteria bacterium | reverse complement strand
TGTGTCGAACTTCGGAAGCTGAATCACACTAGATTCAAAAAGTTAGTGTCCCTTTGAATCCGAAATTCGAACAAGCGAATTTCGGATTCGGGACACTAGTGGCTGGCCATCCGTTCCCGCAACGGGCCGGTCTCGCCATATGCGCGGAGCTGCCCGACATCGCCCAGCATCACGCGATTGCCGTCGGTCGCAACACCCTGGGCCCGCAGCCGCACGAAGGCGCGCGACAGGCTTTCCGGCTTCATGCCCAGCCGGTGCGCGATCAGCGATTTGTCATACGGCAGCGCCACCACCGCCGCGCCCAGCGGAACCGGCGCCAGCGACACCAGGAACTGGGCGAGCCGCTGCGCGCTCGACCGGGTCTGCAGCTGTTCGACCTGGTTTATCAGCGAATGCAGATGGCGCGACATCGCCGCCAGCATTTCGAACGCGAGGTCGGGATCGTTGCGTACCCGCTTGCGGAATACGTCGGAATGCACGGCGATCAGCCGCGCATCCTCGACCACCTGCGCCGCGGCCGGATACTGGCCCTGTATGAACATGGCCGCCTCGCCGAACGTCTCGCCGGCGGTGAACACGCCGAATACCGCCTCGTCACCCATGACCGACGGCCGAAACACCTTCACCCATCCGTCGAGCACGATATAAAAGGTGTTGGCCGGATCCCCCTGCTCGAAGAGCATCTGGCCCTTCAGGCGGGGGCGCGGCGCCGAGCCCTGCAACAGACTCGATACGACTTCGGGATCGAGTCCGGCAAAAAGCCTCGTCCCACAGACGATCTTCAGATCCTTTTCGTCCATACGCCCTGCCCGGCCAGACCGGCAGTGTTCGCCAAATGCCGGCTGGTCGCCGGTTTTTTGCCGGTCCGTTGTTGATCTGCCAGTGACTATAATTGGTTCGGCAGTTGGGGGTCAACGTCCGCCCCGGAGTGTCCGGCTGCCGGCCGGCTTGACTTCGGTCAAGGGACAACCGGCATCTTCTTCGTAGCATCCGCACATAAAGATAAGAACGATCCGGTTTCATGACTCTCCGTTGAAGCGCTTCAAACTTGGGAGAACGGTGCAATGGTCGAAAATCGTATTTATTCTTCCCCGGAGACCGGGGCTGGATCGGGCGATGGGGGCGACGAGCCGGTGCCGTTCATGCAGCGGCTGCTCGATAACCACTTCTTGCTGCTCATACTGGGGGTCGCCATTCCGTCGGTCCTCTATGTGATTTGGGGCGTCATGGAAATCGCCCAGATCCCGCTCGCGCAATAGCCGGAGGAGGACGACATGGCAATTTTCCCGCCCGAACAGAGAATCTGGTGGAAGGAGCCGCTGCACGGCTTCGAACTGGTGTGGATCGGCGTCTGCCTGGTCTGGGCCATCGTCATGTTCGGCACGATGATCGTCTGGCACATCATCGGCGAACAGAATCTCTCGAACAGGGCCTATCGAATCGATCCCGATGTCTTCGCGGCGCGGACCGAAGCGATGGTCACGGAGTACACGGTGCGTGAAGAGGGCGACACCGGCATTCCGGTCGTGCACCCGCCGGCCGGCAGCGACATCTATCTGCAGGCCAGCCTGTGGCAGTGGTACCCGATCCTCGAGCTGGAAAAGGACAAGGAATACCACCTGCACTTGTCGTCGATCGACTGGCAGCACGGGTTTTCGCTCCAACCGACCAACATCAACGTCCAGGTTCATCCCGGCTACGAGTTGGTGATGACGCTGAAGCCCAACAGGGCCGGCGAATTCGGCGTCGTGTGCAATGAATTCTGCGGAATCGGCCATCATCAGATGCTGGGCCGCATCTACGTGGTCGAGTAAGAGGGAGGACGGAACATGGCGGATGCAACACTCTTCAGGACCTGCCCGGACACCGGGCTTCCCGTCCACCTGCCGGCGGAGCGGCTGATCAAGGCCAATGCGGTGGCGGGCGTTCTGGCGCTGGCGCTCGGCGGCTTTCAGGGGCTGCTGGTCGCGCTGACCCGCTGGCCCGATGTCTCTCTCCTGCCGGCGGACTGGTTCTATCTGATCCTGACGGGACACGGGCTGAACGTGCTGCTGTTCTGGATCATCTTCTTCGAGATCGCGATCCTGTACTTCGCTTCGGCGATCCTGCTGAGATCGCGGCTCTGGGCGCCGAAACTGGGATGGGTCGGGTTCGGCCTGATGGTGGTCGGCGCGCTGATGGCCAATTACGCCGTATTCCAGGGCGATTCCAGCGTGATGTTCACCTCGTACGTTCCGATGCGGGCGCATCCGCTGTTCTATCTCGGCATCATCCTGTTCGCCGTCGGCGCGCTGATCGGCTGCGCCGTTTTCTTCGGCACGCTGGTGGTCGCCAAGGACGAGAAGACCTATGAGGGTTCGATCCCGCTGGTCACCTTCGGGGCGCTGACCGCCGCCATCATCGCGGTTTTCACCATCGCTTCGGGGGCGATCATCCTGATCCCCACCCTGATGTGGTCGCTCGGTCTGATCGGAGACATCGATCCCATACTCTACAAGGTAATCTGGTGGGCCATGGGGCATTCGTCGCAGCAGATCAACGTGGCGGCCCATGTCGCCGTGTGGTACTGCATCGCCGCGATGCTGCTGGGCGCCAAGCCGCTGTCCGAGAAGGTCAGCCGGATGGCGTTCCTGCTGTACATCCTGTTCCTGCAGCTCGCGTCGGCGCATCATCTTCTGGTCGAGCCGGGCATCAGCTCGAACTGGAAGATCTTCAACACCAGCTATGCCCTCTATCTTGCGGTGGTCGGCAGCATGATCCACGGGCTCAGCGTGCCGGGCGCGATCGAGGCGGCGCAGCGCCGCCGCGGCTTCACCAGGGGCGCGTTCGAATGGCTGCGCAAGGCGCCCTGGGGCAACCCGGCCTTCGCCGGCATGTTCACGTCGCTGGTCTATTTCGGTTTCCTCGGCGGCATTTCCGGTGTCGTCATGGGCGCCGAGCAGCTGAACCTGATCATGCACAACACGATCTATGTGCCGGGCCATTTCCATGCCACGGTGGTGGCGGGGACGACGCTGGCGTTCATGGCGATCACCTATCTGGTGGTGCCGCTGATCTGGCGCCGGGAGATCATGTTCCCGGGCCTGGCCAGGTGGCAGCCCTATATCTTCGGGCTGGGCGCGGCCGGCATCTCGGTGTTCATGATGGGCGCCGGGACGCTCGGCGTGTCGCGGCGGCACTGGGACATCAACTTTACCGACGCCGCCCTGTCGTTCAGCTATCCTGACACCGCCTTCCTGATGATGGCGTTGAACGGATTGTCCGGGGTGCTGGCGGCGGTCGGCGGGTTGATGTTCATCGTCATCGTCGTGTCGTCGATCCTGTTCGGCAAGAAGCGCGGCGCCGACGCGGCGCAGACGAACCCGATCATCGGCGTCGGCGGCGGCGAGGCCGTGGCCAGCTACGGCGGCGAAGGGACCCTGAAGCTGCCCGGCACGATGATCCTCGTCGGCATCTTCTTCATCGCCTTCTTCCTCTACTACTGGGTCAACTGGAAATACCTCTCCGAGGTATGGCCGCTGAGCTGAGGTCCGGCTGCCAGGGGGACATGAAATGCGGGTCATGGCCAGGGAGCTCTATACGGTGCTCAAACTGCGCATCGGCGTTGCGATCAGCGTATGCGCCCTGGCCGGGCTCGCGATCACGCCGGGAGAAACGCCACCGGCATGGCAGATCGCGGTGCTGGGGCTTGCAGTTCTGCTATCGTCGGCCAGCGCAGGCGCGTTCAACCACTATGTGGAGCGCGACCTGGACGCAAGGATGGCGCGGACCCGGAACCGGCCGTTCGTCACCGGCCGCTTC
>CAMYNJ010000029.1:0-4842 GCA_947259795.1 uncultured Alphaproteobacteria bacterium | reverse complement strand
CTCCACACGTTTCTGGGCGCGTTCGTCTACGGCGTCGTCTACACGGTCTGGCTGAAACGCCGGACCGCATGGAACATCGTGCTGGGCGGGCTTGCCGGAAGCTTTGCCGTTCTGGCCGGCGCATCCGCCGTCGACCCGGGACTGGCGCCGGCGCCGATCTGGCTTGCGGTCGTGTTGTTCCTGTGGACGCCGCCGCATTTCTGGAGCCTCGCCATCGCCCTGCACAAGGACTACGAAGCGGCGGAGGTGCCCATGCTGCCGGTCGTGGTCGGCGACGCGAGGGCGGCCTGGATCATCCTGCTGCACACCGTCGCGGTTGCCGCGGCATCGATCGTTCCCGCATTCTACGGGCTTGGCTGGATCTATCTTGCGGCGGCGCTGGCCGGCGGTGTCTGGTTCACGGTGCGCAGCGTCCAGCTGGTGCGGAACCCCTGCCGCGAGACCGCCATGACCAATTTCCGTGCATCGCTCGTGCAACTCAGCCTTCTGCTGGGCGCGGCGATCGCCGACACGTGGATTCTGGGGTAGCGGACCCGGCCATGAGTTGGCGCGCCCAGATTGCCCTGACAGGTCTTGCACTGGCGCTGTTCGCACCGCCGGAGGCAAGCTTCGGCGCACAACGCCCGGCGAGCGAGAATGTCGACCTGACGGCGGCGCTCGAGGCCAGCAAGGCGGCTGTCGGGCGTCGCCTGGGCGACTACGTATTCCGCGACACCATGGGCGCGCGGACCCCGCTGTCCAGGTTCGGCGGTCGGCCGGTGATCATCAATATGGTCTATACCGCGTGCACGGATTTCTGCCCGGTCACGGTGCAGAGCCTGGCCCGCGCGGTCGAGGGCGCCCAGGATGCGCTGGGTCCGGACTCCTTCAGCGTGCTGACAATCGGGTTCGATATCCGCACCGACCACCCCGCGCAGATGCGGGCCTATGCGAAAAGCCAGGGCATCGATTTCCCCAACTGGCATTTCCTCAGCGCCGACGCGCAAACGATCCTCGCCCTGACGGAGCAGCTCGGATTCGCCTTCTACCGCGCGCCGCAAGGCTTCGACCATATCGCGCAGACCACGATCGTCGGCGCCCAAGGGCAGGTGTTCCGCCAGGTTTACGGCGCCGATCTTACCGTCGCGTCGATCGTGGAGCCGCTGAAGCAGTTGCGGTACGGCGAGACCGCAAACCTCGCCAGCCTCGACAACATCGTGGAACGCATTAAACTTTTCTGTACCCTGTACGACCCGGACGAAGACGCCTACCGGTTCGACTGGTCGATCTTCACCGGCATCGCCGTGGGCCTGCTGAGTATTACGGGGCTCGCCGCGTTCCTGATCCACGCAACCCTGCAATACCGGAATGCCGGCCGATAGAACTGACCACCGCAATCGCCCGACCGAACGTTTCCAAGAGGTAAGAGCCGACCGGCCATGAGTTTCGTAAAACGCGTTCTGCGTATGGCTTTCTCTTGGCTGGAAGCGGGCCTTGACCGCATTTTCACGCCCGCCTGCAACCCGCTCTACCATCTGGGCGCGCTGGGGTTCCTTTACTACTGGGTGGTCGCTGCCACCGGCATCTATCTCTTCATCTTCTTCGATACGGGCATCACCGAGGCCTACGGCTCGATCGATTCGATCACCTACGAGCAATGGTATCTCGGCGGCGTGATGCGCAGCCTGCACCGCTATGCGTCCGATGGCATGGTCGCAATTATGATGGTGCATATGCTGCGCGAGTTCTCCCTGGACCGATACCGCGGGGCGCGCTGGTTCACCTGGTTCACCGGCCTGCCGGTGCTGTGGATGGTCTTCGCCGCGGGGATCAGCGGCTACTGGATGGTCTGGGACATGCTGGCCCAGTATATCGCCATCGCGACCACCGAATGGCTGGACTGGCTGCCGATCGTCGGCGGCACGATCGCGCGCAACTTCCTCAACCCCGCGCGTCTGGACGACCGCTTCTTCACGCTGATGGTGTTCATGCACATCTTCGTGCCGCTGTTCCTGCTGTTCGTGCTGTGGATTCACCTGCAGCGCCTGACCCGGCCGGTCATCAACCCGCCGCGGCTGCTGGCCGGCGGCACGCTGCTGATGCTGCTGGTGCTGTCGGTCGTCAAGCCGGCCGAGAGCCAGCCGCCGGCGAATCTCGACCTGGTGCCGTCCCAGATCGGTCTGGACTGGTTCTACCTGCCGGCCTATCCGCTTATGGATATGTTGGGGAACGGCATGGTCTGGGGCCTCGTCGCATTCGGCACGCTGCTGTTCGTGGTTTTGCCGTGGCTGCCGCCGCTGCGCCGCGCCGCCGAGAAGGCCGCCGTCGTCGATCTCGCCAATTGCAACGGCTGCACGCGCTGCGCCGAGGATTGCCCCTACGCCGCCATCGAGATGGGGCGGCGCACCGACGGCCGACCGTTCGACCGGCAGGCCGTGGTTTCGACCGATTTGTGCGTCGCCTGCGGCATCTGCGTCGGCTCGTGCCCGACGGCGATGCCGTTCCGCCGCGCCAGCGAACTGATCCCCGGCATCGATCTGCCCGAGACGCCGATCCGGGAGCTGCGCGACCGCGTTCATGAAGCCGCAGAGGGGCTGGCCGGCGACACCCGAATCATGGTGTTCGGCTGCGCGCATGGGTACGATGCATCCGCGCTCGCCGGCCCCGGGGTGGCGGCCCTGCGCATTCCCTGCATCGGCATGCTGCCGCCCGCCTTCATCGACTATGTCCTCAGCCGACATCTGGCCGAGGGCGTCGTGCTGGCCGGCTGCAGCGAGGGCGAATGCCACAACCGGCACGGTGTCCGCTGGACCGTCGACCGCCTTGCCCGGGCGCGCGATCCGATGCTGCGCAAGCGCGTCCCGCGCGAGCGCATCGAGACGGTCTGGGCGCCGCTCGCCGAGGGCTGGACCCACCGGCGCCGCATCGCCGATTTCGCCGCGCGGCTGCGCCGTCTTGCCGCCGAAGAGGCGGCCGGCGGGCCCGGCAAGGCCGCGGAATAGGAGGCGCAGGCATGGCCGATATGCTCAGATGGATCGGACAGGCGGTCATCTACGCGGGAATGGCGCTGTGGCTGGGCCATTTCGCCAACCGCCCCGTCTACACACACCTGCCGCCGGAGCAGGCGCTGATCAAGCTGAGCGTCGTCCACGGCGCGCAGCGCAAGGGCGAGTGCCGCAAGCGCACGCAGGAAGAACTGGATGCGATGAACCCCAACATGCGCACGCCCTATGACTGCCCGCGCGAGCGGCTGCCGATCGCGATCCAGGTTCTGCTGGACGGCGAGGTGATCTACGACAGGTCGATCATCGCCGCGGGGCTGGCGCGCGGCGGCTCGACCAGGGCGTATGAGCGGTTCGCCGTGGCCTCCGGCCGGCATGAGCTGGTCGCCCGGATGGTCGACTCGGCGCGCACCGAGGGCTACGATTTCGAACGCGCGGCGACGATCGAGCTGTCGCCCGGAGAGAACTTCGTGATCGATTTCCGCGCCGAATCCGGCGGCTTCCTGTTCAACGGCAAGTCCGTTACCTATACGCCGCAAGGCTGACATGCGGGCGGGAGAGAAACCATGGCGCTAATTGAATGGCGGGAGGAATTCTCGATCGGCATCCCCTCGGTCGATTACGAGCACAAGGGGATGATCCGGATGATCAACCAGCTGCACGAAGAGATGTCCGCGACTCCTTCTCGGGACACCGTCAGCGATTTTCTCGGCGAGATCCACGCACTGATCTCCGCCCATTTCGCGCTCGAGGAAAAGGAAATGCGCGAGATGGGCTACGACGCGTTCGACGACCACAAGGACGACCACGAACGGCTACTGGACGAGATCCGCGACATCATGGACGAATTCGAAGAGAACGACCCCGGGGAATTTGCCGAGGAGCTAAGCCGACGCCTCGAAGACTGGTTTACCGGGCACTTCCGGACGCGGGACGCCCGTCTGCACCGATTCCTGAAGGATCGCGATGCCGGGTGAGGCGGGGTCCGGCGGCGGCGGCAACCCGGCCCGCGAAACGCGCGGGACCAGGCAACCGCCCGGCCGTCGGCTCTGAAAACAGCCGTTATTGGTCGGAGCGGCGGGATTCGAACCCACGACCCCTTGTCCCCCAGACAAGTGCGCTACCAGACTGCGCTACGCTCCGTCCGTGCGCCGCACCCTTTGGCGCGGCGGCGCGCAATGTACTCCGGGACCGGGCCCGGTGCAACGCCTTCGCGACCGATAATTCACTTCAACAATTCGCGGATTTTCACCAGCTCGCCGAGAACGGCCCGCAATTCCCCGTCCTCCCCAGACGGCGCCGGCGCATCCGAAGGCGCGTTTGCCTCATCCGCGGGCGCGCCCTCGACCACCGCTTTTGCGCCCGACGATCTGAGCAGGCGCTGGACGCCGCGGATGGAATAGCCTTCTTCGTGCAGGAGCTGGCGGATGCGTTTCAGAAGCGCGATGTCGCCGGGCCGGTAGTAGCGGCGGTTCCCGGCGCGCTTGACCGGCCGGACCTGGGGAAACCGGGTTTCCCAGAATCGCAGCACATGTTGCGGGACGCCGATGGCCTCCGAGGCCTCGCCGATCGTCCGGTAGGCGTCGGGTGACTTCCCGGTCCTGTCTTCAACATCCACCGCAATCCGCCATATGGCCGGATTCAGGACGCCGCGCTGGCCGACTGGGCGACCTCGCCGTTGATGCGGTTCTTCAGGACATGGCTTGGACGGAAAACAAGGACCCGGCGCGGCAGGATCGGAACCTCCTCGCCGGTCTTGGGGTTGCGGCCGACCCTCTGGCCTTTCTGGCGCACGGAAAAGCTGCCGAAAGACGAGATCTTGACCATTTCTCCCTTTTGCAGCGCGCCGGAGATTTCCGAC
>CAMYNJ010000028.1 GCA_947259795.1 uncultured Alphaproteobacteria bacterium | reverse complement strand
AGATAGGGAACGACGGCGGTGACGCGGGCCGCCGATGCGTCCTTCAGCGCGCCGATGAAGAACAGCAGGCGCAGCAGCTTGTCGTTCACGCTTTGCCCGGGTTCGCCATAGAGCGACTGGACCACGAAGACATCGCGCCTGCGCACAGTCTCCAGCGGGCGCGCCTTGTGTTCGCCGTCCTCGAAGTCCCGTTCCTCATGCCGCCCCAGGGACAGGCCCAGCCCTTCGGCCAGCCTTGTGCCGAACGCGCGGCTTGCATTCAGGGCGAACAGGGCGAGATCGCTGTCGTTCACGTCCCGAAGCTCCGCCGACCGGACCGGACCGCGCTCAGGCTGCTTCGGGAAGTTCCCGGATCAGTTCCTTGAAGCGCGGCCATTCCGTGGCGGCCCAGATTTCGGTCTGGGCGTGACCGAATGTGCGGACGATCGTCGCGACCTTGGTTGCGGCCTCGACGTCCGGCGCGCGGAAGACGTCGATATAGTCATAGGGGCCGAGCACCGCGAAACTCGACTGCCACTCGACATCCGGGCAATCGCTGCGGATTCGGTCCATTACCTGGCGCTCCAGTTCCTCTAGCTTGTTCGGAGACTCCAGCGACTGATGGGAAAGCTGCGTCAACATGATAAAGGTAGTCATGGCACATCCTCCTCTTCCGGCCTGACTATGAACGGCGTCCGGCTTGATTTGTCATTGACGCAGGTCAACGCTCCGGCATTTATTTGGCCGGACGAGAGCGGGCCGGCCGTTGATATGGCGCAATGGCGGCGCGCGCGGGCGGCGCTATAGTCGCCGCATGAACCCGCGCAACGACGATCCGGTCATCGGCGACCCCGGCGCCAGCCTGCTGCTCACCGACCTCTATCAGCTGACCATGCTGCAGTCCTATCTGGAGCATGGCATGACGGAGACGGCGGTGTTCGAGTTCTTCGTGCGCAGGCTGCCCGGCCGGCGCGGATTGCCGCGTATCACGGCGGCCGAACTGGACTGGCTGGCGAGCAGCAGGCATTTCCCGCGCGATTTCGTTGACCGGCTGGCCGATTTGCGCTTCACCGGCGAGGTCCATGCGCCGCCGGAAGGGACCGTGGTCTTCGCCGACGAGCCGATCATCCGGGTCACCGCGCCGCTGCCCGAGGCCCAGCTGATGGAAACCCGCCTCATCAACATCCTGCATTTCCAGACGCTGATCGCCTCCAGGGCCGCGCGCATGGCGCTGGCCGCGCCGGGCAAGACGCTGGTCGATTTCGGCTTGCGGCGCGCGCATGGGGCGGAGGCCGGGCTGATGGCGGCGCGCGCCGCTTACCTCGCCGGGTTCGCGGGCACGGCGACGGTGCCGGCGGAGCCGCGCTACGGCGTGCCGATCTACGGCACCATGGCGCATTCCTTCATCCAGGCCCATGACAGCGAGGAGGCGGCCTTCGAACATTTCGCGCGCTCGCGCCCGCAATCGCTGATCCTGCTGATCGACACCTACGATACCGAGGCCGGGGCGGAAAAGGCGGCGCGGCTGGCACCGAAGCTGGCGGCGGACGGGATCAGGCTGGCCGGCGTGCGGCTGGACAGCGGCGACCTCGCTGACCACGCGGCCAAGGTGCGCGCGATCCTCGATCGCCATGGGCTGGCCGATGTGTCGATCTTCGCCAGCGGCGGCATCGACGAGGACAAGCTGCTGGCGTACGAGGCCGGCGGCGCACCGATCGACGGTTACGGCATCGGCACCGCGCTGACGACCTCATCCGATGAGCCCGCCCTCGACTGCGCCTACAAGCTGCAGGAATATGCCGGGAAACCGAAGCGCAAGCGCTCCGAGGGCAAGGCGACCTGGCCCGGCCGCAAGCAGGTGTTCCGCCGCCATGGCGCGGACGGGACGATGCAGGGCGATGTGCTGACGGTCGAGGGCGACGAACAGGACGGCGAGGCGCTGATCCGCCCGGTGATGCGGGGCGGCCGGTGTATCGCCGACTTGCCGAGCCTGGAGCAAATCCGCGCCCATTGCGCCGGCCAACTCGCCCGCCTGCCGGTCCCGCTGCGGCGCCTCGAAAACGAGCCGCGCTACGCGGCAGAGGTCGCCCCGGCCCTGCGAGACCTGGCCGCGGAAGTGGACCGGGAGACTACCTGACAGGCCGGGTTCAATGCCATCAGGGCAAGGACCGGGAGGGCGGCGGGCGCTGATCCGCGAGATATGAGACCGGACTCCCTTTTTGACGCCGGCGCCGAACGGCGCATATCCTGTTGGTCGAAGCATCGCCCCGGCGGCGTATAGGAGGCAGTATGGGCAAGACCCGGATCGAGACCGACAGCATGGGCGAGGTCGCCGTCCCGGCCGATCGCTATTGGGGCGCGCAGACCCAGCGCAGCCTGCAGAATTTCCGCATCGGCGAGGAGCGCATGCCCGACGCCCTGATCCGCGCGCTGGGACTCCAGAAGAAGGCGGCGGCGCTGGCCAATATGGAACTGGGTGAACTCGACGCGCGGATCGGCGAGGCCATCGCGCGGGCCGCCGACGAGGTCATCGACGGCACCCTGGCCGATCATTTCCCGCTGGTCGTCTGGCAGACCGGATCGGGTACCCAGACCAACATGAACGCCAACGAGGTGATCGCCAACCGCGCCATCGAGATGCTCGGCGGCGCGATCGGCTCGAAGGACCCGGTGCACCCCAACGACCATGTCAATCGCGGCCAGTCGTCCAACGACAGCTTCCCGACGGCGATGCATATTGCGGCGGTGCAGGAGATCACCGGCCGGCTGGTCCCGGCGTTGCGGCGCCTGCATGGGGCGCTGGACGGCAAGGCCGGGGACTTCGCCGATATCGTCAAGATCGGCCGCACCCATACCCAGGACGCCACGCCGCTGACGCTGGGCCAGGAATTCTCGGGCTATGCGGCGCAGGTCGAACACGGCATCGCGCGGGTCGAGGGAACGCTGGCGCGGCTCTATCCGCTGGCCCAGGGCGGCACCGCGGTGGGGACCGGCCTCAATAGCCGAGAGGGATTCGCGGCGCTGTTCGCCGACAAGGTGGCAGAGATCACCGGCCTGCCCTTCGTCACCGCGCCGAACAAGTTCGAGGCGCTGGCGGCGCATGACGCGATCGTCGAGGCGTCGGGGGCGCTCAACACGCTGGCGGCCTCGCTGACGAAGATCGCCAACGACATCCGCTTCCTCGGTTCCGGCCCGCGCAGCGGCCTCGGCGAGCTGCTGCTGCCGGCGAACGAGCCAGGCTCGTCGATCATGCCCGGCAAGGTCAACCCGACCCAGGCCGAGGCGCTGACACAGGTCTGCGCCCAGGTCATGGGAAACCATACGGCCATCACCGTCGCCGGTGCCAGCGGGCATTTCGAACTCAATGTCTTCAAGCCGGTCATGATCCATAACCTGCTGCAGTCGATCCGCCTGCTGGCCGATGCGGCCGTCAGCTTCGCCGACAATTGCGTCGCCGGGATCGCGGCCGACCGCGAACGGATCGCGGCGTTTTTGGGGCGTTCCCTGATGCTGGTCACCGCGCTGGCGCCGCATATCGGTTACGACAACGCCGCGAAAATCGCCAAGACGGCATATGAGGAAGGCTCGACGCTTCGCGAAGCGGCGGTGGCGCTGGGCCTGGTGACGCCGGAACAGTTCGACGAATGGGTGCGCCCCGAAGCCATGCTCGGCCCGTCGGATTAGATCGGGCCAGGCTCGTACTATAGCGTTATCGGGAGCGAGGCTGAGCGGCGTCGTGGGCTATCTGCCGTCCTCGACCAGCCGATCGCGGCGCGGATGCGGGGCGCGAAGGCGGGCGGGCAGAAAAACTCGAGAGAGGCGCCCCCGCCGCTTACGACGAGCCGCCAGCCCTGCTGGCGGATTTCCTCGATCGCATCCAGGCGCAAGGCCTCGGGATCGTCCCATCCCAGCCTCCGGCGCCGCAGGATACGGAGATCCGTAACCTCGACTATCGGTGGCATGATCAGGACCAGGAACTGCAGGACGCCCCCGGCGAACAGGGCGGCGACGATGACCAGGGCAAGCGTCCCCTGCTCGTATCGCATCGCTTCCTCGGCCAGTTCGTTCGAGGCTGCCAGGATGATCGCGATTTCGACCAGCAGGATAAGTGCGACGATGCAGACGTCGACCCATCCCGGAGCATGCCGGAGCCGCTCGGTCTCTCCCGGTTCGAATTCGAAATCCGCCATACCGGCCTTTCTCTCCTGTGCGGTCGCCACGGCTCTCACCAATAGCTCAGCGCACCCTCGAACATGGTGTGGAGCTGTTCGGCGCCGATCTCCATCGGGGCGTTCTTCAGCAGGCGCTGCTGCGGCAAGGTGCCCTCGATCAGCGCGCCGATATCGCCCGCGCCGTAGCCGACGCCGCCGACGCCGTTGGGGATGGCGGAGGCCTTCATCAGCTCGACGATGCGCGCGCCCAGGATTTCGCCGGCGTCTTCGTTGCCCGCGCCTTTGACATCCGCGCCCAGATATTCGGCGCCTTCGAGATGGCGTTCGGGACAGGCGCAGGCGGTGTGCGGTGTTGCGGAACACCGACGGCGCGTTGACGATGACGCTCATGCCGTGCGGGATGATCGGCTCGTCGTCCGGGTAGCCCTCGGGGCGGTAGTCCCTGACCAGCCCGGCCACCGCATAGGCCATGCCATGCGGCACATGCACGCCCGAATTGCCGAAGGCGATGCCGGCCAGCGTCGAGGCCCACATCAGCCGTTCGCGCGCCTCATGGTCGGACGCGTCGTTGACCGCGCGCACCATGAATTCTCCCGCGAGCTTCAGCGCCTCGCGGCAGCCGAGGTCGGACCAGGGGTTGGCGCCCTGGCTCATCGGCCGCTCCGCCGGTGTCTTCGAGCGCGCCCGGCGCGTAAACGGCATGGCGGTATAGGATTCCAGCGCATGGCTGAGCACATCGAAGGCGCTGCAGGCGATGACGTTTTTCGGCAAGGTATGGGTGGTCAGCGGGTCGATCAGCGCCAGGGTGGGCCTGAGCCGGCGCGAGGCGATGCCGGTCTTGGCCTTCATGGATAGCAGGTCGAACACCGTGACCCCGGTGCATTCCGAGCCGGTGCCGGAGGTCGTCGGGCAGGCGATATGGGGACGCAAGGGCCCGGGCACCGGGCGTCCCTCGCCCACCGGCGCATTCACATAGGCCAGGAAATCCGCCGGATATGTCGTATAGAGGCTGGCCGCCTTGGCGGTATCCATCACCGAGCCGCCGCCGACCGAGATGAAGCCGTCGACCTTGGCCTCCCCGGCGAAGCGGGTGGCGGCCTGGAAGGAAACATCCGTCGGTTCCACCTTCACCTCGTCGTAAAGCGCATAATCGACGCCGGCCGCCGCCAGCGACTTTTTCACCGTCTCGACATGCGCCGACGCGGCCAGGCGCTGGTCGGTGAACAGCGCGATGCGCTTGATGCTCAGCGCCTTCGCCTGCTCGCCGGCCTCGGCCAGGCAGCCCGCGCCGTAAGTGATGGACGACACGTCGACCGAGAAGGCTTCCTCTCCGCCCGGCGTGGTGGCGAAATAATGATGACAGCAGGCCATTGATATTCTCCGTAATCGCGGCGCCGGCGTTGCGGCCGGCCTATCGGCCCTATCTTTAGCGTCCTGCCAGACGATGCGCCATAGCCGGCTGGCCGCGTACGGTGAAATCCGTGCCTGACGAGGGTGAGAAGGGACGACGGGCGCCACCCCGCTCAGCGACGCGCGTCCTCCAGAATCATATCCGCCGCCTTTTCGCCGATCATAATGGTCGGGGCGTTGGTGTTGCCGGAAACCAGGGTGGGCATGATCGACGCGTCGACGACCCGCAGCCCCTCGATGCCGTGCAGCCGCAGTCGCTCGTCGACCACCGCCATCGAGTCTGAACCCATCTTGCAGGTGCCGACCGGGTGATAGATGGTCTGGCTGCGGTTGCGGGCATATTCCAGCAGTTCCTGGTCGGTTCGCACATCGGGGCCCGGCTCATGCTCCGCGGCGATCAGCCCACCCAGCGCACTGGTTTCAGCGATACGGCGCGTCACCTTAAGCCCCTTGACCGCGATTTCCCGATCCTTTTCGGTCGAGAGATAATTCGCATAGATCGCCGGATAAGCGGTCGGGTCGGCTGATTTCAACTGGATCCAGCCGCGGCTTTCCGGGCGCAGTTGACAGACCGAAGCGGTAAAAGCGGAGAATTTATGAGGCCCCTCACCCGGCTTGTCGGCGCTCAGCGGCTGGATGTGGAACTGGATATCGGGCGTGTCGAGCCCGGGATCGGTTCGGGTGAAAACGCAGACCTGGCTGGCGGCGATGGTCAGCGGGCCGGTCCGAAACAGCGCGTATTCGAGGCCCATCAACATCTTGCGGATCGGGTTGTTGACCTCGTCGTTGAGGGTAATGGGCTCGCGCGTCCTGTATATCGAGCGGATTTGCAGATGGTCCTGCAGGTTCCGGCCGATGCCGGGAAGATCGTGAATCGGCGCGATGCCTGTCGCCTGGAGATGCACGGCCGGCCCGACCCCCGACAGCATCAGGATCTGCGGCGAACCGATGGCGCCGGCCGACAGAACGACTTCGGTCCGGGCCCGGGCCTCGCACGCGTTGTCCTTGACGGACCAAGCGATGCCGGTGGCGCGCCGGCCGTCGAACAATATCCGCTCGACCAGCGCATGGGTAACGATCGTCAGGTTTTTCCGCGACTTGACCGGGTTGAGATAACCGACCGCGGTGCTGCACCGGCGACCATTGCGGCAGGTCTGCTGGAAATAGCCCGCGCCCTCCTGCTCGACACCGTTGAAATCGTCGGTACGCGGGATGCCGATTTCCGCCGCCGCATCGATGAACGCGTCGCAGAGTTTACGACGGATCCGCACATCCGACACCGCTTGCGGCCCACCAACGCCGTGATAGGGATCCTCACCGCGCTGCTGATCCTCCGACTTTCGGAAATAGGGCAGGACGTCCTCGTAGGACCAGCCGGTATTGCCGAGCTGGCGCCAATGGTCGTAATCCCGCCGATGGCCACGGATATACAAAAGGCCGTTGATCGAACTCGATCCGCCCAGCACCTTGCCGCGCGGCCATTGCAGGCGGCGCCCGTTCAGGCCGGGATCCGGCTCGGTCAGATAGCACCAGTCGGTCGCCGGATTATGCATGGTCTTGAAGTAACCGACGGGCACGTGGATCCAAGGGTTCCAGTCCCGTCCGCCGGCTTCGAGCAGCAGGACCCGGGTTTTCGGATCGGCCGACAGCCGGTTTGCCAGCACGCAGCCGGCCGAGCCGGCGCCGACGATGATGTAATCGAATGTTTCAGCGGAATTCACCGATTGTCCCGCCCGTCGCGGGCGTCCTCCCTGCAGTCTCGATTATTCTCGAACCCGGATAATAAAATTTCACGTTCGCCCTCCGGAAACATTGATACTTGCACATCAATAAATTGAGTGCAATAATGATACTTATAGTCTCGTTAAATGAGACTTTTCTAATCTTTAAACAAGGGCCGGTATAACGGCCCCCGCAAACGGTTGAGGCCAACGTCCAAGGGAGAGGACATCATGCTCAAGGATAAACTCAGCGCGGTTTCACGCCGCGACCTGTTCCGGCTCGCGGCCACCTATGGCTGGAGTTCCACTCTGATGGCGGCGGGCGGTCTGGCCGGCGCCGTTACGCTGCCCCGCCTCGCGGATGCAGCGAATTCCACCTACAACAAGCGCCTCGGCAAGGAGGCGAAGTTCACCCTGAAGTTCGGCGCGGCGGGCTTCAACGAGCGTAACCTGCTGATCGAGCGCGCGGGTTGCCTGCAGTTCGTGAACGATCTTGAGGAACGCACCGACGGCGAAATCCGCGTCGAATTCATCGGCAACAACCAGATCTGCGGCCAGCTGAACTGCGTAAAGAAGGCGCAGCAGGGCATCGTTGATATCTACGCGGCATCGACCCAGAACTCGGCGGGCGGCGCGCCCTATCTGAACGTGCTGGATTATGCCTATATGTTCCCCGGCAGGGCGTCGCAGTATTATTTCATGTACCACCCGAAGAGCGAGCAAATCCTGCGTGAGCCGATGCGCAAAAAGCACGGCGTGCAGTTCCTGTTCACTCATGCGGAACTTCGGGGCATCCAGCTTGGCCTGAAATGGAAGGACAAGCCGACGGTGACCAGCATCGACCAACTGGCCGGCACCAAGAACCGCGTGACCGGCACGCAACTCGGCCGCATCGCCATGGATCTGATGAAGCTGAATCCCGTGCCGATCGCCTGGGAAGAGACGCTGGACGGCCTGAAACAGGGCCTGATCGATGGCGCCGAAACCTGGATGTCGGCGGTGGCCTATGCGAACATGTCGCCGGTGGTATCCCAGTGCGTCGACCTCAAGTTCTTCTGCGGCACCGAACACACGGCAATGAACGCGGCCGTGTTCGACAAGCTTGGCGGCGCGCTTCAGGACGCGGTGATGGAATCGTCCTATCTCGCCCAGGTCCATGTGCAGGCCGCGAACGAAGCCGCGCTGGTCAACACGGTCGGCGCCTCGAACCCGCAAAAGCCGAACACCATCTTCGCCAAAAACAACGTCCGTGTCGCAGAGCTGTCGGACGCCGAGATCAGCAAGGCCGAGCAGATGTGTTCGCCCGAGTTCCAGCCGCAGGCATGGGAACAGTGGCGCGAGCGGCTTAACGGCTGGGCCGGCGGCATTGACACCTACAAGGAAATCTACGACATCGCCCGCGAAATTCCGAAGGATACGCTGGCGGAAAATGTCGAACCGCGCCGCTGGTGGAAGGGCGCCTGATTTCCTCCCGATCGGGGGTGCGGTCATCCACTGCGCCCCCGATTACCTTATTTCGTGCAATGATGAGAGCGTGCGGACAGGGCGCACAGCTCTAGGCTGGCAAAACAGGGGCAGGTGATATGGCGCTTTCGCTTCTCAAATGGATCGACCGCAATATCGAGAAGATCGTTATTCTGATCTGCTACGCGACCATGGCGGGGATCATCTTCGTCGAGGTGATCCGCCGTTTCCTGTTCAATCAGCAGGCCGCCTGGAGCACAACGATCCCGATCTACCTGTTCCTCTGGGTAACCTGGATGGGCGCGGCCTATAACGTGAAGATCAGGACCCATCTGCGGTTCGACGAATTCCGCGTCCGAATGCCCTACAAGGCCCAGTTCGCCTGTTTGTGCCTAGACGCCTTTCTGTGGATCCTGTTCGCGGTGATCGTGGTGGTCTTTTCCATCGAGCAGGTCTGGCTCTCATACGATAATTTTGCGATCGTGCAGGGCACCGACGATGTGATGCAATGGTGGTTCTACCTCGCCACCCCGGTCGCCTGGATTCTGCTGGTCGTCCGTGCATTGCAGAATCTGTCGCAGGATTGGGGAACCTACCGCCGCGGCGAGCCCTTTACCATCCAGACCTCGATGCTCGGCGAATAGGTGGACCATGGACGGACTGCTCATTGCCCTCATCAGCATCGGCGTCACCATCCTGTTCGTTCTCGGCGTGCCGATCTTCCTCGTCATCGGCTTCTGGGTGGTCGGTGTCAGCCTGGTGATCGACTTCACCCTCGCTAATGTCGGGGTAACCCTTTACGAGGGGCTTAACTTCTACGGCCTGCTGGCACTGCCGCTGTTTATCCTGACCGGTGACCTGATCAATGCGGCGGGCATCGCCCGGCGGCTGTCCGATTTCGCCTACTCGCTGCTCGGCTGGATGCGCGGTGGCCTGGCCATGGCCTCGCTCGGCGCCTGCGGGCTGTTTGCGGCGATCTCGGGCTCCAACTCGGCGACCACGGCGACCATCGGCTCGATCATGTATCCCGAGATGACCAAGGGCGGCTACGACAAGCATTTCGCCGCCGCCACGGTGGCCGCCGGCGGTACCGTCGGCATCATCATCCCGCCGAGCATCATCTTCATCGTCTACGGTTTCCTGATGAACCTGTCGATCAGCGACCTGTTCGTCGGCGGGCTGCTGCCCGGCCTGCTGATGGTGGTGGCGATGCAGGCGACCTGCTGGTACGTCGCGAACCGCAACGGCTGGGGCCACTTGATCCGGATCGACCCGGTCAGGATCATGCGGGCCGCCCTTGGCGCCTGGCTGGGTTTTTTCGCCATCGGACTGGTGATCTGGGGCATCTATGCCGGCAAGTTCTCGCCGACCGAGGCGGCGGGCGTGACGGCCGGCTTCTGCCTGATCGTCGGTCTCGTCATGCGGCCGATCTACAATTTGCTCGGCGGTAGCGGCGGCGGATCCTTTTTCGCAGAGACCATCGCTGTCCCTGGTTTTTCGCCGTTTAAGCTTCCGGACATCGTGCTGCGTTCGGGCCAGATCACCGGACTTCTGGCGCCGTTGATCGCCGTTTCGGTGGTCATGCAGCAGATCCTGTCGCTGCTCGGCGCCAAGGTCTTCGTGACGGACATGCTGGGCGCACTGGGCGGCTATTACGCCATACTGCTTGCCTGCATGGCGCTGGTGCTGGTCGCCGGCACGATCCTCGAGAGCCTGCCGAACACGATCATCCTGGCCCCGATCCTGGCGCCGATCGCCGCCAATATCGGCGTCGACCCGATCCATTTCGCGGTTGTGTTCCTGGTCGGCGACGCCATCGGATTCATTACCCCGCCCTACGGGCTGAACCTTTATGTCGCAAGCGGCATCACCGGTATTCCGTACCTGCGGCTATTGCGCTACACCATGCCGTATCTTTTCGCCCTGATGGCGGCATGGCTGGTGATCGCGTTCTGGCCGCCGCTGTCAACCATGCTTCTCGTGCATGCCGGCGCGGGGGTATTCCAGGTTCAGTAGATTAGGAACGAGCTTTGGCATGAGCACCGTCCAGCGCAACAAGGGTTCCTCGATGCGCCGTGCCCTGGCGATCCTGGAAAAGGTCGCGGCGGCGGAAGGTGCGCTCACGCCGACTGAGCTGAATAAGAGCCTGAAACTGCCCAAGCCCACTATTCACCGGCTCTGCGTCATGTTGGCGGACGAGGGCTATCTGCAGCGCAGCCTGGATGGCAAGGGGCTGATCGCCGGACCGAAACTGCGGGCCATGGCGGTGGGCGTCATGGCCGGGGCCGGCGGCCAGCGCGCCGCCCTGCATGCGATCCTGGAAGAGCTGGCGGACAATGTCGGCGAGACCTGCAACATCAATGTGCCGAACGGCAACGCCATGCGCTATCTCGACCGGGTTGAGGCGCGATGGCCGCTCAGGCTGCAGCTGCCCATCGGCACCCGCGTGCCGCTGCATTGCACGGCCAGCGGCAAGATGTTTCTGGGAAGCCTGCCGCCGGCGCGCCGCCGGCAGGTCATCGATAATCTGGTGCTGGAACCCCGCACCCCCAACACGATTACCGATAGGGACAAGCTGGCGGCGGCGCTGGAAAGGGTGCGAGAGGCCGGGTTCGGCACCGATGACGAAGAGTTCCTGGAAGGTATGGTCGCGGTGGCCGTTCCCGTTCTCGACGCCAAGGGCCGGCTGCTCGCGACATTGGCGCTGCACGGGCCGACCCAGCGGCTAACGCTGGAAAAGGCAAAGACCCATATTCCCCGGATGAGACTGGCCGCGGAAAGGCTCGGCAGACTTTTCGAGGAAGGGTCCCCGTAGTTCCTAGAGTGTTTTCCACTAACGCGGAATCGCACCGGCCCGCTCCCCCACCCGGCCACCCACAGTGTACGATACCGTTGGGTGGCCGGGTGGGGGAGCGGGCCGGTGCCGACTAATCTTGAAACGATCTAAGGCAGCTTCCAGCAGACGCCTTCGATGACCTTGATGCGGTCGCCGGCGACGGTGCGGTAGAGGTTGTTGGTGATGTCCCACCAGTCGGGGCCGAGGAACAGTTCCGCGCCCAGTGCAGGATGCTCGAAACCCGGTTCCAATTCGCGCTTGCGCCGCTCCTCGAACCAACTCAGCCCGGCGGCGGTGGTGTCCTGCCAGACCTTGACCAGGAAGCCGGCCTCCTCGATCAGGGTCTTCAGTTCGGCCTCGCCGGCCAGATGGCTGATCGACGCGTCCGCCGCCCAGGGCACGGGATAGAAGGGCTCGCCCGCCTCGCCGGTGACGATGTCGTAGAAGCCGAGCTTGCCGCCCTGTTTCAGCACGCGGAACAGCTCGGCATAGAAGCGCTGTTTGTCCTCGATGTTCATCTGCACATGCTGGGTCCAAACGGCGTCGAATTCGCCATCCTTGTAGGGCAGGTCCAGCGCGTCGGCCTGGCGGTAGGTCAGGTGGTCGCCCAGCCGCACCCGCTCGGCCAGGTCGCGGGCGGTCTTGCAGAATTCCTCGGTCAGGTCGATGCCGGTGACGTGGCAGCCATATTGCGCGGCCAGGAACCGCGACGGCCCGCCGACGCCGCAGCCAACGTCCAGCACCTTCATCTCGTGGGTCAGGCCCATCTGCATGGCCAGTTCGCGCGTCGCCTCATGCCCGCGGATATGCATCTCGCCCAGCCCGATGAGGTTCTGTGGCTTCAGATTGTCCGGGTCCTTGCCGTCTTCGCGCAGCGCCGCGAGAATCGAGTTCAGCAGCGCCGGCTGGTGGTAATGATCGGCAACGGGCTGGCGCGCGGGCGCGGCGGCCTTATCCCGCGCCGCCGGTTGTTTTCCAGCCGCTTTTGTCGTTTCCGCCGCGTCCGCCGCCTTGGCCTGCGTGCCCCGTTCCTCGTCTATCACCGGGTTGCGCAGCCGGCCGATGCCTTCGACCTCGACCTCGCAGACATCGCCCGCCTTCATGAACAGTGGCGGGGTGCGGGCATAACCGACGCCAGACGGCGTGCCCGTGGCGATCACGTCGCCGGGCAGCAGGGTCATCGCCTTCGACCAGCGATGGATCAGGTCGGCGACGGGGAACAGCATGGTGTCGGTGGTGTCGTTCTGGACCACCGTGCCGTTGAGGCGCGTCACTAGCCGCAGGCCCGACGCGCCGGCGGGCAGTTCGTTCGGCGTCACCAGATCCGGCCCGAAGGATCCCGAATCGTCGAAATTCTTGCCCAGGGTCCACTGCGTGCCGAGGCGCTGGAAATCGCGCACCGAGCCGTCCATCAGAATCGAATAGAAAGCGACATGGCCGAGCGCGTCCCCCAGCGCGATATGGCGGCCGGGCTTGCCGATCACCGCGGCCAGTTCGCCCTCGTAATCGAACTTCTCCGATATCCAGGGCCTGACGATCGGCTCGCCATGGCCGACCAGCGACTGCGGACAGCGGGTGAAGATCGAGGGATGTTCCGGCGGCTCGCGTCCGCCCTCCTTGGCATGCTCGGCATAGTTCAGCCCGCAGCACAGGTAACGCGGCGCGTTCCACACCGCGGGGCGGTAGCGGATGCCCTCGGGCGACAGCACGGCCTCGGCCGGCGGGTCCAGCACGATGGCGGCGACCTGTTCCATGATGCCGTCACCCAGCGCCAGCAGCGCGGGCACGTCGCGCGGTAGATCGGGCGCGGCAACGGAAAGATCGACGATCTCGTCGCCGCGCCGCACGGCGAGCGTCGCAACCCCGTCCTTGTCGAAGGCCAGCAGGCGCATTGGTGATTTCCCCCGGGCAAAGCGATAGCAGGGCCGGGAAATTGCCACGGCGAGGCGGCGGGGGCAAGCGGCGGATTAACGCGGGACCCGCGCCGCGCTGCTCAAATGGCCAGGTCAGTTGCTCAACGACGCCTTGCGCAGGATACCGTAAAGGAACATCGCCATCGCCCCGGCGACCCACATGCGGACGAAATCGACGAAGGTTTCGGTGCCCCAGCCGTAATTGCTCCAGGCGCCGGGCGAGGACTCCAGGGTGCTGACGATAT
Organism: uncultured Alphaproteobacteria bacterium; assembly: GCA_947259795.1. Lineage (GTDB taxonomy): Bacteria > Pseudomonadota > Alphaproteobacteria > UBA8366 > JADFVY01 > JADFVY01. The sequence continues at coordinate 15,460 of CAMYNJ010000028.1, read as the reverse complement.
GGGGCGCGATGATCAGGGTCGGCAATATGACGATGCTCCAGGCCATTCCCTTTACGATCGGCGCCATCGCCGATTTGCGCTGGGCGATCTGGTCCGGGTCGTTGATGCCGGGCAGCAGGATGCGCACCGCTTCCCAGCCGACCAGGCAACAGGCGAGGAAGCCGATCATGACGAACCAGGCCAGATCGTCGGGCGACCGGCCGCAGAAGAGTTGCAGCTCGGAACTCTTGAAGCAGAACATGCCCGGCGGCCAGTATTGTACGGCGACACCCGGCGCGCCATAATAGATCCAGGCCACGATCCAGGTCAGCATATAGCCCACATAAGGCGCGAAGAGCGCCACCGGCGCCCCGAAAACGATTCTCATGACATGCAGCCCTTCCCTGTTTTCAGGTGAAGATTTAAACCGGCGGTTGTTGCGGTGCCTTGCTACCAGCGGGTTAGGGGCGCGTAAAGATATTTCCGCAAAAGGATCATTCTATCCAGCCGCCGTTGCAGGCCTCCGGGCCGGGCAAGGCGGCGCAGCTTACGGGCTCGCCATAGCGCTTCGACAGCAGGCGCTCGTAGCGCGCGATGCGGGCGGCGCGCGAGGCGGGGACGGCGTCCGGATGTTCGCCGCGCCAGTCCGGGCGGTAGGCGGCGCAGAGCCAGAGCCGCGCCATATCGGCGCCGACCAGCCGCGGCGCCAGCATCAATATTAGATAGCGGCGCGCCGCGTTCGCCAGCCACAGCGCGGCGAGGATTGCAGGGGCGAAGGCCCAGAAGACGGGATCGCGCAGGGGCTCGGCGGCGCCGGTTCCGGCCGCCCAGAGCGAGAGCCCGGTCCAGCAGGCGGCCGCCCAAAGGATGATCGCGCCCCCCGCGGCCAGGAAATCGACGGCGCCCAGCATCGCCGCCTTTTCCGGCAGGCTGGGCGGGCGCCACAGCAGGGGCGCCAGCCCCAGCGCCGCGGCGAAGGCCTTGCGTTCGCTGCGCCCGTCCTTGCGCCGCCGCCACCAGCCCAGCCCGGCGACCGGGAACCAGACGCGGTCGTTCGCGACGGCCATGCCGTTCGGCTGCGTCAGGCGCAGCAGCCCCGGCGCGCGGGCCAGGATGCCGGTGCCCCGGCCCTGGAAGCGCAGCTCCGCGATATCCTCGCGCGCGACCGCCTCCGCCTTGCGCCGCAGCGCCCCGGCGCTGCGCAACAGGCGGCTGTCGGTCACCATGATGTCCGGCCGGTGGCCGAACCAGACGAAGAATACGGTCAAGAGGGGGAGTGCGGTCAGCGAAAATTCCCAGTCCGCCGCCGCAACCTCGCCCCGGTACAGGGCATGGCCGAGCACCCCCAGCCCCGCCAGGCAAAGCGCCGCCAGCGGCAGGCCGACAAAGACCGGCCCGGGATTGTTGCGGAAAACCACTTCCTCGTCGGGGCGGCGCAGGGCATCGACGCGGCTCATCTCACACAGCCCCCGTTGTCTTTATCCTGCCGGGTGCTGCCCTTAAAACCGTCCATGCGCCGGCCTTTCCCCTGACGGTCCGCATCGCCAGCCTTCGATTGTCGGCGAAGGCTGTTAAGGAGTTGTGAATGGGGCGGGAAACCCGATCCCATGGGCGCCATCCGCCTGATTTACACCACCAGGCGACCGGTCTTGCGGGGCGCCGGAGCCGTTTTCGCCGACCGGGATGGTGACCGGTCATAGCATGCTGAAAGATAAGGCGGGACCGGCGATAGAGTCATTTGGAGATATGTTTTGCTTAAAAAATAGCGGCAATTTTCGCGAATTTACAATTCGTCAACCTTAAGGCTGTTAAATACGCGATGTCGGGTTGATTTCTCTCGGAAACATCGGGAACTGAGTAATGAAGAGCTTGCGCGCATTTCTTTTGGGGGTTGCTGTATTTTCTCTGTGCGCACCTTTGGCACAGGCGCAGGGATATGTCGAATCCGACGGCGGCCTTTACTGGAGCGCGCGCGGTGGGCTTTCGCAGGTGCGCAATCTTGCGGTGTGGAGCTGGGCAGGGTACGACGCGGAATATGACGAGACCGTCAACCCCCCCGTACTCATAGAACCCGGGCTTAACGACCACATCGAATATCGTTCGCTCGAATTGGACTATGGCTATGTTGTGGGCGCGGCGATCGGGTACACCTTGGACTATCCCGACAGCGTGGCCGACCTGCGGTTCGAACTCGAAGGAATCTACCGCAAGAACGACGACGGCCAGATCAACTCGCAATGGTGGCCGACTAGCGACAATCCAGATTCCATTTCACTTTACTATGAGACGGTCCCGGTCATCGGGTCGCTGGAAGTTCGCAGCGCGATGTTCAACGTTCTGGTGGATTTTCGCACGCCGACGCGGATTGTGCCCTATCTCGGGGTGGGCGCCGGCTTGTCGCAAATCGTCGCCGAGGGCTATACCCTGGACCTGAACCGCTTTGTAGTCGGTGAAGGCTATCCGCAGTATTTCGACGAAGAAATTTACGCCCTGTCATGGCAAGCGATTGCCGGGGTCGGTTACAAACTGTCGCCGGGCGCGATGCTGACCCTGGAGTTTCGTTATTTCAGGCTGGCCGCGGACCGCTGGTCGGAACTTTTCCAGACCGACGAGCTGCGGGACATCACTTTCGAAGACTGGTCGATGGGAGTCCGCTTTACCTTCTAGTGGGGTAAATCCAACGGATGCTGTCGGCGCGTCTTCCATAATTCATACCGGGCCGGGCGATTGTCGTCCGGCTCCCTTTACTTGTGCGCCGGAATCGTCAATATCGGGTCCATGGCGAAGATCACCGGCAAGGACGTGGCGATGCTGGAGGCGCTGGAGCGGCGCATCCTGTGGCTTGCCTCTTGGACCATTCATAACGCCAACCATATCCGCCCCGGTATCGACGGGCTGAAGGTCGGCGGGCACCAATCCTCCTGCGCCTCGGCCGCGACGCTGATGACGGCGCTCTATCTGAACGTGCTGCGCCCGCAGGACCGGGTCGCGGTCAAGCCGCATGCCTCGCCCGTCTTCCATGCCATCCAGTACCTGATGGGCAAGCAGAGCCGGGAGAATCTGGAGAATTTCCGCGCGTTCGGCGGCGCGCAGTCCTACCCCTCGCGCACCAAGGATTGCGACGATGTGGATTTTTCCACCGGGTCGGTGGGGCTGGGCGTCGGCGTCACGCTGTTCGCCTCGCTGCTGCAGGATTACGTGCGGCTGCATGGGCTGGCCGGCGGCGGCGATGATGCGCCCGGCCGCATGGTCGCCATCATGGGCGACGCGGAACTGGACGAGGGCAATGTCTTCGAGGCCCTGCTGGAGGGCTGGAAGCATGATGTGCGGAACCTGTGGTGGGTGATCGACTATAACCGCCACAGTCTGGACGGCGTGGTCAACGACCATCTGTTCGGCCGCATCCGCGACTTCTTCGAGTCCGTCGGCTGGAACGTGGTCAATCTGAAATACGGCAAGCGCCTGGAGGCAGCCTTCGAAGGGCCGGCCGGCGAAGCGCTGCGCCAGTGGATCGACGACTGCCCGAACCAGCATTATTCGGCGCTGACCTTCAAGGGCGGTGCCGCCTGGCGCGAGCGACTGGAGGGCGACCTGGCCGGCACGTCGGGCTTGGGCGAGCTGCTGGATAGCCACGACGATCCCGCGCTGCACCGGCTGATGACCAATCTCGGCGGGCACGACATGGCAACGGTGCTGGAAGGCTTCCACGGGGTGGCGGACGACCGGCCGCATTGCTTCATCGCCTACACCATCAAGGGCAACGGCCTGCCGCTGGCCGGCCACAAGGACAATCATGCCGGCCTGATGAACCCGGCGCAGATGGAGGCGTTCCGCGCCCTGCATAATGTGCCGGAGGGCGAGGAATGGGAGCCCTTCGCCGGCATGGATATCCCGGAGAGACAAGTCCGCGCCTTCCTGGCCGATGTGCCGTTCGCCGGGCGGGAGGCGCTGCCCGCGCCGGCCCAAGCCCCCGTACCGGCCATCGCCGCCCCCCAGGCACCCAGCATGTCCACCCAGGAAGCCTTCGGCCATATCCTGAACGATCTGGGCAAGACGCGCGACGAATTGACAAGGCGCATCGTCACCACCTCGCCGGACGTGGCGATCTCCACCAATCTGGCCGGCTGGATCAACCGGCGCGGCGTATTCCACCGCGACGACAAGCCCGACGCCTTCCGCGAGCAGTCCATCGCCTCGCCGCTGAAATGGGACCAGGGGCCGTCAGGACAGCATATCGAGCTGGGCATCGCCGAAAACAATCTGTTCCTGATGCTGGCGGCGGCGGGGATTTCCGACCGGCTGTTCGGCGCGCGGGCAATCCCTGTGGGCACGCTCTACGACCCCTTCGTGGCGCGCGGGCTCGATTCGCTGAATTACGCCTGCTACATGGATGCGCGCTTCATCGTGGCGGGCACGCCGTCCGGCATCGCCCTGGCACCAGAGGGCGGCGCGCACCAGTCGGTCTCGTCGCCGCTGATCGGCATCGCACAGGACGGCTTGGCCGCCTTCGAGCCGTCATACGCCGACGAACTGGCGGCCATCATGGAATGGGCCTTCGACTATGTGCAGCGCGACGGCGCCGGCGAATCGGAAATCGAATGGCTGCGCGACGTCGAGGGCGGAGCCGTCTATCTGCGTCTGTCGACCCGGCCGATCGAGCAGCCGAAACGCGAGATCGACGCGGCCACGCGCCACGGCATTATCGCGGGCGGCTATTGGCTGCGCGAACCCGCACCGGGCGCCGAAATCGCCATCGCCTATACCGGCGCGGTGGCACCCGAAGCCCTGCAGGCCTGGGAGCAATTGATCGAGGATTTGCCCGGCGCCGGGCTGCTGGCGGTGACCTCGGCCGATCGGCTTGGCGCCGGCTGGCATGCCGCCGAACGCGCCCGCCAGCACGGCGAGGGGCTGGGCGCGCGCAGTCATGTGGAACGCTTGCTGGAGCCGCTGGCCCCGGACGCCGGCATCGTCACCGTCACCGACGGCCACCCGGAGGCCCTGTCATGGATCGGCAGTGTCCTGGGGCACCGCGTCAAGCCGCTGGGTGTGGAGCATTTCGGCCAATCCGGCAGCCTGCCCGACCTGTTCCGCCACTACCGCATCGATTCCGATGCCATCCTGGACGCCTGCGCCGCGGCCTTGATCGGGCGCAAGGGCGTCAGGATCGTGCCCAAGGCGGCGGAGTGATCGGCGCTCGGCGAGCCTTGGTATTAGTCCGCTGGATCCTTGAAGTCTGCTTGCCAGTGCGAACCGTCGCAGAACGGCTTGTTCTTCGACGCGCCGCAGCGGCACAGCGTATAACGTTCTCGCGAGGCGACAGCACCCTGGACGGCGTCGGCAAGCGCAATACCGCCGGTCACATGGTAGGGACCGTCTCTTGAGACCGTGATCGCCGGCCCACGATCCGGCGTGGTGGCTTCCTCGCCGCCGATCGAATAGCTGAGCGCGCCCGAAGGGCAGGCCTGTATCACCTCGATGATCGCCTCGACCGATGCGCCGTCGGGGTCGATCCACGGTTCCTGGTCCATGCGCCAGACCGCGGCGAGCCTGTCCGTACATACCCCCGCATGGGCGCAGAGCGCGCGGTTGTCATGAATGGTGATCGCCTTGCCGGCATATGTATCGCGGCTGTCCTTTGACCCGTCGGAAAGCCGCTTCCCGGAGAATCCGTTTTTCGCATGCGAACCGTCGCAGAACGGCTTGTTCTTCGACGCGCCGCAACGGCACAGCGCCATCACCGGCTTTGCGGCGATAGGCTCGCCCGTTGGGCCGGTCAGTTCGCCAAGGCCCTTTACGACATAGGGGCCGTTCTCCTTGCACTCGATCGTGGGCCCGCCGCCCGTCCCGTCGTTCGCCATATCGCCACCTCCATGTTCCGGATTGCAGACGGGCGACCATAGCATATCGGCGAGGGGGCGGACTTCAGTTTATTGAGTCAGCCCCCGACGTTCGTCGTCTTCGGCGCGTTGATCTGGTCGGGCAGATGCTCGGCGGGCAGGACGCGGTTCTTGCCGTCGTTTTCGATTTGCATCCGGCAGGTTTCGCCCGGCTGGACGACGCGGTCGCCTTCCAGGAAATCCTGCACCAGCGTATGTTCCTCGCCATTGTCCAGGATGATCGAATATTCCAGGCCCATGCGTTCGCTCAATTTGTCCGCGGCCTGCCGGCCCCCCGCGCCGCCCGCGACCACACCCGCGACCACGCCGGCCTCGGTGGCCAGCGCCTGGCCCTTGCCGCCGCCGATCTGGCTGCCGATGATGGCGCCGGCGATGCCGCCGAGAATGGCGCCGATCGCCTCGCCCTTCTCCGGGGCGTCGTCTTCGCGGATCGCCACCTCGCGAACCTCCAGCACGCGGCAGCGCACGACGCTCTTGGACGAGCCCACTTCGCTGTCGCGGTACAGGGAATCGCTGACCTTGGGGCTGCTGCAGGCGGCCAGGGACAGCACCAGGAATATCAGTATCGCCGATTTGCCGGCGTCAAAAAATTGCATTATCGTAAATCCGTTTATCGTATCGCGGGTGCGCCGACTTCGATAGCGCCGTAAAATATATCCATCACATCGGCGGCCCTGTGTTTCAAGATACAGATATTATACCATAAGCCGCGTGCTCGTGTGATGACCATTGCCGCCCCGGCGGCCATAGCATAGATTACTTGATACAGGGGAACGGCCAGCAGGGGGACACCGCAATGGCCACCGCGACTTTCGCGGCCGGATGCTTCCGGAGCGTCGAGGCCGCTTTCCGCCTGATTCCGGGCGTTATCGCCACGGATGTGGGTTATACGGGCGGGCATATACCCAACGTCACGTCGGCACAGATTCGCCGCGGGGATACCGGCCATGCGGAATCGGTGCGCATCAGGTTCGATCCGGCGCGCGTGACCTATGAGGAATTGCTGAACGCCTTCTGGGCCCTGCACGACCCGACCCAGCGGGATTGCCAGGGGCCGTACAACGGTCCGCAGTACCGCTCGGCGATCTTCGTGCATGACGACGCGCAGGAACGCGCGGCGATCCTGTCGCGGGTCAGGCTGGAACAATCGGGCCGCCATGAGGATCCCGTTGTCACCGAAATTCTGCCGGCAGTCGAATTCTGGCGCGCCGAGGAGCATCACCAGCAATTTTTTGAAAAGCGCGGTTTCGCGCCCGCCTGCGAGGTTTGACCGCCATTTCGCCATAATTTCCCGATAACAGACTGTCTGCTTTAGTGGAGGCATGAGGATGGCGAAGCGGACCCCGGGCCGCGGGCTGATATCGGTTGTGATCCTGCTGGTAGCGATGTCGTGGAGTGATGCCGTGCGCGCCCAACGGAGCGCGCCGGGCGACGAGGCGACCGCCAGGCTGGTCGCGGCGGCGATCGAGCGCACCCGGCAAGGGGTAACCTATGACGGATCCTACTACGGCATCGCCTATCCCATGGGCGACGTGCCGGCGACGATCGGGGTCTGCACCGACGTCGTCATCCGCGCCTACCGCGCCGGCCTCAGCATCGACCTGCAGCAGCGCGTGCATGAGGACATGAAGCGGGCCTTCGGCGAATATCCGAAAATCTGGGGCCTCAGCCGGCCTGACCCGAACATCGATCATCGCCGGGTGCCGAACCTCGAGACCTTCCTGAAACGCCATGGCGAAACCCTGCCGGTCACCGACAACCCCGACGACTACCGGCCCGGCGATCTAGTCACCTGGCGGCTGACCGGAAATACCCTGCCGCATATCGGCATCGTCACCGACGGCCGCGCGCCGATCACCGGCAACCCGATCATCGCCCACAATATCGGCCGCGGCCCGGAACTCAGCGACATGCTGTTCGACTATCGCATTATCGGGCATTTCCGGTATTTTCCGGTTGAGTGACGTCGCGGCTGCCCTCCAACACATCCGCGACAGACAAGGATGAGGAGCAAGTGGCTAGAATATAAGGAAAACTCTCATCCTGAGCCTGTCGAAGGGTGAGGCCGCTCGGCCGCCGCCACCTGCGTGAAACCGCAGCCCGGCTAATCCGCCTCGACGATCTCGAAATCGTGGGTGACCTCCGCGGTCGCGGCCAGCATGATCGTGGCGGAGCAGTATTTTTCCGCCGACAGTTTTATCGCGCGCTCGACTGCGGCCGGCTTCAGGCCATGGCCGGTGACGATGTAATGGGCATGGATGTGTGTATAGACCTTGGGAATTTCGCCGGCGCGTTCGCCCTCGACCTCGACGACCACGTCGGTGACTTTCTCGCGCGCCTTTTCCAGGATCATCACCACATCGATCGAACTGCAGCCGCCAAGCCCGAGCAGCAGCATTTCCATCGGGCTGATGCCGATGGGGGATCTGCCCTCGGGCGCGATCCCTTCCATCACCACCGCATGACCACTGCCCGATTCTCCTATAAAGCGGCTGCCCTCGATCCATTTGACCCGCGCTTTGTTCGCCATCGGCGTCCTCCTGACAAGCTTAGAATTAGATATTTCTAATATATAGTATGCGGATGCCGTTGGCATAAACTGCTTTGATGTCGCACGGCAACCTTGACCGGGTAGCAGGCTTTACAGTACAAAGCCCGCCGAAATTTTGAGGACAAAACCCATGCACTCCCGAGTGGCATATATAGCGATGATCGCGGCCAAGGCCAGCGAATGCGCCGGAAATTCTTTCCGGGGTAACGATTCGCGGCTGCCCGGGATCGGGGCATGGGAGACGCGCATGGCGTAATATAGCCATCGCATAGCGCCTGAAACGGCGCCTTTCGAAGCCCCTTCCCGGCAATCCCGCGGAGGGGCTTCGGCGTTTCGGGCGCATTTTAGATTTTTGGGCTTGCAAATTAGTGCAAATTGCACTAATCAAGTCGCCAACGCCGGGCCGGAGACCATCGGTTATCGTTGAAATCGATCAAAACCCGATGGTCGTCGACACGACCGGCGTTTTTGGAACGGGCCGGAGTGGTTTGGTTATCGACTGTCACTCGAGAGGTTGCGGGTTCGAATCCCGTCACTCCCGCCGAATGGGGGTGTAGCTCAACTGGATAGAGCGCTACGCCGAACCGCATGAACAAGACCGTTCCCTCGCCATTGGCGAGCCGGCGGCGGTATGATTCTTGGCCTCTCGGTCCAGCCGGGAGTGGACGCCTGATTGTCGATCAGGAGATCGCCGGTTCAAGTCCGGCAGGGGCCGCCAGATGTTATCACCCCGCCGGATCGGCCGGCGGGGTGGAACGTACAAGGAGGTTTGAGGAACGCGCGCCGGTTGCAGGAAACTGCCCGGCGCCGTACAGAGCGGGCCGGAGCGATTCGGTTATCTTCGGTAGAGGCCGCAAGGCCGCCGGTTCGAACCCGGTGCGAATTGCACGCCATGCCCGCTCTAACGTCTCGCCGGATAGGCCGGCGGGGCGAGGATGAAGGTGGAAGAAGTGAGAGCGTAAAGGGGACGGGCCGGAGCATGCTGGTTATCGGGGCCATGCAGGATAGTTCCTGTAAGGCAATTTCCGGCGGCGATTCCAAGCCCGTCCCCTGCACTCATAGACGCCTCTAAACGATGGAGGGCCGTATGAGCTACAGGAACATTATGAAGTCGATTTTCAACCGTGGCGCGGGCGCGCTCCCGCAGAGCATGCCGTTGGCGGGCCAGGTGGCCAACGCGGCCGGCGGCCATTATTTCCCGGTCAACGACTGGACGCGGCTCGACCGCTTCCTGGTGCTGGGAACCGAGGGCGGCACCTACTATGCGGGGGCGCTGGCGCTGACGCTCGACAATGCCGACGCCGTATTGCGCTGCCTCGACGAGGATGGCTTGCTGACCGTACGCCGGATCGTCGAGATCAGCCAGTCGGGCCGTGCGCCGCGTAACGACCCGGCGCTGTTCGCCCTCGCCCTTGCCACCGCGCATGGCGACCAGGGCGTACGCCGGGCGGCGCTCGATGCGCTGCCCAAGGTGGCGCGTACGGGTACGCATCTGCTGACCTTCGCCGGTTATGTGGAGACGGTACGTGGCTGGGGCCGGGCCTTGCGGCGCGGCGTGGCGGGCTGGTTCACCGGCATGGAGCCTGAGCGTCTCGCGCTGCAGGCGGTCAAGTACCGCCAGCGCGAGGGTTGGGCGCTGCGCGACCTGCTGCGTCTTGCCCATCCGCTGACCGACGACATCGTGAGCCGAGCGCTGTTCGACTGGATCGCGCATCCCGAGGACGCTAGGGCGATCGCCAGGGCCCGCGGCGCGGCGCCGCTGGTCGATGGCCTCTACCGGCTGCGCGATGCGACGTCGGTTCGTCAGGCGGCGGACCTGATCGTCCGATACTCGCTGCCGCGCGAGGCGGTGCCGACCGGGTTGCTCAACGAGCGCGAGGTCTGGGACGCGCTTCTGGTGGCGATGCCGATGATGGCGATGGTCCGCAACCTGGCCAAGATGACGGCCGTGGGGCTGATCGCGCCGGGTACGGCGGCCGCTTCTTATGTCGCGGAGCGCCTGACCGACGCGGAGCAGCTCCGCCGTGCCCGCATGCACCCGGTGCAGATCCTGCTGGCGCTGCGTACCTATGCGCAGGGCAGGGGTGTACTGGGCGGCCTGACCTGGGCGCCGGCGCCGAAGGTGTCGGACGCACTGGACGAGGCTTTCGACCGCAGCTTCGGATTCGTCGCGCCCACGGGCAAGCGGATCCTGGTGGCGGTCGACGTGTCGGGCTCGATGCACTGGTCGGCCTGCGCCGGCTCAAAGGTGATGAATTGTCTGGAGGCCGGTGCGGCGATGGCGATGTCCTTCGTGCGTACGGAAGACCAGGCGCATGTCATTGCCTTCGATACCGGCGCGCGTGCGGTCGGCGTTTCCAGGCGCCAGCGTCTGGACGACGTTACGCGGACCTTCAGCCAGTGGTCGGGCGGCACCGACATTGCCCAGCCGATGCTGTACGCGCTGGACCAGGGCCTTGAGGTGGATGCCTTCGTGGTGGTCACCGACAACGAGACCTGGTCCGGTCGCCAGCATCCGGTGCAGGCGCTGGCCGCCTACCGCAAGCGGGTCAACCCGGAGGCGAAAGCCGTCGTGATGGCCTGTTCCGCGAACGGCGGATCGGTGGTGCCGGACGACGACGCCCATGCGATGGGCATCGCCGGTTTCGACGCCGCCGCGCCGCAGATCGTCAACGACTTTCTGCGGTCATGAGTAGTCGGGGGATATCCGGGGGGATGTCCCCCGGCGACCTCCGCGCCGCGGGCGAACGCCTGTGGGGGCGGTGGGGATGGCAGACCCGCATGGCCGAATGCTTGCGGGTCGACGGAAGCACCGTAAGACGCTGGCTGTCCGGCGCCTCCACCATCCCCGGCCCCGCCGAGGTGGCGCTTGAACTGCTGCTGGAAATGGCGGAGATGCGGGAACAGCCAGAGACAAAAGGAACGCCGTCAGCCGACATGGACCGCGGCGGCGATATGGATAACGACCAGGGTCAGGACTCATAACCAAAAGAAAACGGTTGCTGCGATTGCGGTTGTGCTCATGAAGGCGTGAGCGCAGCGGTCATACCGAATGGCAATCCACCGCCAGTCCTTGAGGCGACCGAACATGTGCTCGATGCGATTTCGCCGTTTGTACGCCCGCTCGTCGTATCTGGCGGGTTCCTTGCGGCCGGAACGGCCGGGAACGCAAGGTTTGATCCTGAGATCGACCAAGGCATGCCTGAACCAATCACTGTCGTAACCCTTGTCTGTAATCACCGCGATCTATTTGATGACGAGGACATGATTGAAGAAATTGAAATTCGCGAAAGCCTGCCGAGTGACGTTGCATCGATCGAGAAGCTTTATCCGGACGCGTTCCCGGACGAGGATTTGCTGCCCCTGGTGAGGGAACTGCTAAGAGAAGAATCAATCGTTCTCTCGCTTGTCGGGATTGTTGATCGGGCTCTGGTGGGGCATGTTATCTTCACGACATGCAGCATTGCTGGAAGAACTGACAAGGTCTCGCTCCTTGGGCCGCTCGCGGTCGCTCCCGCTTGGCAAAGGCGGGGCATCGGCAGCGCGCTCGTTCGTGAGGGATTGCTACGGCTGGAGAATGCCGGTGCGATCCAAGTCTATGTGCTCGGCGACCCTGCCTATTATGAGCGCGTCGGCTTTGAGCCCGAGGCTGGCGTTACGCCACCGTATCCCTTGCCGAAGGAATGGCGCGGGGCATGGCAATCGGTCAGCCTACATAATGCTGAGCAGCCTCCCCACGGAAAGCTTTCCGTGCCGCAACCATGGCTCCAACATGGGTCCTGACCCTAGAGATTGGCCCGGAATAGCGCGACGGCCCCGCCGTCGCGCCAGGCGATCAGTCGATGGCTTCCACCGCGACCGGATCGCCGTCGATGACATGTTTCAGTGCGCCGATATCGCCCATGGCGCGCGCCCATACATTGCCGGACCGCCCCGGAGCGTGTTCCTTGCTGCGCACGAACGGCAACTTGCTGATGTCGATGCCGCAGGCCGAGTTTTCATGGGACAGTATGAACTCGCCGGCGCGGTTGCCGCCGGGCCGGCATTTGCGCATAGGCGCGGCGCCGGGTGCGGAAAAGGATACGACGCTATTGCTGACCCGGGCCTCGGATGAAAAGGGCAGGGCGTTGCGGATCGCCTCGGCCGCCGGCGTGTCGAGAAGGCGCGCGTGCAATTCCACGGGGCCTATGGATATCTTCAGTTTGCTCAATGTTTCCTCCCGGTTGACCTGGTCCGGATTTTCCCGGTTAAGGGAGGAAACGTCACGGGAGGGCGGAATCATTCCACCTTGGGTAAATATTTTTTTGAAATACCCGCGAATCGAGCGTCAGAATGTCCAGGTCCAGCCGAGCGTGGCTTCCCATTGCGACATTTCCAGCTCGATCGTCTGCTGGTCCGGAAGCTCCATCGGGTTGGGGCCGGCGACCGAGGAGGGCGGCGAATACATGCCGGCGATGTTGAGTGCGTGGTTGTCGCCGATCTGCCAGGTCATTCCGGCGGTGAAATGCCGTTCCTGCACACCGGGTGACAGGATGTTGAGCATGACCTCGGATTCGGAGATCGGGTTGGTGTTCAGCGAGGCGCCGGCCCGCAGCCTGACCGACGCGCCGACCGGAACCTCGAGGCCGAGCTTGACGATATCGACGTCCTCCCAGCCGAACCCGGGGCCGCCGGGACTGCCGAACAACACGCCGGTACCGGTGTCGAGTTTGGCGAGCGGATTGGAGACGGAGTCGACGTCGCCATAGAATATCCGCTTGTAGTCGAGGGCGACGATAAAGCCCGACTGCGCCCGCCAGGCGAACCCGGTCTGCAGCGTGGCCGGGATATTCATCTCGCCGCCATTCGCGAACAGGCCGGAATACTTGTCGAAGTCGGTCATGAACATTTCGGTCTGGTAGGCGGCGCCGAAACTGAAACCGGCGCCAATATCGGCCTGCAGTCCGATCTTGATGCCATAGCCGTAGGACCAGTCATATCCCTCGTCGGTCAATTTGTCGGGGTTGGACGACATACCGGAAAAGTTGGCCAGGCCCTCGGCCTTGAAACGCTGGACGGCGATAATCGGGCTGACGCCGAGATAGACCTCGGGCGAAATTTCCTGCGCGTAGGTGAATTGCAGAAGAGCCTGGCCGAGATCGACACCGGCCCGGCCATCGCCAAACACGCCGGCCGCGGGCTCGTTCCAGGTGGTGTTCATGCCGCCATTGGCATAGAGCGCCCATCCCCAGGATGCGGAATCGTCGATCTCGTACGCGCCGCTGAGCGAGGGGATATAGAAGTAGTTCTGGTCGCTGTCGAAGCTTCCCGCCTCAAGGCCGAAGCAGTCGACGCCCGGCGAACACTCCGTCCCCAATGGGCTGGGATCGCCCGTCACCGTGTAACTGCGATCCGGGCTGAAGACCGTTACGTCGAAGGTGAATTGCGTTTCCACCAACGCCAGCGAGGCCGGGTTGGTGGCCTGCGACATGGCGTCGAAACCAGCCGCGACTCCCGCGCCGGCCATCGACTTGTTCACGGCGCCGTAGCCGTGCGAGAAATAGCCTTCCGTCGCCTGCGCCGGCGGCGCGGCGAAGGATGCGGCGGCGAGGACGCCCGCGGCGCCTGCAACTATTTTGAGGTTCATGCCCTGTCCCTGTGTCGGTCGTTGCTGCCCGTGATAGAGCAATATCTTCGAGGGCGCCATATTAGCACCGGCCTGCGAATGCGCGAGCCCAATCCGGAAGCCGCCAGAGAAAAGGGCCGATCGACAGACCGGCCCCATTCTGTTCTTAGGCGTCTAGACGTCAGAAAGTCCAGGTCCAGCCGACGGTGCCTTCCCACTGCCACATCTCGAGTTCGATGGTCTGCTGGCCCGGCGCCTCGAGCGGATTGGGGCCGCTGACGCTGGTAGTCGGCGAATACATCAGGCCGAAATTTACGGCGCTGGACGGGCTGACCTGCCAGGTCAGGCCGGCGGTGTAATGCTGCTCCTGCACGCCGGGGGCAAGAATGTTAAACAAGACATCCGCCGAGCCGATCGGATTGTCGCTGAGGCCGACACCCGCTCGGACAGCAATCGTAGGCGACGCCTGCCACTCGACGCCGAGCTTATAGGCGTTGATAGTCTCCCAGCCAAACCCGGCCCCATTGGCGGTGCCAAGATTGCCTGGCACCAGATTTGGCAACAACGGGTTGGCAATGGAATCGACATCACCATAGAAGATACGTTTATAGTCCAAGGCGACCTTGACACCGGCGCCCGAGTCCCAGCCGAATCCGGCCTGCAGTGTGGCGGGGACGTCGAAATCGCCCTGTTCGGCAAATAGTCCGGCATATTTGTCGAACTCGGTCATATACATCCTGGTCTGGTAGGCGGCGCCGAAGCTGAAGCCGCCGCCGATCTCGGCCTGAACGCCGAGCTTGCCGCCATAGCCATACGACCAGTCATAGCCGTTATCGGTAAGGGCGGCGTTATTGGATGAGAAGCCGGAAAACGCGATCAGTCCAAAGGCCTTAAATCTTTGCGCCACGAGGATCGGGCTGACGCCGACTGACACGCCGGGCGTAAGTTCGCGGGCGTACGTGAACTGCAAGAAACCCTGCCCCAGATCGACGCCCGTCTTGCCGCCGCCGAAAACACCGCCGGCCGGTTCCTTCCAGGTCGTGTTCATGCCGCCATTGGCGTAGAAAGCCCAACCGAAGGCGGAGACGGGGTCGATCGTATAACTGCCTGCCATGCCCGGGATCAGGAAATATTCCCGGTCGCTGTCGAACGATCCCGGATTGAGCGGGAATGTTCCCATCCCGCCACTCGGCGCGCCAGTGACGGTATGGCTGCGGTGCGGGCTGAATATGGAGGCATCGGCGGTGAACTGGGAATCGACGCCGGTCAGTGTGGCCGGGTTGATGGCCTGCGACATCGCGTCCATGCTGAGCGCCACGCCCGCGCCACCCATCGATTTGTTGACGGCGCCGTAGCCGTGCGTGAAATAGCCTTCCGTCGCCAGGGCTGGCGACGAAGTCAGAGCAGCGAACGCCGCAACAGCGCCGG
>CAMYNJ010000027.1 GCA_947259795.1 uncultured Alphaproteobacteria bacterium | reverse complement strand
CGGTCTCGCAGACATCCGGTCGCGTGCGGCGCCTGCGACTCCCGGGTTAGCGCGCCGGCCGGCTCGGCCGCAAGCGGCAGCACGACGCCGAACATGGATCCCCTGCCGGGCCAGGATTTGACGTCCAGCTTGTGCCCCATCAGCGTCGCCAGCCTTTCGATGATCGCCAGGCCCAGCCCGAGGCCCCGGTTGCGGTCGCGCTCCGGATTGTCGGCCTGGTAAAATTCCTCGAAAATACGGTCAAGCGTTTCGCTGTCGATGCCGATGCCGGTATCCCAAACCTCGACACGAAGGTCCGGGCCGGCCCGCCGGGCGCCCATAAGAATCTTTCCCTTGTCGGAATATCGTAGGGCATTGGTCAGCAGGTTGCGCAGTATCCGCTCCAGCAGCGCGGCGTCGCTCCTGACCCAGTAGTCGGCGGGCACGACGCGCAGCTCCAGGCCCCTGGCCGCGGCCTGCGGTTCGAATTCCATCCCCAGTTGGTCGAAGATATCCAGTAGCGCGACCTCGCCGATTTCCGGTTCAATGACACCGGCGTCAAGCCTGGAAATGTCCAGTAGCGAATCCAGCAGCGAACGCATTGCGTTGCAAGAGTTCTGGATGGCGCCCAACATTTCGCGGTTCTCGCTCTTCTCCAAACGTTTCAGCAGCAACGGCAGGTAAAGCGAGATCGCGTGCAGCGGCTGGCGCAAATCGTGGCTGGCGGCCGCGAAAAAGCGGGTGCGCGCACTGGTGGCCTGTTCGGCCTGCGATATGGCTTCGCGCAAACCGTCTTCCGCCAGCTTGCGTTCGGTCGCGTCGATGACGGTCGACTGCAGCGCCGGCGCGCCCTGCCAGGTCACCAGGCGCTCCTGGCACTCCAGCCAGATCGTCCGGCCGTCGCGGCGGCTTGCCCGGTATTCGTATTGCCGCGATTTGCCGACGCCATGTTGCAGTCCATACTGGATGTCGCGGACCGAATCGCGGTCTTCGGAGGCGATCAGGGCAACGATGTTTTCCAGGGTCCCGGCTTCGGCCGCGTCTTCGAAGCCGTGGATTTGGGCCCATGCCTCGTTGACGAAAAGCGGCATGCCGTCGCGATGGACGATGATCCCCTGTATCGACCCTTCCGTAAGTTCCCGGAAACGCTGTTCGCTGGCCTCGAGAGCGACGAGCTGCAGCGCCCGTTCATCGTCGTTGCGGCGCATCTGCCGGGCCAGCCGATAGCCGTAGGCAGCCACGCCGACGACCAGCAGCGCGATCAGCGAACCGATAAGATACTGGATGTTTCGCATCTGCTCAGCCATTACAACCTGCTGGCCAAGCGAGTCCCGCTGATAATCCTGCGCCTCCTGTTCCAGGCGGTTAACAACCAGGATTATCTCGGCATAGGTTTTGTCCATGCCGGCCATGCGCTGGCTGGCATCGCCGATGTCGCCTGCGGCGAAAAGTTCCAGCAATTCCCGGGTCTGACTGTTCATTCTCGCAATCAGGCCCTCGATCCTGTCGGTCTGGGCAGCCCAGCGAACGGAATGAATCAGGTCTTCTGCCAGGTCGTTCTTCGCGCGAATTTCAGCTACCTTGCCGGTTATCGCAGCCATGGCCGCGTCCATCCGCCGGCCTTCGATCGAAGGGTCGCGGGATGCGAAAACGTCGTTGCCCGGGCCATTGGCCTCTGAGACCAACATTTCAAGCTCGGCATATGCAGTCAGATGGTCGGCCCAGACCCTGTTCAGCGCGGCCGATTTTTCATATTGTTGCACAAGCCGGTAATTCAGCGCCAGACTGCCGGTAATCGTTACAACGTTGAAAACTGCCAGCAGAACATAGCCCGCGTACCAGAGCGAACGCCCACCGCGTCGCGGTTCCGCAGCCGTGGATGTAGGCCGGGTGACGATACCCTTTTCGGTCAAGCTCGTCCTTTCGTGCTTACTCTTATTCCGGGATGCCACGATGCGAGTATCGCCTTTTGCGGCGTCATTGGCAATGCGCACCCGCCGGTTTCAAGGTAACAACGATCGTGCTGGCGAGGCTCTCAGGGCTCGTTGACAGTCTCCCCGGCTTGCCTGATAACCGTTAGACTTGGCGTGGCCAAAGGGCGGGAAGAATGGCGAACTCCTCGAATATCGGCGAACAGACCCTGGAAGAACGCTTCGGGGACCATTCCGCACGGGTCGGAATCATCGGGCTGGGTTATGTCGGCCTGCCGCTGGCCGAAGCTTTTGCGCGCGCAGGCTTCTCGGTTACCGGCTTCGATATCGACGACGGCAAGGTGCGCCTGCTCAATGAAGGCAGGACCTATATAAAGCACATCCCGGCAGAGCGGATCGCGGCCGTCGTCGGTGAGGGAAAGTTCCGCGCTTCAACCGATTTTTCCGATATTGCGGCGATGGACGCGATCCTGATCTGCGTGCCGACGCCGCTGACCCGTTTTCGCGAACCCGACCTGAAATTCGTGATTTCCACCGGCGAGGCGATCGCCCCGCATTTGCGGCCGGGCCAACTTGTCGTTCTCGAATCAACGACCTGGCCGGGCACGACGGCGGAAGTGCTGAAACCGATCCTCGAGGCGGGCGGCCTGCAATCGGGTAAGGATTTCTTCCTCGGCTATTCGCCGGAGCGCGAGGATCCCGGCAATCCCGACTACGGCACCACTGCGATCGCCAAGGTCGTCGGCGGCGATGGCGAGGTGGCGCTGCGGCTGGCGGCGACGCTGTACGGCCAGGTCGTCGGGGATATCGTTCCCGTCTCTTCGGCCGCCACCGCCGAGGCGGTGAAGCTGACGGAAAACATCTTCCGCGCGGTCAATATCGCGCTGGTGAACGAACTGAAGCTGGTCTACGACCGCATGGGCATCGACGTCTGGGAAGTGATCGACGCCGCCAAGACCAAGCCCTTCGGCTATATGCCCTTCTATCCCGGGCCCGGGCTGGGCGGCCACTGCATCCCGATCGACCCCTTCTACCTGACCTGGAAGGCGCGCGAATACGGCCTGTCGACCCGATTCATCGAACTGGCGGGCGAGATCAATACAGACATGCCGCGTCATGTGGTCCGGCGCCTGGCGGATGCGCTGGACGCCCGGGTCGGCAAGGGGCTGAACGGCGCCCGCATCCTGCTGGTCGGGCTGGCCTACAAGAAGAATGTCGACGATACCCGCGAAAGCCCGGCGCTGACCATCATCGAGCTGCTGGAGGAGAAGGGAGCAACGGTTGATTATTACGATCCCTACGTCGCCGAAATTCCCATGACGCGCGAGCATGCGCCGCTCGCCGGCCGGCAGTCGGTCGCCTGGAATTCGGAGATGCTGGAATCCTACGATGCCGCCTTCATCTGCACCGACCATGACGATGTGGATTACGCCGAACTGGTGTCCCACAGCCGCCTGGTCGTCGATACGCGCAACGCGACGCGTAACGTGGCGGAAAACCGCGAACGCATCGTCAAGGCATAGAGCGGACCGCGATTAGTCTTCGTCACGATCGATCGCGTGAATCCGCTCTAAATCTCGAAGATAGAGCCGATTCACCGGGCTGGCGGATCGCCGAAGGCGATCCCACTCAACCCGGATCGGCTCTAGCGAGGATTTCCCGCAGGCGAACGGCGTTCGCGAAGGCATAACCGGCCTCGTCATTGTCGAAATAGCAGTAACAGCCGAGCCCCGACTCCCGCCAGCCCGCGACCCGGCGAGCCCAGCCAGTGAGCGCCCGTTCGCCATAGTTTCCGCGATAGGCACCGTCCGGCCCATGCAGTCTTATATAGACGAAATCCGCCGTAACCTCCGTCGGCGTCTGTTTGCCGGCCAGTTCGAAAATGCAGAACGCCGCATTGTGGCGGGCCAGCACGGCATAGACCTCGCTGCAATGCCAGCTCGCGTCGCGGAATTCGAAGGCGTAGCGGTGTCCGGCCGGCAGCGTGGCGAGAAACGCCTCCAGCCGATCGGCATTCGCACGCCAGCGGGGTGGCAACTGAAAGAGGACGGGTCCCAGCGTTTCCCCCAGGGGCTCGATCGCGGTGAAAAAGCGGCTGACGCTCTCGGCCGGGTCCCTCAGCTTCTTCATATGGGTGATGTACCGGCTGGCCTTGACCGCGAAGAGAAAATCCGCCGGCGTGGCGTCGCGCCAAGCCGTGACGGCAGCGGCCGAGGGCAGGCCGTAGAAGGTGGAATTGATCTCGACGCTGTCCAGAGACCGGGCATATCGGGACAGCCGTGCGGGGGTATCCAAGCCTTCCCCGTAGACCGGCCCGATCCAGTGATCGTACTGCCAGCCGGAAGTTCCAATCCATATCTGCCCGCGCCGAGCCATGGCCAACAATAAGCCGCCGAATTGACCTGCCGCAACGCCCTCGCCCTGCCGGGGCGGTATACACTAGCCGACAATTGCGCAACAATGGGTCCCGCCATGAGTGATGCCGACAGCATTGCCAGTTCACCCGCGGACAGCGCCAGGACCGCCTTCAAGGTGCGCAAGCTGACCAAGATCTACCGCACCGGCGAGGTGGAAGTGCATGCGTTGCGCGGCGTGGATATGGACCTCTATGAGGGCGAGATGGCGGCGCTGCTGGGGCCATCGGGCAGCGGCAAGTCGACTTTCCTGAACATCATCGGCGGGCTCGATCATCCGACCTCGGGCACCGTCTGGTTCCGCGACCACGAACTCACCGCCTATGGCGAAGCCGAACTTACCGCCTATCGCCGCGACCATGTCGGTTTCGTTTTCCAGTTCTATAATCTGATACCCAGCTTGACGGCGCGGGAAAACGTGTCTCTGGTGACCGAGATCGCGGTCGATCCGATAAAGCCCGAAGATGCGCTGGCGCTGGTCGGGCTGGCCGAGCGCATGGAGCATTTCCCGGCCCAGCTATCCGGCGGCGAGCAGCAGCGTGTCGCCATCGCCCGCGCCATCGCCAAGCAGCCCGACGTCTTGCTGTGCGACGAACCGACCGGCGCGCTGGACAGCAAGACCGGCGTGGTGGTGCTGGAGGCGCTGGAGGCGGTGAACCGCGAGCTCGGCACCACCACCGCCCTGATCACCCATAATGCCGGGATGGCGGAGATGGCCCACCGCATCATACGCTTCGCCGACGGCGCCGTCGTCGAAATGCGCGTGAACGATTCCCGCTGCGCCGCGCGCGATCTGGTGTGGTAGAGTGGGCGCGCTGGACCGCAAGCTGATCCGCGATCTGCGCCATATCTGGCTGCAGGCGCTGGCGATCGCGCTGGTTATCGGCTGTGGCGTGGCGATGTATGTGATGTCGCTGGCCACATTGCGTTCTCTTGACGATACCCGGTCCGCCTATTACGAGCGCTATCGCTTCGCCAGTATCTTCGCCGAGGTCAAGCGGGCGCCGGAACGGCTGGGCCGCGAGATCGCTTCCATCCCCGGCGTCGCAAGGGTCGAGACGCGCGTTGTCGCCGCGGTCACGCTTGACGTCGCCGGCATGGCGGAGCCCGCCCGCGGGCTGCTGGTCTCCGTGCCCGAACGACATCCACCCGAACTGAACGGCCTGCATCTTCGCATGGGGCGCGGCGTCCGCCCCGGCAATCTGGGCGAGGTCGTCCTCAATGAGGCCTTCGCTGATGCGCATGGCCTGCGTCCGGGCGATCATCTCCATGCCGTCATCAATGGCCGCAAGCGTCGGCTGGATGTTGTCGGGGTCGCGCTGTCGCCGGAATACATCTATTCGCTGGGCCCCGGCGCGATGATGCCCGACGACCGCCGTTTCGGGGTCATGTGGGTCGGTCGCGGGATGCTGGCGGCGGCCTATGACCTCGAGGATTCGTTCAATTCGGTCTCGCTCACCATGATGCGCGGCGCCTCCGAAGATGCGATCATCGCGGCGCTGGACCGCATCATAGAGCCCTATGGCGGCGTCGGTGCCTATGGCCGTAAGGACCAGACGTCGCACTGGTATATATCGAACGAAATGGCGCAACTGGAAGCCATGGCGCGGGTGGCGCCCGCCATCTTCCTGGGGGTCGCCGCCTTCCTGCTGCATATCGTCATCTCGCGGCTGATCGCGACCGAACGTGAGCAGATCGGCCTGTTGAAGGCATTCGGCTATTCGGGCCTGGCGGTCGGCTGGCATTACACCAAGTTCGTACTGGCTATCGTCGGGATCGGCATAGTGCTGGGATTTCTGGGCGGCGCCTGGTTGGGGCGCGGCCTGACCGGGCTCTATACGGAGCTTTTCCGCTTCCCGTTCTTTTACTACTGGATCGATTTCAGCACTTTCGTGGTGGCGGCGCTTGTCAGCGTCCTGGTGGCGCTGGCCGGCACGCTGGGCGCGGTGCGCCGCGCCGCAAGGCTGCCGCCGGCCGTGGCCATGCAGCCGGCGCCGCCGCCGGTCTATCGGCAGACTTCGTTGGAACGCTTCGGCGAGATCCTGCGTTTCGGCCAGGCGACACGCATGGTTCTGCGGCATGTCATGCGCCGGCCGTTGCGTTCGGGTTTGACCGCGCTCGGCATCGCCATGTCGGTGGCGATCCTCGTCTACTCCATGTTCATTCTCGATTCGATCGAGATGATCATCGACGTCCAGTTCAATCGGGTCAATCGCCAGGACGTGACCGTCGCGCTTGTCGAGGCCAAGCCGGCCGGCATCGTCCGCGAGTTCGAGAGCATGGCCGGCGTGCTGCGCGCCGAGCCGGTGCGCGCGGTCGCGGTGCGGTTCCGCAATCGCCATATTTCCCGCCGGACCGCGCTGATCGGCATGGCGCCGGGCAGCGATCTCGGCCGCCTGCTGGACCTGGAGCTGCGCGCCGTCCAGATGCCGCCGGAGGGGCTGGTTCTGACTTCGAAGCTGGCGGAAGTACTGGGCGTCGGGCGCGGCGACAGGCTGACCGTCGAGGCGATGGAGGGGCGCCGCCCAACCGCCGAGATACCGGTCTCCGCCGTCGTCGAGGAATATCTGGGCACTTCCGCCTATATGGATCTGGCGGCGCTCAATCGGTTCATGGGCGATCAGCCGATGGTTTCGCTCGCCTATCTCCAGACCGACTCGCTGCACGAGGCGGAACTGTATCGGGAGCTCAAGGACGCGCCGGCGGTGGCCGGGGTCACCCTCGAGAAGGCGGCGGTGGAGAGCTTCCGCGAAATCCTGGCCGAGAACATGCTGATCATGACGACCTTCAATATCATGTTCGCCGGCATGATCGCCTTCGGCGTCGTCTACAACAGCGCGCGGATATCGCTGTCCGAAAGGGGGCGCGAACTCGCCAGCCTGCGCGTCCTGGGTTTCACCCGGGCCGAGGTTTCGTGGATCTTGCTGGGTGAGTTCGCACTGCTCACCCTGGCGGCGCTGATTCCAGGCTTCGTTATCGGATACGGCCTGTCATGGTGGGTGGCAGCGGGCTTCGAAACGGAGCTGTTCCGCATCCCGTTGGCGATCGAACGCAGTACCTATGGATTCTCTGCCCTGGTGGTATTGTCGGCCGCGCTTCTCACCGGGCTGGTAGTGCGGCGGCGTATCGATCATCTTGACCTTATCGCTGTACTGAAAACCCGGGAATAGAGGACCATGGCCATGCGGTGGAAAGGAATCGTCTGGTACCTTCTGTTGGCAGCTGTCCTTGCAGCAGCCCTGGTCTATGCCTTCCGGCCACAGCCGGTGCCCGTCGATCTCGCGGTCCTCGAACGCGGGGAACTGACGGTCACCATCGACGGCGACGGCCAGACCCGGGTGCGCGAGGTTTATGTCGTATCCGCGCCGGTGCCCGGCCGCGTTCGGCGGATAGAGCGCCATGTCGGCGACATCGTGGTCGCGAACGAGACGCTGCTGGCGACCATCCAGCCGACCGATCCGGCCTTCCTCGATCGCCGCGCCAGGGCCCAGGCGCAAGCGGTTGCCAAGGCGGCGGAGGCCGCTTTCGCGCTGGCCGAGGCCGAGCAGGCCCGTGCGGTGGCCGAACTGGATTTCGCGAGGACGGAACTGGGACGCGCGGAAGAGCTGGCCAAGCGCGGAAACATTTCGCAGCGTGACCTTGACCGCGCCCGCCTGGATGTGCGCACGAAGTGGGCGGCCCTGGCGACTGCCGAGGCCACCGTCAACATGCGCAGCTTTGAGCTGGAAACCGCACGCGCCGCCCTGATCGAGCCTGGGGACGGGAGCGGGACCGGCGATGCGCTCTGCTGCGTCGACGTGCTTTCGCCGGTGAGCGGCACCGTGCTGCGCCTGATCCAGGAAAGCGAAAACGTCGTCGTCGCCGGCGTGCCGCTGGTGGAGGTCGGCGACCCCCGCGACCTGGAGGTCGTCGTCGACCTGCTGTCAGGTGACGCTGTGCGGGTCAGGCAGGGCGCCGATGTGAGGATCGAGGATTGGGGCGGGGTGTCGCTGGGCGGCCGGGTGCGGCGGGTGGAACCCTATGCCTTTACGAAGATTTCGGCGTTGGGGATCGAGGAACAGCGGGTCAATGTTATCGTCGATTTCACCGACCCGCCGGAAAAATGGCAGGGGCTGGGCCATGGCTACCGCATCGATGCTCATATTCTCGATTGGCGCGGCGAGGACGTGCTGAAGCTGCCGCTGGGCGCGCTGTTCCGCGACGGGGACTCCTGGGCGGTGTTCGTTGCCGAGGCCGGGCTGGCGAAACTGCGCCATATCGAAATCGATCATGGCAACGGCCGGGAAGCCGAGGTGCTGGACGGGCTGAGCGAAGGAACGAGCGTCATCCTGCATCCCGGCGACCGAATCTCCGACGGCGTGCGGGTCCTGTCCCGATCCGGGGGATAGTCTGGAAAGGGGAGCGGCCAAGGGATTGGGCGCATCATGCGCACCCGCATTGACAGGGGCGGGGATTTTGGTCTCAATTACGGCAGCGGAACAATCTGGCGGTTCGGGGAGTCGTTGTCCTGCTGTTGTCAAGAAATCAACTGGGAGCACAAAGAGATGAAAAAATTCGGCAGGTCGCTTATTTCGCAAGTGTCGCGCCGCGCCTTCATGCAGGGCTCGGCCGCGGCGGTCGGCATCACCTTCGTCGGCGGCGCCAACCGCGCCTGGTCGGCCGAGGCAAAGCAGCTGAATGTCTATAACTGGGACACCTATATCGGCGAGACCACGCTCGATACCTTCACCAAGAACACCGGCATCGCCGTCCAGTACGACCTCTACGGCGACAACGAGGAAATGTTCGCCAAGCTGAAGGAGGGCAATCCCGGCTACGACATCATCGTGCCGACGGATTACATGGTCGAGGACATGATTTCGCTGGGCATGGTGGTGCCGCTCGATCATTCGAAGATCCCGAACATGAAACATCTGGACAAGGCCTTCACCAACCCGGCCTTCGATCCGGGCCTGAAGCACAGCATCCCCTATATGTGGGGCACCATGGGCTTCGGTTACAGGGAATCGGCGGTGGACAGCGTGCCCGACAGTTGGGCCGACGTGCTGGAGCCGGAACGCGCCAAGAAACATTCCGGGCGCATCGCGCTGTTGAGCGATTCGCGCGCGGTGATTGGCGCGGCGCTGAAATATATGGGCTATCAGATGAACAGCACCAATGCGAAGGAAATCGCCAAGGCGCGTGACCTGCTGATCGCCGCGAAGCCGCATATCAAGACCTTCGCCGCCGACAACGGCCAGGACCTGCTGGTCGCCGGCGAGGTCGACATCACCATGGAGTGGAGCGGCGACATAGCGGCCGTGATGCAGGAAGAGGAAGGCTACAACTACGTCGTGCCCAAGGAAGGCTCGAACGTCTGGGTCGACAATCTCTGCATCCCCAAGGACGCGCCGCATCCCGACAATGCGCATAAATTCATCAACTATGTCCATGACGTGGATGTGCATGTCGAGATCGCCAACACGATCTATTTCGCGACGCCGAACAAGGACGCCAAGGCCAAGATGCCGGAGGATTATACCGGAAACCCGGCGGTCTTCGCCCCGGCCGACGTGCTGTCGCGTTGCGAAGGCATCCTCAGCGTCGGCGAACATACCAGGCTTTACGACGAAGCCTGGACCGCGATCCAGGCGTCCTGAGGCAGGCAGGATATGCAGCGATACGGGCGGGAAGCGCATTCGCCGCTTCCCGCCCGGTTTGTGGCCGCCCCGACATCATGACCGGTATTTCCCCCGACAGGCTGAGCGCGCTGCTGGAAAGCGAGACGGCGCGATTCACCGATACCCATCCGCGATCGCGCGAACTGCATGCGCGGGCGCAAGAGTCGCTGGTGGGCGGCGTGCCCATGCAGTGGATGGTAGAATGGGCCGGCGCCTTCCCGGTGTTCGCCCGTGAGGCCCGCGGGGTGCGCATCACCGACGTCGACGGCAACGAGTATCTCGATTTTTGCCTCGGCGACACCGGCGCCATGTTCGGCCATTCGCCGGAGCCGGTGGCGGCGGCGCTGGCAGAGCAGGCGCGGCGTGGTTTCACCTATATGCTGCCGACCGAGGATTCGATCCGGGTCGCCGAAATCCTCGCCGAACGCTTCGGCCTGCCGTTCTGGCAGGTGGCGATGACCGCGACGGACGCCAACCGCTTCGTGCTGCGTCTGGCCCGCGAGCTTACCGGCCGGCCGAAGATCCTGGTCTTCGAGGGCTGCTATCACGGCACGGTCGACGAAACCATCGCCACGGTCCGCAACGGCGTGGTGATGTCGCGCGACGGCAATATCGGCCCGCAGGTCGACCCCGGGGAGACCACCAGGGTCGTCGAGTTCAACGATCTGGAGGCGCTGGACCGGGCGCTGGCCGAGGGCGACGTGGCCTGCGTGCTGGCCGAGCCCGCCATGACCAACCATGCCGGTA
The DNA here is from genome assembly GCA_947259795.1 of uncultured Alphaproteobacteria bacterium. Lineage (GTDB taxonomy): Bacteria > Pseudomonadota > Alphaproteobacteria > UBA8366 > JADFVY01 > JADFVY01. The sequence continues at coordinate 11,087 of CAMYNJ010000027.1, read as the reverse complement.
TCGTGCTGCCGGACCCGGGCTACCACGAGGGCCTGCGCGAGACCACCCGGCGCCACGGGGTGCTGCTGATCATAGACGAGACCCACACGATTTCCTCCGGCCCCGGCGGCTATACCGCCGCGCACGGGCTGCGGCCCGACATGCTGACCATGGGCAAGCCGCTGGCCGGCGGCGTTCCCGTGGCGGTCTACGGCATGTCGCGGGACGTGGCGGAGAAGGTCCGCGAGCGCACCGCGCTGCCCCATTGCGCCGTCGCCGGCATCGGCGGCACGCTGACCGCCAACGCGCTGGCGCTGCATGCGATGCGGGTCAATCTGGAAGAGGTCATGACCGCGGACAACTATGCCCGCATGATCCCGCTGGCCGAACGTTTGGCCGATGGCGTGCGGGGCGCGATCGCGGCCCGGGGCCTGCCATGGTACGTCACCCAGATCGGCGCACGCATAGAATACCGCTTTCAGCCAAGTCCCCCACGCAACGGGACGGAGGCGCTGGAAGGGGTGGATCACAAGCTCGACCGCCTGATCCATCTCTATTTCCTCAATCGCGGGATTCTGGTGACGCCGTTCCACAATATGCTATTGATCTCACCGGAAACGACCGCGGAGGATGTCGACCGGCATACCGCTATATTCACCGAATGCGCCGGTGCGCTGACCGGCCTCGCGGCCTGACAGAAGGAACCAGCGGAAGACCATGGAAGACTGGCGAAAAAACAAATTGGCCTTCGCGATCTTCATGGGGCCGGCGACCTTCTGGCTGCTGGTCTTCTTCACCATCCCGGTGGTCGTGATCTGGATCTACAGCTTCGGCGAGCGCGGCCCCATGGGCCAGACCTATCTCTCTTTCAGTTTCGACAATTACCTGCGCGCCATCGAGCCGATCCATCTGAAGATTCTCTGGAAATCGATCTGGATCGGCGGGCTCAGCACCTTCCTGTGCCTGGTCGTCGGATTCCCCGTCGCCCTGGGCATCGCCTTCGCGCCGGACCGCTGGAAAAATCCACTGCTGCTGGTCGTGGTGCTGCCCTTCTTCACCAACATGCTGATTCGCACCTTCGCCTGGATCGTCGTGCTGGGGTCGCGGGGCGTCGTCAATAACGGGCTCGGCTGGATGCACGGTCAGCTCGACTGGCTCTTCACCCTGGTCGGACAGCCCGACCTGATGGGCCGGTTCGTGCCGCTCGGACTGCTGTATAACAATTACACGGTGATCATCGGGCTGGTTTACGTGCATCTGCCCTTCCTGATCCTGCCGCTCTACGCGACGCTGGAGAAGCTCGACCGGTCCTATCTCGAGGCCAGCCTCGACCTTGGCGCCGGGCAATGGCGAACCTTCTTTTCCGTGCTGGCGCCGCTGGCCATGCCGGGCATCGTTACCGGCTGCCTGCTGGTCTTCATCCTGTCGATGGGCAACTTCCTGGTCCCCGACCGGCTGGGCGGCACCGACAGCCTGATGATCGGCAACCTGATCGCCCAGGAATTCAACAAGGCGCGCGACTGGCCCTTCGGCGCCGCGCTCTCCTTCGCGGTGATGTATCCGGTATTCATCTTCTTCGTGATCAATGCTCTCAGGGCGCGTTTCAAAGAACGGGCGAGGGGGCGCGCATGACGAACAAAGTTGCTCGCCGCCGGCGCGACGTGAACCCGCTGGAATATCTCAAGCGGCCCTGGATGTGGCTGACCCTCTTTGTCTGCTTCGTCTTCCTCTATTTCCCGATCGTCACGCTGGTCGCTTTCAGTTTCAATTCCTACAAGCGCGCCTTCGTCTGGAAGGGCTTTTCGCTGCAATGGTACGAAAAGGCCCTGAACAACCAGTCGCTGCATGAGGCCTTCCTCAATTCGATGCATGTGGCGGGGGTATCGACCGTGGTCTCCACCGCGCTCGGTGCGATGCTGGGGCTGGCGCTTTACCGCTACTGGTTCCCCTGGAAGGGCACCTATGAAGGCATCGCCCATCTGCCGATCGTCATACCGGAAATCTGCATGGCGGTGGCGATGGTGGTGTTCTTCTGGAGCGTCGGCATCGAGCTCAGCCTGACCACCGTCATCGTCAGCCATATCGCCTTCACCATACCCTTCGTCGCCGTGGTGATCCGCGCCCGCATGGCCGGGTTCGACACCTCCCTGGAAGAGGCCAGCCGCGATCTCGGCGCCAGCGAATGGCAGACCTTCTGGCATGTCACCTTCCCCTATATGATCCCGGGGCTGGTCGCCGGCGCGCTGATGGCCTTCGTGCTGTCGCTCGACGATTTCGTCATCACCTTCTTTACCGCGGGCGTCGGCGACAATACCTTCCCGGTGAAGATCTATTCGATGCTGCGCTTCAGCGTGACGCCGGAGGTCAACGCGGCCTCCACCGTACTTATCGTAATCACATTGTCGCTGACGCTGGTCGCCATGATCATGCAGTCGCGCTGGACAAAGGGCAGGGGACAATGACCGACGCCAAACCGATCATCAGCATCCGCAACGTGACCAAGAATTTCGGCCGCGTGACGGCGGTCGACAATGTCAGCATCGATGTCATGCCCGGCGAATTTTTCGCGCTGCTGGGGCCGTCGGGCTGCGGCAAGACCACGCTGTTGCGCATGCTGGCGGGTTTCGAGACCACCAGCGGCGGCGAGATCGAGATCGACGGCCAGGCCATGCTCGGCGTACCGCCCAACAAGCGCCCAGTGAACATGGTGTTCCAGTCCTATGCCGTGTTCCCTCATATGACCGTGTTCGACAATGTCGCCTACGGACTGAAGGTCACCGGTGTCCCCAAGGCCGAAATCACCGGCCAGGTTGAAGAGGCGCTGTCGCTGGTTCACCTCGAGGATTACGGCCGGCGCAAGCCCGACCAGCTTTCCGGCGGCCAACGGCAGCGCGTGGCGCTGGCCCGCGCGCTGGTCAAGAAGCCAAAGGTGCTGCTGCTGGACGAGCCCCTGAGCGCGCTGGACGCCAAGCTGCGCGAGGCGATGCGGCTGGAGCTGGTGCGCCTGCAGCATTCCGTCGGCATTACCTTCGTCATCGTCACCCACGACCAGGACGAGGCCTTGTCGATGGCCGACCGCGCCGCCGTGATGGATCGGGGTGTGGTCAGGCAGATCGCCCCGCCCGGCGAACTCTACGAACATCCCAACAGCCTGTTTGTCGCCGACTTCATCGGCAAGGTGAACATGCTGGAGGCGAAAGTGGCGGGCCAGTCGGGCGGTGATCTGGTCGTTGAGGTCGAAGGCATGGGCCGGATCGCGGTGCCCCACGAAGGGGCGGCAGCCGGCAATATCAGCATCGCGGTGCGCCCGGAAAAGACCCTGCTGTCGGCGGACAAGCCGGGCGAGGGTGTGCTCGCGCTCAAGGGCAAGATCAGCGACGTTGCCTATTACGGCAATGAAAGCCATATCCTGCTGGATACCGAAACCGGGGTGCAGTTTACCAGCACCGTCCAGAACGATGCGCGGCGCACCGAATCTTCGGTCGCCATCGGCGACGATCTGTGGATCTCCTGGGCACCCGGCAACACGCTGGTGCTGGCCGAATAACCGGCCGTTGCGGCTTGTCACTTGTCAATGCGGCAGACCTCCGCTTACAGTCCAAACAATTGGTTCAACTGATCCGGGAGCGTCCATGACCACCCCCACTGCCGAAGGTTTCTCGATGCCCGCCGAATGGCATCCGCACGAACGCTGCTGGATGGCCTGGCCCTGCCGCCAGGAATTGTGGGGCGACCGGCTGGACGATGCGCGCGACGCCTATGCTGCCGTCGCCCAGGCCATCGCGGAATTCGAGCCGGTGACCATGGTGGCGAATCCGGGGGACGTGGCCGCGGCTTCGATGAAGTGCGGGCGCGGCGTCGATGTGCTGCCGATGGAGCTGGACGATTCCTGGATGCGCGACATCGGCCCCACCTTTCTGCTGGACGGCAAGGGCGGCATCGCTGCCTGCGACTGGCATTTCAATGCCTGGGGCCACAAATACGACTACTACAACAACGATGTCCGCCTGGCCGAGGCTTTGCTCGGCCATCTCAAAATACGCCGCTTCGAGGCGCCCTTCGTGCTGGAGGGCGGGGCCATCCACCATGACGGCGAGGGTACGGTGCTGACCACCGAAACCGTACTGTTGAACCCAAACCGCAATCCGGGCATGGACAAGGCGGAGACCGAACAGGCGCTGTGCGACTGGCTGGGCGCCAAGAAGGTGATCTGGCTGCCCGCCGGCTATCATTACGACGAAACCGACGGCCATGTGGACAATGTCGCCTGCTTTGCGCGGCCCGGCGTCGTGCTGGCGGCCTCCTGCCCCGACGAGGGCGACCCGAACTACGAAATCCTGCGGGCCAACCTGGAAATCCTGCACGCCAGCACGGACGCCCAGGGACGCACGCTGGAGGTGATTGCCATCGATCAGCCGGCGCGCATGGAAGAGGACGGCGAGCGGCTCGCCAGTTCCTACATCAATTTCTATATCGCCAATGGCGGTATCGTCATGCCAGGCTTCGAGGACAAGCGCGACGCCGCTGCGCGCCGCGCCATCGCCCATGCCTTCCCGCACCACAACGTCATCCAGGTGTCGGCCGTCGACATCGTCCGCGGCGGCGGCGGAATCCACTGCATCACCCAGCAGCAGCCGAAGACATGACACGGGTCACCGTCGCCGCCACCCAGATGGCCTGTAGCTGGGATATCGAGGCGAACCTCGCGCGCGCCGAGGAACTGGTGCGCGAGGCGGCAGGCAAGGGCGCCAATGTGGTGCTGCTGCAGGAACTGTTCGCGACCCCCTATTTTTGCGCCGACCAGAAGCAGGAACATTTCGCCTTGGCCCAGCCCGCCGAAGGCAACGCGACGATCGCGCGTTTCGCGGCGCTGGCGGCCGAGCTGGAGGTGGTCCTGCCGGTCAGCTTCTTCGAGCGCGCCAACAATGCCTATTTCAACTCGCTTGCCATGGTGGACGCGGACGGCGCGCTGCTCGGCCTCTACCGCAAGAGCCACATCCCCCAGGGGCCGGGCTACGAGGAGAAGTTCTATTTCAATCCCGGCGACACCGGTTTCCGCGCCTGGCAAACCCGTTACGGGACGATCGGCGCCGGCATCTGCTGGGACCAGTGGTTCCCGGAATGCGCCCGCGCCATGGCGCTGCAGGGCGCCGACATTCTGCTCTACCCCACCGCTATCGGCTCGGAACCCCACAACCCGGATCTCGACAGCCGCGACCACTGGCAGCGCGTCATGCAGGGCCACGCCGGCGCCAACATGGCGGTGCTGGCGGCGTCCAACCGGATCGGCGTGGAAGAGAACGAGTCGGCGGCCATGACCTTCTACGGCTCTTCCTTCGTCGCCGGACCCACCGGCGAGAAGGTGGCCGAGGCGAATCGCACCGACCAGGCGGTGATTACCGCGTCATTCGACCTCAACGAAGTCAGGGCGGTGCGCGCCGCATGGGGCCTGTTCCGCGACCGCCGCCCGGAACTCTACGATCCGCTGCTAACGCTGGACGGCGAGGATTTCTAACGCCGAACCCGGGCGATGCCCAAACCTACTTCGCCGGCAGACTCGCGGCGAAATCGGCGCCGCGATTGACCCAGCGGTGCAGTTCCTCCGGCGAGGCGATCCCCTCGGCTTCCACATAGACCATCGATTTCAGCGGCTTGCCGGTGAAGTCCATCGGCCTCGTGTGGGGCTCCGCCAGTGCCGTCGCCGCGCCCTCGTTGCCCAGCCGCAGCATCAGCCTGTCGCCCACCACGCCGCAGCACATATTGCCGCCCAGCATGAAGGCCAGCCCTCCGAACATCTTGCGTTCCATGACATCGGCGCGCGGCGCCAGCGCTCGCCGGATTCGCGTCGCCAGGTCTTCGCTGTAAGCCATGGCACCGTCCTTCAGCCGGTCGACCCGGTCCACTCGATGGTGAATTTCGCCGGGTCCGGCCGTTTTTTGGGGCGCGGCTCTCCCTCCGGCGTGCCGATATAGAGGAAGGAGACGATTTGATCCGTCTCCTTCAGCCCCAGCCCCTGCTTGACATGCGCGTCATAGGCATGGTCGCCGGTCAGCATGATGCCGCCATAGCCCTTCGACTGGGCGGCCAGCAGGATGGCCTGCGCGGCGAGGCCGGTGGCGATGAGCTGCTCCCCCGGCGGAACCTTCGGGTGGTTCGGCGTAATCCGCGCGGCGACCACGATCAGCAGCGGTACCTGGCGCATCCGCTCGCGGTCTTTTTCGATGGTCGCCTCGTCGGCATCCGGCTTGCGTTTCAGCAGCGCCTCGGTGAACAGCTCGCCCAACGCCTCGCGCGCGCCCCCGCGCACGACGATAAAGCGCCAGGGCCGCACCGCGCCATGGTCGGGCGCGCTCACCGCGGCTTCCAGGAAGTCGTGCAGTTCATCGTCGCTGGGCCCCGGCTCCCCCAGGATCCGCCAGGGGGCGGAAGCACGCTTCTTCAGGGTTTCGATAACGTCCATCGCTGTTTCTCTCTGTCCTTGCCGCCGGTCAGGGCCGATTGAGTACCAAGATATGACAGCCGGGGAAACCGCTAAGAGGCGATGCCCTGGCGCGATGTGCGTTTCAGGCCGGCTCCACCTTCAGGGTCGTGCCATTGATATCTACCACCTTCACGCGGCTGCCGGCGGGCAGGTCCCCGCCCGCGTCGTATTCGGCCCGCCAGGTGGTGTCGTCGACGCTGATCTTGCCGCGGCCAAGCGCCATTTCCTCGGTCAGCTCGAAAGTTCTCCCCACATATTGCGACCCGCGACGGTTCAGCATGGGTTCGTCCGTTTGCGGAGGGTATTTCTTCTGATACAGCCGCCAGCCAACGATCGAGCCGACCGATAGAACGCCGAAAAATACGAGCTGCCACTCCCAGCCGATGTCCGGCGCGACCAGAAGGATGCCGCCGGTCAGGCCGGCTGAAATCCCCAACCAGAGGAAAACCTGGGCGGGCATCATGATCTCGACCCCAAGCAGCACAACGCCCACGATCCACCAGTGCCAGAATACGATTTTGCCGAAAAGCTCCATTATCAGGCATCCTTCCCGAACGTCTGCTTGGCGATTTCGGCGATGCCCCCGATGGAGCCAATAACGCCCGCCGCATCGACCGGCAGGAAGAAGGTCTTTTGATTCGGCGAGTCCGCGAATTTACCCAGCGCCTCGACATATTTTCCGGCGACGAAATAGTTGAGCGCCTGGACGTTGCCGCTGGCGATGGCCTGTGAGACCATGGCGGTGGCCTTGGCTTCGGCCTCCGCCTCGCGCTCGCGGGCCTCGGCATCGCGGAAGGCGGCTTCCTTGCGGCCTTCGGCCTGCAACACGATAGCCTCTTTTTCGCCTTCCGCCTTCAGGATCGCCGATTGCCGAAGACCCTCGGCTTCCAGGATCTGGGCGCGTTTTTCGCGCTCGGCCTTCATCTGGCGCGCCATGGATTCCACAAGATCTATCGGCGGGCTGATGTCCTTGATCTCGATGCGGGTCACCTTGACGCCCCAGGGTTCGGTGGCCTGATCGACGACGGTCAGAAGCTGGGCGTTAATGGCGTCGCGCCTGGACAGCAGATCGTCAAGATCCATCGAACCCATGACGGTACGGATATTCGTCATGGTGAGGTTGAGGATGGCGCGTTGCAGGTCATTGACCTCATAGGCGGCCTTCGCCGCGTTGATCACCTGAAAGAACACGACACCGTCGACCTTGATCATCGCGTTGTCGCGGCTGATCACTTCCTGGCTGGGAACATCCATCACGGTTTCGCGCATGTTCATTTTCGCGCCGACCTTGCTGATGACCGGATTGATGAAGTTCAGACCCGGCGCAAGCGTGTGGGTATATTTGCCAAACCTCTGTACGGTGTATTCCATGCCCTGGGGCACCGGCTTGTAACTGGCGATAACGTACAGCACCAGAACCCCGCCGCCCCCGATCGCGAATATGCCCCAAAGATCAAATGGCATCTCTTTCCCCCAATTTTCGATGAACGACCGGAATAGATCGCATTCCAACGACTAATATTTGGTTAGGCTTCGGAAGATTACCATAATTTCCGGGCAACTAATTGTTATGGTTTCTGTATTTTCTTACCGTCGCCACAGCTTGATCGCCGCCGGCGCCAGCAGGATTACCAGGAAGATGCGCACGACGTGATGGGTTGCGATGAAGGCGACGTCGACGCCCAGCGCCAGGCCGATCAGCGCCATCTCGGCCAGCCCCCCTGGCGAGAAGGCCAGCACCGCGACGGGAAAGGGCGTGCCCGTGTTGACGTTGATTGCCCAGGCGAACAGGGCGGTCAGGAGCAGCATCACGGCGGCGAGGCCCGACCCCACCCCCAGTGCTCGCACAACCTCGCCTGTGGTGGCGCCGGTGAAGCGGCATCCCACGGTCGTGCCGATGAACAGCTGCGCCAGGTTGACGATCACCATCGGCGGCTGGGATGAGGTCAGCCCGCCCAGATGCAGAGCCCCGCTCAACAGCATCGGGCCGACCAGCGCGGCCGCGGGCAGGCGCAGTTTGCGGGCGATCGGCCAGCCGAGGCCGCAGGCCGCCAGCAGCAGATAATCGGCGGGCGCCACGTCGCCCAGGCCGACGCCCACCGCCATGCGGTCCATGATGTCCAGCTGCCCGGTCAGGCGCAGCCACAACGGCACGGTAAAGACCACCAGCAGAACGCGGCTGGCGTGGGTCAGGGCGATCTTGCGCTCGTCGCCGCCCATCTCGGCGCCCATCATCACCATCTCGTTGAAGCCGCCGGGCATGGCGCAAAAATAGGCGGTGACCGGGTCGTACCGGGTGAACAGGCGGAAATAGGCCAGGCCCAAGCCGCCGACGACGACGATGTAGACCCACAGCATTGCCAGACTGGTCAGCCAGTCGCCGGCACGGTCCAGCATTGCCGGGCTGTAGCCGGACCCCAGCATGACGCCGACGACGGCGATCATATAGGGCCGCACCCGGGCAGGTGCGCTGATCGGCGCGCGCATCACGGCCGCGACGGTGCAAAACGCCATCGAGCCCAGCATCCAGGGCAGCGGCATGGTCAGCAGCGTGAAAACCCAGCCGCCCACCGCGCCGATCGCCAGCGCCAGCACCACCCGGAGCAGGGAAGAGGGATTTTTCATATGGGACCAATCCTTGCCGGATGCCGCTGTTCAGACAACCCGGTCGCCCGGTTTCCTCCCGGCGAACCAGGCGTCCAGATTGTCCAGCGTCCGGAATCCCATGGCGTTGCGCGTCTCAATGGTGGCGCTGCCGACATGGGGCAGCAGGAAGACATTGTCGAGCGCCAGGTAACGTTTGTCGAAGTCCGGCTCGCCCTCGAACACGTCCAGCCCGGCGGCCCCGATCTTGCCCGACTGCAGGGCGGGGATCAGCGCGTTGTCGTCGATCACGGTGCCCCGGGCCGTGTTGGCGACGACGGCGCCGTCGGGCAGCAGCGCGATCCGCCCGGCGTTCAGGAAATGGTATGTGTCCGCGCCCCCCGGGCTGTTGATCGACAGGAACTGGCAATGCGGCAGCATGTCTTCCGGAGTCGCGTGATGGATCGCGCCCTGTTCCCTCTCCGGCGGCAGCCGGTTGCGGTTGCAGTAATGGATTTCCATCTCGAAGCCGCGGGCGCGCTGCGCCACCGCCTGGCCGATCCGTCCCATGCCGTAGATACCCAGCTTCTTGCCCGTGACATCGACGCCCAGCATGGCCATCGGCTCCCAGCGGCCCCACTTCCCCTCGCGCAGGATTTTCTCCGAGCTCTGGGCCCGGCGCCCCGCGCCCAGCAGGCAAAGCATGCTGATATCGGCTGTCGCCGCGGTCAGGACGTCGGGCGTATTGGTGACGATCAGCCCCTTTCTTCCCGCCGCCTCGACGTCGATATGGTCATAGCCGACGGATAATGTGGCGAGGATTTTCACGTGGCCGGGCAATCGGGAAATAACGTCGGCGGTCCATTTTTCCGTACCGCAGGTAAGGATTCCCTCACATTTAGTGGCCATACTCAGCCGCACCAGATCTTCGGGACCGTATGCGGCGTCGTCCTCATTATGCAGGGCGTCGTAATCGCGCCGGATGCGGGCCTCGACATCGTCGGGAAGTCTGCGGGTAACGAAAAGTTTGGGTTTTTGGGCCATTTACAATAAATCCTTGTATCGGACAGATCGTCGCCAAGATTCAATGAGACGGTGCGCCCGGACATAAACCAGAAATGACGCCGCGCCGCCAAGCCCCCCGGGCAAGAAATTTGGAATCGGATAATTTCGGAGTTGATGATGAAGAAAACCGCCGCCGCCATCGCCGCCATCCTGTTGACCGGGCTGGCCGCCCCCATGGCCCAGGCCGTCGAACTTGCGGCACACCGGGCGTTCTACCGCCTGTCGCTGGCCACGGCCTCGAACGAGAGCAACATGGCCGGCGTCGAGGGCGCGATCAGCCTGGAGATCAAGGATGCCTGCGACGCTTGGATCGTCGAACAGAATTACGCCCTGCGCTTCCAGTTGGCCAATGGCGGCGATATTGACACGGTCGACAAATATGCCTCCTGGGAGTCCAAGGACGGCCTGGAATACCGCTTCAACCTGACCCGCACAACCGACGGCCGCGACGTCGAGAAGGTCGGCGGCCGGGCCGAGCTTGAATCCGCCGGCGGCCCGGGCATGGCGACTTTCGAACAGCCCTCCAAGGACAAGATCGCGCTGTCCAGGGGCACGGTCTTCCCGACTGAACACACGGTGATATTGCTGGAAAAGGCGGCGCGGGGAGAGCGGTTTGATCGCCATCTGCTGTTCGATGGATCGAAGGTGGAGGCGTCGGCCCCCGTTACGACCATTGTGCTCAGTCAGCGCGACGCCGATGCCGGTGACGTGATTGCAGCGCCGCTCGGCCCGGATCCGGTCTGGCCTATGCAGATCGCCTTCTTCGCCGCCGAGGGTAGCGCCCAGCCCGGCGAGGAACTGCCCGATTTCGAAATGACGATGAACATCCAGCCCAATGGCGTGGTTACCAGCCTGATACTGGATTTCGGCGATTTCACGGTGAACGGCGTCCTGGAAAAGATCGAGGCGCTGCCTGCCAGCGGGTGCTGAACCCGCTAAAGTGTTTTCCGCTAACGCGGAATCGCACCGGCCCGCTCCC
>CAMYNJ010000026.1 GCA_947259795.1 uncultured Alphaproteobacteria bacterium | reverse complement strand
GTCGAGTCCATGGCCGCGCGGAAGGTCGGGACGTGGCAGATGCCCAGGACCTGGTGCTCCGGGATCGGCTGCAGATCCAGTTCGATCTCGTGGAAGAAGGCCAGCGTGCCCTCGGACCCGACCAGCAGGTTGGCCATATTATGGCCGGCCGGGTCGATCGTCTCGACATTGTAGCCGCCGACCTTGCGCAGCAGTTTGGGGATGCGCGCGTCGATCTCTGCGGACTCGCGCAGGCCCAGGGCGCGCATTTTCTGCACCAGTTCGATATAGCGGTCGGGCGCCTCCAGTTCGGCCAGATTGCCCGGGGCAGTGCCGAATACGGCTTCCGTACCGTCGGCCAGGATCGCCTCGATCGACCGCACGTTATGGACCATATTGCCGTAGCGGATGGACCGCGAGCCGCAACTGTTGTTGCCGGTCATGCCGCCGATGGTGGCGCGGTTGGCCGGCGATACGTCGACGGGGAAGAACAGGCCATGCGGCCGCAGATAGGCGTTCAGATGGTCCAGCACGATACCGGGACGCACCCGCACCCGCCGGTTCTCCCTGTCCAGCGAAATTACGTCACGCAGATGCTTGCTGGCGTCGATGACCAGCGCTTCGCCGACCGTCTGGCCGCATTGCGAGGTGCCGGCGCCGCGCGGCAGGACCGGTACGCCTTCTTCCCGCGCGATCTGGATGGCGGTCCGGATGTCGTCTACGCTGCGCGGCACGACTACGCCCACCGGCATGACCTGGTAAATCGAGGCATCCGTGCTATAGCGGCCTCGGCTGAAGGGGTCGAACAGCACCTCGGCCTGCGTCTCGCGCGCCAGCCGGCGGGCCAGCGGGGCGGCGGATTCGTCACGCAGGGACGTCGTCGGGGTTGCTTGGTGATCATGCATACCGCCGGGTACTCCCTTTATGGATAGCGGTCAAGTTCAGAGCGAATTTTGTATACAATAGCAGGCAATTTGTGAGATTATGTATTCTTATACAGCCAACAGCATGCAAATGTACTATGATTTTCAGGAAGGAAAATGGAAGCTTGCCCTGCTTGGGATTGCATGCAAAATTCCGGACGATCGTTTTTAGCGGTTGAGCCAATCCAGAGAAAGATACCGAATGACATTTCGCAGCGGTCGCCATTTTCTGCAAATTCCGGGACCAACCAATGTGCCCGACCGAGTGCTTCGCGCCATGGACGGCCCGACCATGGATCATCGCGGGCCCGAGTTCGCGGAACTCGGCCAGGAATGTCTGGCCGGCATGAAGCGGATTTTCCAGACCGAGGGCGACGTCATCATCTATCCGGGGTCCGGCACCGGCGCCTGGGAAGCGGCGCTGGTCAATACATTGTCGCCCGGCGATCATGTGCTGATGTACGAGACCGGCCATTTCGCCGCGCTGTGGTCGGGCATGGCCGGGCGGCTGGGGCTGAAGGTCGCGCTGATCGAAGGCGATTGGCGGCACGGCGTGGATGCGGCCGCCATCGGGGCGCGGCTGGCCGCCGACGATGCCCATGAAATCAAGGCCGTCTGCGTTGTCCATAACGAAACCTCGACCGGCGTGACCAGCAATATCGCCGCCGTGCGCAAGGCGATCGACGCGGCCGGACATCCGGCGCTGCTGATGGTGGATACCATTTCCTCGTTGGCCTCTATCGACTACCGGCATGACGAGTGGGGCGTGGACGTTACCATCGGCGGCTCGCAGAAGGGGCTGATGCTGCCGCCGGGGCTGGGCTTCAACGCGGTCGGGCCGAAAGCATGGAAGGCGGCCGAGTCCTCCACCATGCCCCGGTCCTACTGGGACTGGTCGGAAATGCGCGGGCCGAACAAACAGGGGTATTTTCCCTACACACCTGCAACCAACCTGCTGTATGGTCTGCGGGAGGCGCTGAAGATGCTGCTGGATGAGGAAGGGCTGGACAATGTCTTTGCCCGGCACCGCCGTTTGGCCGAAGCCACGCGCCGCGCCGTGCGCGGCTGGGGGCTGGGAATCCTTTGCGCCAACGAAGATGAATACAGCGGTTCGCTGACCGCCGTGGTGATGCCGGAAGGCCACGATGCCGATGCGCTGCGAACGGTGATCATGGATCGCTTCGACATGTCGCTGGGCACGGGCTTGAGCAAGGTCGCCGGCAAGGTGTTCCGCATCGGCCATCTGGGCGATTTCAACGAGTTGATGCTGATGGGGGCGCTGGCCGGTGTGGAGATGGGGTTATCGATCGCCGGGGTTCCGCACGAACCCCGCGGTGTATCGGGGGCCATGGAGTTTCTGGCGGAGCGGAGGAACGATCTATGATCTTCCCGCCGGAAAGAGTGAAGGTAAAAATATAATCACATTACATACAGATGGAGGATGATATGCGACTAGGAAAATTGTTGGCCGGCATCGCCCTGGCGGCGAGCTTTGCCCTGCCGGCTTCGGCAGAGCAAGTCACCCTTAAGTTCGGCCATGTCGGCGCGCCGGGCTCGCTGTTCGCGGTTTCGGCCGAGGAATTCGCCAAGCGTGTCAACGCGCAGATGGCCGGCAAGGTGAAGATCGAGGTCTATGGCTCCAGCCAGCTCGGCAAGGACCAGGAACTCCTGCAGAAACTGAAACTCGGAACCGTCGATTTCTCGCTTCCGTCGAGTGTCATGTCGTCGGTCGTCGACGAGTTCGGCGTGTTCGACATGCCGTATCTGGTCAAGGACCGGGCCCACATGAACATGATCGAAAACGAGATCTTCTGGAGCAAGCTGGCGCCGATGGCCGAAGCCAAAGGCTACAAGGTCATTGCCGTGTGGGAGAATGGCTTCCGCCATATCACCAACAATTCTCGTCCGATCAACGTGCCGGGCGATCTCGACGGCATCAAGCTTCGCACGCCCAAGGGAAAATGGCGCGTCAAGATGTTCCAGGCTTACGGCGCCAATCCGACGCCGATGGCCTTCTCCGAAGTGTTCGTCGCGCTGCAAACCGGCGTGATGGACGGCCAGGAAAATCCTTTCGCGCAGATCGCCAGCGCGAAATTCCAGGAAGTGCAGAAGTACCTGTCGCTGACGGGCCATGTCTACACACCGGCCTATGTGCTGGTCGGCAAGAAAAAATGGGACAGCCTGCCGAAGGATGTCTCAGCCGAGCTTGAGAAGATCGCCAAGGAAAGCCAGGCCTTCGTTTATGAAACGGCGGCGGCCATGGAAAACGATCTGCTGGCCAAGCTCAAAGCCGGTGGCATGCAGGTGAACGAAGCCGACAAGGCGGCGTTCGTCAAGGCCAGCGCCCCCATCTACCAAGAGTTCGGCGCCGACGTTAAGGGCGGCAAGGATCTGGTGGACAAGGCTCTGTCACTGGCCAACTGATTTGCCCGTGGGTTCCGCCCCGCCGCCTGGAAGCATCCGGTGGCGGGGCGGGATTCATATTTCTCCACGACATTTCTTAAGCTCCGTTCGCGATTCGGGAGACCTGAGCCTATGCCTACACTAGCGCAATTGGAACGCTGGTTCGAACGATTGCTGGAACTAATGGTCATATCGCTGACCGGCGGTATGGCACTGGTTGTGCTAATGGCCGTGATCTATCGTAAAGCCGGCGCATCCTTCGTCTGGTACGACGAGGTCGCCTCGATCATGCTTGCCTGGCTCACCTATTACGGGGCGGCGCTGGCCGCGCTGAAGCGCGCCCATATCGGATTTCCGGGCCTGGTGGAATCGCTGCCGCCGCACTGGCGCGTTGCTGCCGTCTATCTGGGAGAGATCGTCATTATCGGCTTCTTCGTCCTGCTTGCCTGGGTCGGACTGGAGGTGCTGGATGTCCTCGAAGGCAGTTATCTGATCAGCCTGCCGGATGTTCCGATCCAGTTCACCCAGTCGGTCATCCCGGTCGGGGCGGTACTGTTCATTATTGCCCAACTGCTCAGCCTGCCGCGCGCTCTCGACGAGGCGCGCCGGGGCGTCCACCACGAAGTCCTGCCGGAGTTGACCGACGAATGACCATAATTCTGATGTTTGTCGGTCTCCTCGTTCTCGTGATGTTGAACGTGCCGATCGCGGTTGCGCTGGGCGTTGTCGCCGCCACGGCCATGGTCCTCACCACGGGGCCCGACATCCTGCCCAACGTTGCGCTGGTCATGTATGACGGGTCGACGAAGTTCCCGTTGCTCGCGATCCCGCTTTTCATCCTGGCCGGTGCGATAATGAATTCGTCCAGCATATCGCGCCGGCTAATCGCCTTCGCCTCGGCCCTTTTGGGCTTCGTAAAAGGCGGTCTGGCGATGGTCAATATCGGGACCTCGCTGTTCTTTGCGGAAATTTCCGGTTCCGCCGTCGCCGACGTGGCGGCGTTGGGCTCGATCCTGATACCGGCGATGAAGAAAAAGGGCTATCCGGGCGCCCTGGCGGCGGCCGTGACATCGTCCTCGGCGACGCTGGCCGTCATCATCCCACCCTCGATTCCAATGATTCTCTATGCAGTGATGGCCGACGCCTCGGTGGTGCAGCTTTTCGTCGCCGGCATCGTGCCCGGCGTGGTGGGCGGGTTCATGATGATGTGCGTCGCCTACTGGTTCGCCGTGCGCTACAAGCTGCCGGTCGAAGAGGCCTTCCATCTGCCGCGCGTCTGGGCGACTTTCAAGGACGCGGCCTGGGCCTTTCTGCTGCCGGTCATTATTCTCGGCGGCATATTCGGCGGCATCGTTACCGCGACCGAGGGCGCGGCGCTGGCCGTGTTCGCGGCGCTGTTCATCGGCGGGGTGATCTACCGCGAGCTCGACTGGCCGCATCTGCGCGGGGCAATGATGGAGGGCGGGGTGCAGACCTCCGTCGTCATGCTGCTTGTCGCGTCTTCCGCCCTGGTCGGCGTGTTCCTTACCGAACAGCAGGTGCTGCCGCTGGTCAACGTGGTCGGCATCGACCCCGTGCATTTCGGGCTGATCGTGACCCTGAATCTCGGCATCGGCCAGCAAACCCCGCCGGTCGCCAGCGTGCTGATCACTGCCTGCTCGGTGGCCAAGGCGAATATCTGGGAAGTCAGCAAGTACAATGTTTATTTCGTCGCCGTGCTGCTGTTCATCCTGCTGCTGGTGACCTACATCCCGATCATCCCGATGGGACTGGTCTATCTGTTCTACGGTTGAGGGAATAGCCTCGATGTCGGAAGACACGATTCTTGTAAATCGAGACGGATATGTCGCGACCGTCACGCTGAACCGGCCGGCCAAGCTGAACGCCATGACCAAGCCGATGTGGCGGTGTCTCGGCGCGGCGCTGGAGGAATTGTCTGCCAATGACGATCTGCGTTGTGTCGTGCTGCGCGGGGCCGGCGGCAAATCCTTCTCGCCCGGCAACGATATCTCGGAATTCGAGACGGACCGTTCGAACGCCGAACAGGCGAAGGCCTATGGCGAAATCCTGCATCGCACGCTGACCGCGCTCAAATCCTGCCGGCATCCGACGGTGGCGCTGATCGAGGGCATCTGCGTCGGCGGCGGGCTGGAGATCGCGGGGCTTTGCGACTTGCGCATCTGCGGCGAATCCAGTCGCTTCGGCGTTCCGATCAAGCGGCTGGGCCTGGTCATGGCCTATCCGGAAATCGACGCGCTGCGCCAGCTGGTGGGGCGCCAGACGGCGCTGGAAATCCTGCTGGAAGGCCGTGTCTTCGGCGCGGCCGAAGCGAAGGACAAGGGTCTCGTCACGCGGGTCGTCCCCGACGGCAAGGTCGAGGAAGAGGCCATGGCCGCCGCGCAACGCATCGCCGAGGGCGCGCCGCTGGTCGCGCGCTGGCACAAGAAATTCCTCGACCGGCTGGAGGACCCGGCGCCGCTGACGCCGGAAGAACTCGACGAAGGCTATGCCTGCTACGACACCGAGGATTTCCGGATCGGCTACAAATCCTTCCTGACCAAGACCAAGCCGGACTTCCAGGGACGCTAGACCATGACCGAACGGCACGGTCCGCTGAAGGGCGTCAAGGTCGTAGAGCTTGCCCATATCATGGCGGGGCCGGTCTGCGGGCTGATGCTCGCCGACATGGGCGCCGACGTCATCAAGGTCGAAAAGGTGCCGGGCGGCGACGATACGCGGCGCTCCGTGCCGCCGGACATCGACGGCGAATCCGCGGCCTTCATGATGATGAACCGCAACAAGCGGGGCATCGCGGTCAATCTCAAGGAGGAGGGGGGCAGGGAGGTTCTGCGCCGCCTGCTGCGCGAAGCCGACGTGGTCATCGAAAATTACCGCCGCGGCACGATGGAAAAGCTGGGCCTCGGCTATGACGCGCTGAAGAAGATCAATCCGGGCCTGATCTACGCGGAGATTTCCGGCTTCGGCCGCACCGGGCCCTATGCCGACCGCGGCGGCTTCGACCTGATCGCCCAGGGCATGAGCGGGCTGATGAGCATCACCGGCGAGGGGCCGGGCCGCCCGCCGGTCAAGGTCGGCGCGCCGGTCAGCGACATCACCGCCGGCATCCTCGGCGCGATGGGCGTGCTGGCGGCCTATACCCACAAGCTGAAGACCGGCGAGGGGCAGCGTGTCGATACCTCGCTGTTCGAGGCCGCGATCACCCATACCTACTGGCAGTCGGCCATCGCCTTCGCCACTGGCCGGCCGCCGGGGCCGATGGGGTCCGCACATCCCCTCAACGCCCCGTACCAGGCGCTGCGGACGAAGGATGGCTGGGTCAATATCGGCGCCGCCAACCAGGCCAACTGGCTGCGCCTTCTCGAGGTGCTGGAGGCCGCGGAACTGGCCGAAGACGAGCGTTTCAAGGAAAATGCGGGGCGCATGGCGCATCTGGCCGAACTGTCCGAGGCGCTGGAAGAACATATGATCACCCGCAGCACCGACGAATGGCTGGCGAAGTTCGAGCAGGCCGGCCTGCCCGCCGGGCCGGTGTTGAACATCGCCGAGATGCACCGGGATCCACAGACCCTCGCCCGCGAGATGGTGACCGAGGCCAGGCATGCGCGGCTGGGCCCGGTGAAGACCGTCGGCCTGCCGGTGAAATTCTCCGGCACGCCCGGCAACGTTGCGACGGGCGCGCCCCTCTATGGCCAGCATACAAGTGAAGTGCTGTCCGAATACGGATATAATGCGGACGAGATCGAGGCGCTGGCCGCATCCGGCGCCATCGTCGTCGCGAAGGAAAATGCATGACCAGGACGATCAAGGCCGAACCACTGACGCCGGAAGCCCTTGCCCCCTGGGGCCAGGTGCTCGCCTCGAACGGCGATCCCGCGCAGCGGGACGAATATGCCGCCAGCACCGACAATCTGCGCGATCACGCCAAGCTGAACATCACCTTCATGCGGGTCGCCGACCGGGCGCCGATGGTCAAGGCGATCGAGCGGCACCCCCATTCGATGCAGCTTTTCGTGCCGATGAACGGCGCACGCTATCTGGCGGTCGTCTGCCCCGCCCTGCCCGATGGCGGGCCCGACATCGGCAAGATCCGCGCCTTCGTCGCCGATGGCGGGCAGGCGGTGAATTACGATGCCGGCGCCTGGCACGGACCGTTATGCGTGCTGGACCGGCCCGGCGACTTCACCATGATCCGCCATGACGACGGCGGCCCGGAAGACACCGAACTCGTCATGCTGGACGAGGCGATCGAGGTGGAGTTGCCGAAGGGCTGACGAATAATTCGCCGACATGACATGGAAGCCCGCCTGGTCGAAGGGCTGGATGTCGGTGCGCGCAAATGGACATGCCTATAATTCGCTTCGTTAACCCCGTCTTAAGGCGGGCCGATCTATTCCTTTTCAACAGGAATTCAGGCTTTTCATGCGGTGCTCGGAAGGCGGATTTCGCGGTAATCGGCGCATTCAGACGCCAGGCCGGGACAAGGGAACGATTCGGTGACGGGGTGGACAATATGTTTGCGGGGATGCGGTGTTCCGGGGCGCCACGTCTTCGAAGAGACGGAGCATGAAATTGACGTTATCGCCGACCATCAAGATGAAACTGGTTATTATGGGCGTCGTGGCCGTGGCGGCCCTGGTGATATTGTCGGTAATTTCATGGAACGCCGGCACGGTCGTCAGGAAGACGACCAACGAAAACCAGGTGATGCGCGAGCAGGCGCAGCGGATTTCCGATCTTCGGGTCAGCACCATCGAGATGATGCTGGCGGCTATGGATTCGATCATCGATTCCGACGAAGGCTATGTCTATGACGAGCGTCTGGAGGTCATGGACGCCAGCATCGAGGCGTTGCGGAGCAACCAGGACCTGATCGAGTCTGCGGCGCGGCGGATCGGCAAGGCCGAGCTTGCCGGTGAGGTTGCCGAACTGACCAACTTGATCGACCGCGTGGTGCGCCAGGAACTCGTTCAGGCGATCGAGGCCCGCGAAGGCGAGGCGGTTTACGCCCAGTTTAACGACGACATCGACGAGTTCGGCGAGGGCCTTGTCGACGTTCTCGCCGAGTTGGAAGACGGAATCGCGGCCAGGCAGAGGGAATCGAGCGTCGCGCTGAACGAGTCGGTCGAGGCAGGATCCTGGAATGCGGTTTCCACCGGTTTCGTTTCCGCAGTCCTTGTTATTGTCGTCCTGTCCTTTGTGGGGCGTACCATCACGGCGCCGATCGCCAGTCTGACGCGGGTTATGGACAAGCTTGCCGAAGGCGACCTCGACGTCCCGGTCGAGATCGGCCGCCGCGACGAACTGGGCGAAATGGCCGCAGCCGTCCAAGTGTTCAAGGACAACGCAGTGGAAAAAATACGCCTCGAGCAAGAGCAAGAGGCGTCCAAGCTGCGTAGCGAAGAAGAAAAGCGCCATTCCATGCTGGATATGGCCGACCGCTTCGAGCGCCAGGTAAAGAGGGTCGTCGAAGGCGTTTCGTCGTCAGCCACCGAAATGCAGTCGACGGCGCAGCAGATGTCGGCGACCGCCGAGGAAACGACCCGCCAGTCCGCCAGCGTTGCGGCGGCCTCCGACGAAGCGGCGGCCAATGTGCAGACGGTCGCGGCCACCGCCGAGGAACTGTCGGCCTCGATCGCCGAGATCGGCCGCCAGGTCAACCAGTCGGCCAAGATTGCCGCCAATGCGGTCGACGAGGTCGAGACCACCAATGTTACGGTGCAGGGGCTGGCGGAAGCGGCAGCCAAGATCGGCGAAGTCGTCGAGCTTATCAACAACATCGCCGGCCAGACCAACCTGTTGGCCCTGAACGCGACCATCGAGGCCGCGCGTGCCGGCGAGGCCGGCAAGGGCTTCGCGGTGGTTGCCGGCGAGGTCAAGAATCTGGCCAACCAGACGGCGAAGGCCACCGAGGACATTTCGGCCCAGATCACCGCCATCCAGAACGAGACCAGCGACGCCGTCGGCGCCATCGAGCGAATTCGCGGCGTCATCAGCGAAGTCAACGAAATCGCCACCACGATCGCCACCGCGGTCGAGCAACAGGGCGTCTCCACCCAGGAGATCGCGCGCAACGTTCAGCAGGCCGCGCGCGGCACCCAGGACGTCAACCAGAATATCGAAAGCGTGTCGCGGGCGGCCAGCGAGACCGGCTCCGCCGCCGGCCAGGTGCTCGGCGCCAGCCAGGAGATGGCCCGCCAGGCCGAAGGTCTGCGCGGCGAGGTGGAAAAATTCCTGCGCGAGGTGCGCAGGGGCCCTTTTTTTGGGCGGAGGCGCGGCTGTTCATCAATTCCGCAGTCGAACAAGATATATCATTTGCTGCCTCGGCAGTGCCGTTTCGCCGCCGCCTTCCTTATGCCGTAGCGTTTGGTCGATCCTCGCCGATTCCGCCGTCTGCGCCGTCCCGCCCCTGGTTCCGCACTTTACACGCCGTGGCACATCGTCGCCGCATAATGCGACAGCAACACGTCAAAGTAAAAAATGCATAAGATTTTATATCGACCAACTGTTTTTAACAGTATTTTCGATGTTTAATTAAGAAATAACCATGAAACACCAAATTACGTCTTTGATTTTGCTATTTTTCGAAATGGATCGCCACAATTTGCCTGTCATCATACGGTAGATGCTTCATCAATATTTATCTGATTGAACGGTACGTGGCACACAACTTGCGTATGTCGAATTGCCGGTACAAATGCCACCCGGTTTCGCTATTTGCTGATGGTTTGTCAGAAATTTTTGGTGGATATCCTTGAGGGTGGGACGGCAAGAAATTCACGAAAGCAACAACTTATGGGGAATTACCAATGAAAAAGCGTTTTTTAACACTATTGATAGCAGTACTCGCAGTCCCCGGACTTACTGTGGCGATACATGCTCCCGCGATGGCGGCTAACGATTACGAGCAGCAGGTTCGCGATGTGGTCGTCCCGAAGGTGCAATCCTGGATTGCCGACCCGGCGGTGGTCGCTGCCGTCAACTCGCAGAACCAGAAACACAACGGCCTGACGCAGTCCGAGATCGATAGCATGGACAAGCAATGGCGGTCGGAGACGTCCGCGGGCGGCGGTTCCCTGATCAGCGCCGTGCTCGGCAACGAACTGTCCAAATATCTGGCCGACGTCAAGAACGACGGGCGTGGTATCTACACCGAGATCTTCGTCATGGATAACAAGGGTCTGAATGTGGGCCAGAGCGACATTACGTCGGACTACTGGCAGGGTGATGAAGCCAAATGGAAGAAGACCTATCTTGCCGGTCCCGAC
>CAMYNJ010000025.1:28198-38753 GCA_947259795.1 uncultured Alphaproteobacteria bacterium | reverse complement strand
CCTGCCGCTCGATCTTCACGAGCATGTCGATATCTGCATCGCCCCGCTGGTCAGGCAAACGATAGGGGGGGCGGATTGCCTATGGTACGACTTGAAAGCCTGCGAGCTTCCCGACGAAATTGATTTCATCACGGTGGACGGCCCGCCGGCACCCCTTGTCGGTCCGCGAGGGCGGTATCCTGCCGGGCCCGCGATGTTTTCCCGGCTGTCCTCTGGAGGCGTTGTCCTGTTCGACGATGCCTACAGGCCTGGCGAGAAGGAAACGATCGAACAGTTACTCCGCGAGTTTGGGGAGCTTGGGAAAAGATATGTCGATACGGAAAAGGGATGCGCCATTCTCAAGAAGACCGGCACGGCAAGGTAAGAGCCGCCCGTGATACACAGTCAATCCAATATCGCCCGATAATAGGCGATCGTTTCCGTCAGCCCGTCTTCCAGCGATACCTCGGGCGCCCCGAGGCGCGGCTCGTGCAGCAAGGTCACGCCATCCCCCCTGGCAGCCCCAGCAGGGCCGCGCGGTTACGTTCGCGCATCTCCGGGTCTTCGGAATTATCCACGACCAGGAATTCGGCCTGGATATGTTTCGGGATTTCCATCCGCAGGACGCTGCCGATGCAGTCGGCCAGCATATTCGGCCGGTTGCGTGTGTTCACCGACCACAAGAGTTTTATCGGTGGACTGCTCTCATTTTCTGATGTTCCGTTTGACAAAACGATGCCTTTCAACTTCCAGCGCAAACTACGGCTGCACCCTCGTGGACGACCATTCCTGGCTTGAGTAAAGAGATTGGGGCATTATAGTACCGCCCACAGCTGTTTCGACACCAAATTTGATCAGGCAAAATTCAAATGCATTCGCCAGATGCCGACCTCGGATCGATCCCGGAAGAGAAAAAGAAATATTTTATTCTGGGGTCGGGCCGATCAGGGTCTTCTTTACTCTCCCGGTTTCTGGCGGACGCAGGCGCCGAATTCGCGGCGGATCATGCGGATTCCTGGAATCCTCTTGGTGGCGCATTCGAAGACGATGCCCTCGATCAAATTTCGCTCTTGCTGATGCAGGCCTATCATCTGCAATCCCAAAAACAATATAATATCTTGTATAAATATTATTATAAAAAGATCGTCACGCTGAAACGCTTCATGGCGAAGCGCAAGATGCGCCAGATATTCTCGAAATCATCCTATTTCAAAGGCGGGCATCTGTATCATGCGGTCCGTCTATCGGCTCGTTTGGGGTATTGGCCCGTTATTATTGTCAATTGCAGGAGTTTCGACACCTGGTTCGGCAGCAAATATCCCGGCCAGTATTTCCGCACCGTAGAATCGATGATGGAAAACTATGCGGTTCCCATGAGAAATGCGCTGGCGCTGTTGGGTACGTTCGGCGGCTGCGTCGTCGACTACAAGGATATGATGAACCTGGACATGCGACTTTGGGCGGAAAATCTGGGAAAAGTCACGGGGCTCGATCCCGAAGCCATTCTTGAGAGCCGGCGGCAGAGGTTTCGGGATCCAGGCCCGGAAACATCGCTTCCGGTTTACAGTGCGCAAGCCGAGCAGATTTACAGCCATATTCAGGAATTCTCGGGCGAAGCCGTGCCTCCCAGCCCGGCCGCTATCCGGCGATGGCTGGCTTGAGGCCCACCGAACTTCGCTTGTATTCTTTACTACCCGACCCGGATCTCAGAGCATTAAACATCTTTAATTTATTCTAGTTAATGCGGAATGTAAGAATACTGCACCCCTTTTCGGTGCTGATATCCTTTCTCTCCAAAATCTGAAATTCCCGCAATAACTTGTCAACCACGCCTTTTTCGCCTGGTCGACCGGCGTCGTCGAACAAGACCGCGCCATCCCTCGACAGCCGACCGAACAGAACCGGCCCGACGGGGTAGCGTCCCTGTGCGCCGGCGAGGGGGGCGGGGGGGCCATCGACTGTAATGAAGTCGATTTTGTCGGGAATTTCAAAATTCGACGGTTCGTACCATAAATATTCCACGCCGCCGATCACCTGTGGCACCAGCGGTGCAACGCGAATATCAACGAGTTCGCGCAGATCAAGCAGGCACAAGTTATCCAGGGTCAGGTCGGCGAACCCGTCGTCATGTTCCAGGCTCAACAACCGACCGCCGCCGATCTTCTGGAGCGCACGGGCAGCAATAATTGTCGTAAGCCCGGAGCCGCACTCGACGACAATTTTCGGACGCCGCCTGACGATCTCTTCATACAGAATGTTGAGGAAATCCGGCGACGCGGCCCAGCCACGGGAGGGGGGCAGCGATCCGCGCGGCAAACCGGTGCGATAGTAAAGGCGGTCCAGGGCTTCCAGCTGCTGTGTCAGCCGCACGCCTGCCTGCGCTTGTGTTCGCTTGAGCGACCTGCCGATCGAAAACAATTTTCCAACAACAAACAGCAGAATACAAACGACAACAATTTGAATGACAAGCATCGTTTCAGTCATCGAATTCGCCAACCATTGTGCATATCGGGCCTTTCCCCGATTTGGGACGGTCCCACTTTTGAGCCTGGCCCGGAACATGGAGGCTGTCTGACGATCAAGGCCACCAGCCGATAGTCGACCGTGATAGGGGAAATTGCAATGATGCAACCCAATGCGTTACTCCTGTATGATGTCATGGTTACTGATTGGCAGCCGTACGCGATGGGTTCTGTGCGGCTGAAAACAAGGATGAGACTGGATGAGTGATTACCCCAAGAGCTTTTATGAGAACCGGCATGCGACGGTATCCCGTTCGGCCCGAAAGATCCTGCCCCATGTGCCGGGACTTGCCGGGGTGAAATCGGTGGTGGATGTCGGGTGCGGCGATGGCTCGTGGCTTTTCGTCCTGCAAGAAGATTACGGCAAAGATGATATCCTCGGTATCGACGGCCCCTGGATCCACGAGGATCAACTGAACATTCCCAAGGATTGCTTTCTCAGGGCACCCCTGGACGAGGCCCTGCCGGTCAATCGCAGTTTCGATATGGCTATTTCACTGGAAGTGGCCGAGCATTTGCCCGAAACGCGCGCCGAGGGTTTCGTCGAGGATCTGACCAAACTGGCGCCCCTGATTCTGTTTTCGGCTGCCGTGCCGGGACAAGGCGGCACCAACCACGTGAACGAGCAGTGGCAGGACTACTGGATCGCCCTCTTTGGCAACAAGGGCTTCCTGCCTATCAACTGCATGCGTTGGCCCATCTGGAACGAGCCGGACGTTCCTTTCTGGTATCGCCAGAATACATTTTTGTATGCAAGCCAGTCGGCCATTGACAGCCAACCGGAGCTTCGCGACGCGCAAGCTGCCTATAGCGGGTATCCGCTGAACGTCGTGCATCCGGACTTGCATCGGATGATGATGAAGGCTACCCGGCCGGGCCTGGGGCGCCTGTTGAAAATGATCCCGGCCAGCCTGGGCGAAACTTATCGCAGACGGGTGCGGCGGAGGTAGCTCAGCGCCCGCCGCGCTGTTTCCGCCACATTCCCCGCAGAACCGGCAAAGCCGTCAATGGCGCCTGAGTCGCTATCGCCGGTGAGCGCAACGTGACGCGGACTCCGATTGGTCGGCCGAACGGGATTCTAACAATATCCCGGCCCGGATAATTTCAAATATCCAGCCCCCGAAAATACGCGATCGTTTCCTTCAGCCCGTCTTCCAGCGACACCCTGGGCTCCCAGCCCAGCTTTTCGCGCGCCAGGGTGATGTCGGGGCAGCGGCGCGGGCGGTAGTCGGGCGGCGAGGGGCGGAACTCGATCTTGTTTTTCGACCCCATCAGCCGCAGGATTTCCTCGGCCAGCTCGCGGATCGTGATTTCATGGGTCGTGCCCAGATTGACCGGGCCGGTGAAATCGTCGGGTGAAATCATCACCCGCACCATGCCGTCGACCATGTCGTCGACGTAACAGAAGGTGCGGGTCTGCGAGCCGTCGCCAAAGAGGGTGATCGGCTCGCCGCGCATCGTGGCGGTGATGAAATTGGAAATCACCCGCCCATCGCCGGGATGCATGCGCGGGCCGTAGGTGATGAAAATCCGCGCGATCTTGACCTTCATATCGAACTGGCGGCGATAGCTGTTGACCAGCGTCTCGGCGCAGCGCTTGGCCTCGTCGTAGCAGGACCGCGGATCCAGCGGGTTCACATGGCCGTGGTAATCCTCCGGCTGGGGATGGACCTCGGAATCGCCGTAGACCTCGCTGGTCGAGGCCTGGAAGAATTTGGCGCCCGTCCGCTGCGCCAGGTCCAGCATGTTGATCGCGCCCAGCACACTGGTCCGTGTCGTCTGCACCGGATGCAGATTGTAATGGATCGGCGAGGCCGGGCAGGCCAGATTGTATATCTCGTCGGACTCCACTTGCAGCGGCACGGTGACATCGTGATGCAGCGCCTCGAAGCAGGTGTCGTCGAGGATGTTCGTCAGGTTCCGCCGGGTTCCAGTGAAATAGCTGTCGACGGAAATCACCTCATTGCCGTCGCCCAGCAGACGTTCGCAAAGATGCGAGCCGATTAGGCCGGCGCCGCCGGTGACCAGAACCCGTTTTTTCAAGCCGTGCATATGTTCCCATCCTGTCGTTCAACGCCCTTGTTAACCCATCGCGGAAAGCCGCGTCCAGCGATACGAGATCCGGCGAAGGTCCGGCATGAAATCCGTCAACCGCCCATCGCGGCCTTTAGCGCGGCCTCCAGCTCGTCCGGATTCATTGCGTAATCTCGCCTGGGAAAGTCGCGCGCCCCGCCAATCAGGTAATGGTAGTCGAGTTCCATGGCCTTGCTGATTCTCAAATAGCAGTCATCGATATAGTCGGCGGGGAAGAACTCCAGCAGCCGGGTTCCCGGGCGACAGAACATCAGGTTGGCGAGCGCCGCGCCATGCGGCGCCACGATGATATCGGCCGACCGGAATAGTTCGGCCTGCTGGCTGAACGGTATGCCGGCGGGTTCGATGAATTCGAAGCCATAGCGCGACAGCATTGCCACGATGGCCGGCTCGTTGGTTACCCGGCGAATGGCCGCGCCTTCGCGTGAAAGATAAAATCTCCTCCCTGGCCCGCCAAGCGGTGCGGCGATTCCGTAATGCCGCAGGTAAAATTCAGCCATTCCGCGCATATAGTCGCGGGCGAGCGTGTTGGCCACACCGTGAAACCTATGCTGGAACGTCACGTAAATGGATTTGCCGCAGGCCATCTTCCGGTTCGCGGGAAGCGTCTGGAAGGTTACGTTCGGATAGTCCTGCGCAATAAACCGGTATGTATCCCGCTGGATCGCCGACAAATCCTCGCGAACCAGGAATATCAGCCGCTCTTCCGGATCGTGCCAGTTTTTCAGAAAAACCAACACGGGAAGCAGCATGTCCCAGAAGAAGTGGGCAAAATGGCGATGCCCCTTTCGCATCCATAAGAGATTGACGTAGATCGCCGCATTATCGGCGGACGTTGTTTTCAATGGACGGGCAACGACCCAGTTTTCGTGTAGCCGACCGGGGTTTCGGTCCAAGGTCAGAACCCTGCCTGTCCGGTTATCGAGTGTAACGCCCGAACTGCCGAGAATGGTTACATCGGCAATTTTCGCCGTCTTGAAGACAAGCATCAGCGATTCCGCGGATACATCCTTGCATCGCAGGAGATCTTCGATTTCCGCCTCGCTAAAACCGACTCCATAGTCATTGACGGGGTCGATCCGCAGTTCCCGCAGCGACCCTTCTTCAGCCACATCCTCAAAACACACCGCATCCTGGTAATAATTGAAGAACTTCCGTAGCGCGGGCAGGCGACAGATCGCCGAGAAGAACCCGGCCCTTATGGCGCGCATGTTGAGGTGGCGCAGGATTGCCGCTTTTTTTGACATGAATATCGCCCGATGCCATGGTGATTCGCGCGGACCTTAACAGCAGGATCGCGGAATTTCGACCGATATCGAACCCTTCAGGCGCAACCGGCATTCAGGTGACCGGCGTTAAATTGATGCATGAGGTTTCGGTTGTTGCTATATCGCCTTTTCGCTTCAAACAGCAAGGCAGGCCATGAAACGGAAGATCAGGGAAATAGGCCGTTGGCTTCGCGTGCCGCTTAACAAACGCCACGCCTTCCAGCGTCTGCGGGAATTCCACGCGGCGGAACGGCCGTTGGACGAGATCGTGCGCTGGGCTATGAGTTTCGGGACCAAGGGCAAGTTCCGCGTAAAGACCACGCAGATCCCCTCGGAGATCAACCGCCTCGCCGCCGAGGTCGCGAAGCTGCAGCCGAAAGTCATCGTCGAGATCGGCACCTATGAGGGCGGCACTTCGCTGATCTGGGCGCAGCTGGCCAGCGCGCGGATGATTACCTGCGACATCAGCCCGCCGGGGCCGCGCGGCCAGCTGATCCGGGCTTTCCCACCACCGGGTTCCGGTTGCAAGGTCTCGATCCTGACCGGCGACTCGCATTCGGCCGACTTCGCGGCGCGGGTCGAGAAAGAACTGGGCGGCGCGCCAGTCGATTTCCTGTTCATCGACGGCGACCACCGCGAGGCCGGCGTCGAGGCCGACTACCGAACCTATCGCCACCTGGTGCGCGAGGGCGGTATCATCGGCTTCCACGACATCGCCGACAAACAGGACCAGCCCGGCAACGAGGTCCAGCATTTCTGGAAGCGCCTGAAACAGGAAGCCGAGACACAGGAGATCATCGAGGACCGCAACCAGACCGGTTTCGGAATCGGGATCGTGCGGGTTTAGGCCGAAGGCCCCTTGCACTTGCCCGGCAGGCCCCAGCTTTTCGGCATGCCGGCCAGCACCCATACCAACTGATAGCCGTAGGTCAGGAACCTGGCGCGGATGCCGCCGGCCAGGCCCAGGGTGACGGCGGTCAGCAGCAGGGTGGCGAACGTGTTTACCGCCAGGCGGAACAGGCGGATCGCGCTCAAGGCCGCTGCCTGCCCGGGCGCAAAAACCTTCCGGTAAAACCGCAGGCGCGAGCGCAGCTGTTCGATCTGGGCGCCGAGGCGCAGGCCCTTGGTGCTGGTGCCCATCTGGTGGACCACGCGCCTGCCCTGATCGAGCAGCGCCTGCCAGCCGGCGCGGCGCAGGCGGATGCAGAATTCCACATCCTCGAAATAGAAAAAGAAGCCGCTGTCGATGCTGCCGGCCTCCACAATCGCGGCGCGGCGCACGGCCATGCAGGCGCCACTGATCCAGTCGACCGGCGCGACTTCGAGGGCCGGTAACGGCGGGCGGCGGCGTTCCGACCGGCGAAAGCCGGCCTCGCCCGCGAATGTCGGCGCGACACCGAAGCAGCGCTGCGGCGCGCCATCCTCCGAGACCAGCAACGGGCCGATAATGCCGGCCTTCGGGTTTTCATCGAACAGGGCGGCCAGCCGGTCGAACAGGCCGGCGGGCACGAAGGCGTCGTTGTTCAGGAACAGCAGGAACGGCGAGTCCGAGCGCGGCACGGCCTGGTTGATCGCCGCCGCATAGCCCATGTTGCAGCCGTTCTCGACGATCTGCACCGCGGGATGCATCGCCCGCACGCGCGCCAAGGAATCGTCGCTGCTGCCATTGTCGGTGACGAATATCCCGTCGCGCGCCGGGTCTATCGCCGCGGCCAGCGCATCCAGCGTCCGCAGCAGGGTTTCCGGCCCGTTGCGGTGGACGATGATAATGCTGAACCGATTCGCCAAGGGTGGTTATTCCGCGCTTGCCGCGCTCAGCCTCGCAACCGGGCGCTCGTCGATCGGCCAGTGGACGAGGCCGGAAAACACACCCAGGGCCACGCTGAGCCACCAGACCACTTCGTAGGTGCCGGTCAGGTCGTAGAAATAACCGCCCAGCCAGGCGCCCAGGAAGCTGCCGACCTGGTGGCTGAAGAACACGATCCCGAACAGCGTCGCCATGTAGCGCGGGCCGAAAATCTGGGCTACCAGCCCGCTGGTCAAGGGCACGGTCGAAAGCCACAGAAGGCCGAGCGAGAACGAGAAGATCACGACCGAGGCCGGCGTCACCGGTGTCATGATGAAGACGAAAAACACGGCGGCGCGCGCGAAATAGAGGAAGCTGAGCAGGTAGCGCTTGCTGTAGCGCCCGCCCAGCACACCCGACAGCCAGGAGCCGATGATATTGCCGAGGCCGACCAGCGTCAGGGCCGCCGTGCCGTAGCCCGCCGCAAGCCCGGCATCGGTGATGAAGGCCGGCAGATGGGTGGCGACGAAGGCGACGTGGAAGCCGCAGACGAAGAAGCCGGCATTCAGCAGCCAGTAGCCGCGATGGCCGCCGGCCTCGTGGATGGCCTCGCCGATGGACTGCTTCTGCACCGCCGGGCTGACGCCCGCACCCTTGTCCGGGTTGCCGGCCAGCGCCGCCGCCAGCGGCACCATGACGGCCGCCATCGCCGCCAGCAGCAACAGGGCCGCGGTCCAGTCCATGGCCCCCAGCAGCCCGTGCGCCAACGGCACCATCAGAACCTGGCCCGAAGAGCCGCCGGCCGCCCCCAGCCCGAGATAGAGGCTGCGCTTTTCCTCCGGCACCGAGCGTCCGATCACCGCCAGGATGACCGGGAAACCGGTGCCGCTGAGCGCCATCCCGACCACGATCCCCGCGCCCACGGTCATGCCGAAGGGCGTCGCCGCGCCGGCCATGATCAGCACGCCCAGCGCATACATCGCGCCACAGGCCGCGACGACCCGGCCCGGGCCCCAGCGGTCGGCGATCGCGCCGGCGAAGGGCTGCGAGACGCCCCATATCAGGTTCTGCACTGCCATCGAGAAGCCGAAGGCCTGGCGCCCCCAGCCCAGATCCTCGCTGATCGGCACCATGAAAATGCCGAAACTGGTGCGCGTCCCGAAGGCCAGGATCAGCACGACCGTTCCCGCCGCAAGAATAACCGCCGGCGTCCGCCAGTTCATACCACCAGCCATCCGCTCCCTCTCCGCCCGTTGGCAGAATGCAATCTGCCGGTGCGGCAGACTACGCCGGTTATTTGCATATTGAAAGCGCTGCAGCCCGGCGGGGCCGGTTTTGCGCCATTCTGACAGGAGGCAACGGAGCGGATGCAACCGCAGGTCATTGGTTTTCCGCGATTCGCACTTGTCTGGCATGG
This sequence comes from uncultured Alphaproteobacteria bacterium, assembly GCA_947259795.1. GTDB lineage: Bacteria > Pseudomonadota > Alphaproteobacteria > UBA8366 > JADFVY01 > JADFVY01. Next base: position 29,687 of record CAMYNJ010000025.1, on the reverse strand, counting down.
GTTTTGCGTGATCGTCTGCAAATTCAACTTTTGCGCTGGGGAGTGCAGACGAGGATGCAGGAAAGAATGTTTGCAAGATTTTCGCTGGGCCAGGTGGTTTACCACCGCGACTTGGAATATCGCGGGGTGATCATCGATGTCGATCCGATGTTCCTGGGCGACGGCAAGACCGCGTCGCGGGCCGTCGGCGACGACGAACCGCTGGATCGTCCCTGGTATCATGTTCTCGGCGACGGCAAGGAACATGTCACCTATGTCTCGGAAAGCAGCCTGAGGGCCGACGACAGCGGCGAGCCGGTAACGCATCCCTCGCTGGCCCTGTTCTTCAAGGGATACGAAGGCGACCATTACGTACCGCGGCGCATCGCGAATTAGGAACTACTGACCTATGCCGGCCCGCCTTCGGGGTGGAGTCGCGGGCCGGCAAGGTAACTCAGGCAACCCATCGTCTTGTAGCGGCGGACACGATCCCGTAAACAGGGGGCCGGAATCGACCAGCAACCTGTCACCGGGGATCGCGCCATGCAGTCCGACGCCGCCCGTATCACGGCAAGCATTCTTCTTGAAACGCAATCGGTCCTGATGCGGCCGGACGATCCCTTCACGCTCACCAGCGGGCGCAAGAGCCCGGTCTATGTGGATTGCCGCAAGCTGATCGCCTTCCCGCGCGCGCGCCGACGCCTGATGGAGATGGCCGCCGCCCTGATCGAGGAGAAGGTCGGCTTCGAATCGCTGGACCTGGTGGCCGGCGGCGAGACCGCAGGCATTCCCTATGCTGCCTGGCTGGCCGACCGGCTGATGCTGCCGATGTGCTATGTGCGCAAACAACCGAAGGGATTCGGCCGCAACGCGCGGATCGAGGGCGACCTGCAGCCGGGCCAGCGCGCCATCCTGGTCGAGGATCTGGCGACCGACGGCGGCAGCAAGCTGAGCTTCGTCGAGGGCCTGCGCGAGGCCGGGGCGACATGCGCCCACACCTTCGTCGTCTTTCATTACGACATCTTCCCCGCCGGCATCGAGCAGCTGCGCGAGAGCGGCGTCACCCTGCACGCGCTGGCCACCTGGTGGGACGTCATCGCGCTGGCGGAAGCGGAAGGCTCGCTGGACAAGGCGGGCCTGAAGACCGTGCGCGCTTTCCTCGACGACCCCGAAGGCTGGGCGCCGGCAGGATAGAAGGAAACGGGCCGCGGCGATCCGCGGCCCGTTCTCTCATGCTTTATCTTTACTGCCTTCGCATTACTTCTCCGGCAATGTCTTGGTGTAGGCCAGCACGTCGGCGGAGGTTTGCATCGGGAAGGCCACCAGACCGACCATCTCGACGCCGGGATGGCCATGGCGGATCTTCGCCATCACCTCCCACGGATTGGCATTGGCTTCGGTGCCGACGAAGCCGGGTTCCTTGTCGTCGCCCCAGTTGAGGGCCTTGCCGTCGAAGCCGTGGCAGGCGGCGCAGACGGTCTGGAACACGGGCTTGCCCTTTTCCGGGTCG
>CAMYNJ010000025.1:0-28156 GCA_947259795.1 uncultured Alphaproteobacteria bacterium | reverse complement strand
CATGGACCGGGCTGCGCAGGATGGCGACGATCTTGGCCGGATCGGCGCCGGCCATGCCGCGAATTCCCTTGATTCCCGTCTTATAGGAGCCCGACGCGTATTTGCCGTCCTTGCCGCGGAAATCCCATCCGTGGCACGACTTGCAGCGCCAGGTTACCGCGCCCTTTTTCTTGGTATTGGAAGCAGGCCAGGACGGATGCGTCGCGGTCGGCTTTTCCTTGTCGAGCGTGGCATACCAGTTGTCGTAGACGCGGCCGGCCGACATGGTCGCCCAAGCCTCGCTCGGCGATGCCGGAACCCCGAAGATGTAATCGCGGTGATATTCCTCGTCGTCGCGTTCAGAGGCGTCGGCCGGCATCGGCAGGGACAACGCCAACAGGACGGCGCCGAACAAAGGTGCGAGCAGTCCGATATATATGCGAATAGTGAAACTTCCCATGACATCGTCTCCTTCATCAGTTGGCGGATTACCAACAACCCTGTGTTTAATTTCTTTTATTTCGTACATCGTATCGCACTTGGCACCATAAACCATACAAATTCTACGTTTATTTTATTAGAAATGATACCGCTCGATGGCGACGGGAAGACTATGGCCGTCGCCGGGCCTCATGCTACCATCGGGGAAACAGGATCGAAGCGACAGTGGAGGTTTCCCGGATGAGTTTGCGTTCCGCCCTGCTGGGGCTTGCGGCCCTGCTTTGCCTGCCGGCCGCGTCCGCGCAGGCCGCCCGGGACGAATTGGTGATCGGCATCAGCCAGTTCCCCGGCAACTTCAACCCGAACATCGATTCCGCGGCGGCCAAGTCCTACGTGCTGGCCATGGCGCGTCGACCCTTCACCACCTATGACGCGGACTGGAGTCTGATCTGCATGCTGTGCACGGAACTGCCCGATATCGAAAAGGGCACGGCGGTGCCGGAAAAGACCGCCGACGGCAAGGACGGCATCGCTGTGACCTATACAATCCGCCCGGATGCGGCCTGGGGCGACGGCATACCGGTCACCACGAAGGACGTGCTCTTCACCTGGGAGGTCGGCCGCAATCCGAAGACTGGCATTTCCAATTTCGAACTCTACAACCGCATCACGGCGATCGATGTGGAGGACGACAAGACCTTCACCATGCATGTCAACAAGCGCACCTGCGATTATCAGGGCATCAACGATTTCGAGCTACTGCCGGCCCATGTCGACGCGCCCAACTTTGCCGATCCGGCGGAATACAGAAATCGCAGCGCCTATGAAACCGACACCACCAACCCGGCCCTGTGGTTCGGCCCCTACCGGGTGACGGAGGTCTCGTCGGGCTCGTATGTTGTGCTGGAGCCGAACCCGACCTGGTGGGGCGAGAAGCCGCATTTCAAGCGCATCGTCGTCAAGGCCGTTGAGAATACGGCGGCGCTGACGGCGAACCTGCTGTCGGGCGATGTGGACATGATCGCGGGAGAGTTGGGTCTGGCGCTGGATCAAACCCTAGCCTTCGAAAAACGCCATGGCGGCGCATACGACATCCTCTACAAACCGGGGCTGTTCTACGAACATATCGACCTGAACCTGGACAATCCGGTGCTGGCGGACCGGCGGATGCGCCGCGCCCTGCTGCACGCCATCGACCGCAACGCCATCAGCCAGCAGCTTTTCGAGGGCAAGCAGCCGGTGGCGCACGGCCAGACCAACCCGCTGGACCGGGTCTATTTCGACGGCATCCCGAAATATGCCCATGACCCGGAACGGGCCGCCGCGCTGCTGGACGAAGCCGGCTGGAAGAAGGGCGCCGGCGGCATGCGTCAGAACGACAAGGGCGAGCCGCTACGCCTGGAGATCATGACGACGGCCGGCAACAAGACGCGCGAACTGGTGCAGCAGGCGCTGCAGAGCCAGTGGCGGCAGGTCGGCATCGACGTGCGCATCCGCAACGAGCCGGCACGCGTGTTGTTCGGCGAGACGGTCAGCAAACGGAAATTCAGCGCGATGGCCATGTTCGCCTGGTTTTCCTCGCCCGAGAATGTCCCGCGTTCGACCCTGCATTCCGACGAAATTCCTACGGCGGAAAATGGCTGGGCCGGCCAGAATTACACCGGCTTTCGCAACGCCGGGATGGACAAGGTGATCGACGATCTGGAGGTGGTTTGCGAGCCGGAAGCGAACCAGGCCCTGTGGAACCGGATGCAGACGCTCTATGCCGAGGAATTGCCGGTCATCCCGCTCTATTTCCGCGCCAACGCTTTCATCCTGCCGAAATGGCTGAAAGGCGTGACGCCGACCGGGCATCAGTACCCGACGTCGCTTTGGGTCGAGAGCTGGGTGGCGGAGTGACGGGTTTGGCGGCCGAAGGCCCCCTCCCCAACCCCTCCCCCGCAAACGGGAGAGGGGCTCTACCGCGAGCTTCGCAGAACTTGGCCCTCTCCCGCTGGCGGGGGAGGGTTGGGAGGGGGTGGAAACACCGCCCTCATTGGTAAATGCTGCGCTTCGCCGCCATCCGGCTGACCCAGAGCCTGATCGTCCTGCTGCTGATTTCCTTCGCGGTCTATGGGCTGATCGGGCTGATGCCGGGCGACCCGATCGACATCATGGTGCAGTCCGACCCGGACCTGACCCCGGCCGACGCCGCGCGGCTGAAGGCGCTGTACGGGCTCGACCGGCCCATTGTCGTGCGATACTGGAACTGGCTGGGAGCCGCGCTGCAGGGGGATTTGGGCTTTTCGCGCACCAACATGCGCCCGGTGCTGGAAATCCTCTGGCCGCGGCTGTGGAACAGCCTGCTGCTGCTGGGGATCAGCGAAATCCTCGCCATCGCCATCGCCATCCCGATCGGCGTCTATGCCGCGATGCGCCCCTATTCCGGTTTCGATTACGCGGTCAACCTGGCCTGCTTTGCGGGCATTTCGGTACCGCCCTTCTGGCTGGCGCTGCTGATGATGATCCTGTTTTCGATAACGCTGGGCTGGCTGCCGGCGGGGGGCATGGGCCCGGTCACCGCCGATGCCGGCTGGTGGGACAGTCTGCCCTATCTGGTGCTTCCCGTGGCGACGCTGACCATCGTCAGCGTCGGCAGCTTCACCCGCTTCATGCGGGCCAGCATGCTGCAGACCCTGCGCCAGGACTTCATCCGCACGGCCAAGGCCAAGGGGCTGGGCAAGCGGCGCGTGGTCTGGGGCCACGCCCTGCAAAGCGCGATCGTGCCGCTGATCACCGTGCTGGGCCTGAGCTTCGGGGCGGTATTTTCCGGCGCGCTGATCACCGAGATCATGTTCGGCTGGTCCGGCATCGGCCGCATGACCTACGACTCGATCCTGGCCAGCGACTATAATCTGGCGCTGGTCGGGCTGCTGTTCGCCACCGCGATGACCCTCGTGGGCAACCTCTTGGCCGATATCGCCTATGTCTGGCTGGACCCGCGCGTCAGCTTCCGCAGCCTGGAGGCTGGCCGATGAGCAGCACCGCCGGGACCGCACCGAGGGGCGCGCCGCACAGCATGACCGCCCGCATGGCGCGGCGGTTCCTGCAGCATCGCCTGGCCCTGGCCAGCCTGGTGCTGCTGGTGCTGCTGGCCCTGCTGGCGCTGGCCGCGCCGCTGGTGGAGGCGATGCTGGGGGTGGACGCCAACACGGCGAACCTGTTCAACCGCTTCGCCCCGCCATCGGCCGAACACCCGCTGGGCACCGACGAGTTGGGCCGCGACCTGTTTGTGAGGCTGCTCTATGGCGGGCGGGTTTCGCTGGCGGTGGGGCTGTCGGCGGCGTTGTTCGCGGCCGTGATCGGCACCGGGCTGGGCCTGCTGGCCGGCTATTTCGGCGGCCGGCTGGACGCCTTCCTGATGCGCTTCACCGACGGGGTGATCGCCCTGCCGCTGCTGCCGCTGCTGATCGTGCTGGCCGCCATCGACCTGGAGAAGATAGGCATCCCGGCCGAACTGGCACAGTCCGAGGATGTCAGCCTCTACCGCATCATCGTCATTGTCGCCCTGTTCGGCTGGACCACGGTGGCGCGGCTGGTGCGGGCCGAGGCCCTGCGCATCCGTTCGCGCGAGTTCGTGACGGCAGCGCGTTCGATGGGCGCCGGCCCCTGGCGCATCATGGGCACTCATATCCTGCCCAACGCGGTCTCGCCGATCATCGTGGCGACGACCCTGTCGATGGGTAACATCATCCTGTTCGAATCGGTGCTCAGCTTCCTCGGCCTCGGCATCCAGCCGCCCGTGCCAAGCTGGGGCAACATGCTGACCAACGCGCAGGAGCTGATCTGGAACGCCCCGATGCTGGCGGTCTGGCCCGGCCTGGCGATCTTCGTCACCGTCATCGCCTTCAACTTCCTCGGCGACGGCCTGCAGGATGCCCTCGACCCACGGGCGGTGGAGTGAGGGCGTCCTGCAGGAGTCGGGTTAAAGCTCCGACAGGCCGCCGTCGACGGTGTATTCGGAGCCGGTGACGAAACTCGCGTCGCCGGACAACAGGAACGCGGCGACAGCGGCGACCTCGGCCGGCTCGCCAAACCGGGCGAGGGGAACATGGGCGAGAATCTGCTGAGCGAGGCCGTCTACCGCCTCTTGCGGCATGCCGGTGCGGTTGAAGAAATCGGTGCCGATCGGGCCGGGGCTGACCGCGTTGACCCGGATGTTGCGCGGCGCGAATTCCCGGGCCAGCGTCCGCGTGAGCGTGCGCGCCGCGCCTTTGGTCGAAGCATAGACATGCATGGCCTCCATCCCCATGACACGGGCGATCGAGGTGTTGAGCAGGATCGCACCGCCGTCCTTCAGCACCGGCGCGAGCGCCTTCGCCTGCAGCAGCGGCCCGCGCACATTGACGTTGAATTCCTCGTCGAAATCCTCGGCCGTGACCTGATCCAGCGGTGTGAAGCGGCCAAATCCGGCATTCAGGAACGCGCCGTCCAGGGCGCCCAGCCCTTCTCTGGCCTCGTCCGCGAGTATCTGGGCGGCGTTGGAATCGCCGGCGTCGTTCTTGATGTAGATGACATCGTTGCCCAGCGTTTCCTTCGCCCTGGCGATGCTTTCGTCGCGCGAGCCGGTGACCGCGACCTTCGCGCCCTCATCCTTGAGCCGCCGGGCGGTGGCGAGGCCGATGCCGCTGGTGCCGCCGGTGACGAGAATGGACTTTCCTTCGAAACGTGACATGCTGATTCCTCCGTGATGCACTGGAACGATTTCCAGCGAGCGTTACAAATATGTAATGTATATTACAATATCAGGATATAATGTAATGACTATTATAGAATCAAGAGGCATTGTGGAAAAAACGAATCGGAATGTTTATGAAGCGATGAACGCCCCTATGGAGTGAACAGCATGCCGGCCGGACGAAAACGCAGTTTCGACAGCGAAGCGGCGCTCGACGCCGCGATGAACGTCTTCTGGGCGAAGGGTTTCGAGGCCACCACCTATGGCGATCTGGTGGCTGCTACCGGCGTCAACCCGCCATCGCTATACGCGGCGTTCGGCGACAAGCAGGCGTTTTTCGAGGCGGCCGTGCAACGCTATGTCGACAGCAAGGCGGCGCTGGCCATCCAGCGCAAATACGGAGAGCGGGGCCGCGCGTGACCGTTGCGCGGTCGCGGGCCTTTGCCTCAACCGCTTCGAGGAGGCGCTGCGCCATCGCCTCAAGACCGCGACGGAAACCGGCGAATTGCCGCCGGACACGGACCCGTCGGGCCTAGCGCGCGCTCTTTTGGCGGTAAATCTCGGTATGGGAACGATGGCCAGAAACGGCGCAACACGACACGCGCTCCGGCAGGTCGCGCGGAATGCCGCCGCCATGATTCCGGCCACGAAGGAATAACGCGGCGACTGGCGTGCGGAGCGTATTCACTCCGCGGGTGGTAGAGTGAGGCGAGGTAACGAGACCGGCTTTATCGGAGATCGGCCGGCAGTCAATCCGTTACCGAAGGCTTCTTTTACGTTTCTGAGCAGGCCATGTGACCCAGCCGCCATCTTCATGCGGCTCGACCTTGAAGCGCGGTGGCATCGTCTTGGCCGACATGCGTCTTGATCGATTTGGGCCTTTCGGTTCGTCGTTGAGAAATTTTCGAATGGCTTTTGCGAAAACCGTGCGATTTGATCGGGATATCCATTCCTTGCGCATAAAGGTCCGATAAAGGCGATAAGGATGATCCGAGATCGATTGCCCCTCGAGGAATCGGAGCATCATGACCAAATGGTCTTTGTTCCAGGCCCACAGCTCCTTCCCGCGCACCTCTACCCTATAGTATCGATTGCCTATATCTCGATAGGCCAGGTTTCGAGCACGGTGTGGACATTCCAGGCAAGTAACGGACCAATGCGACGCAAATCCACGTGGATCTAAATCCACCATATGGAAGGCGTAGTGTCGCCGCGCGGGCGTGCGCGCCATTGCCCGACCGCCGCATTTTGGACAGACGACATGTATTTCGTCAGGGCGCGTAAGATGGAATCCCACGTTTGGATATACTCGTACAGCGAATTGGAAACCGCCGAACCATGTTCGCATAAGCGGCGGCCACCTGAATTGTCGCACAGGGCCGTAAAGCAGCGGTTAATGGGTTTGAAGGGCAGAGTGAATCTCCATCGCCGCCATCGCCTTCAACTTCCTAAGCGACGGCCTGCAGGACGCGCTTGATCCCCGGGCGGTGGAATGAGGGGGGGGGCCGCGAATGAAGGTTAGCCCGGCAGGATTTTGATCTGCTGCACGGACCAATTCTCATTGTCGGACTGGAAGTTCGCAGAATCCTGTGGCAGTGCCGTGAACGTCCGGGATCGACCCAACATGGTCATTTGCAGCCTCGATTGCCAACAGCGGCAGATCGCCAAAAACGACGTTCAAAAGTTTAGTTTCACGCGGGATTTTCTTTGGTTTCGGCGCTGGACAGTAGGTGCTTGGGATCATGATTCCCAAGCCAATCGTTTAAGAACGCCAAGACTTTGTCCACGCTATGCGCAACCGGCGTATGCGAACGAATTGCAGAAATTACGTCAATTTGACTGGTCGCTTCAACAATCAACACAAGCTCCGGAAACTCCGCTCGCAATGCCATGAAATATGCAGACTCCATCCCCGTCATATCGTTATATCTCTGAACTTTTGCCCGAGCATCTGTCTCCGATTTCCCGCTTTTCAGACTCCGGTTCATCTCTCGAACCCGCCTTTCTTTCTCACCGATCCAGAGGTAAACATAAAAGTTCGGCAGCCCGATCATATTTCGTTTTCCAGTGAAATACGCCAGGATCTCATGCCAACCCAGGTCAGTACGGTCAGGATACATCCAGTTAAACCAGACCGGTTGAAAGATATCGCCATCAAGAATTGCCAGATCGCCTTTTGCGTTCACCGCTTGAGCTCTTGACCATCTGTCTATTTGTCGCTGGAAATACCATTCTGGTGGCGACGAAATTGGTCTCGCAAAAAGCTCATTTACTTCGGCGATGCGTTCCACGCCCGATTTCACCAGGGATTTGCATATTGTTGATTTTCCCGCGGCAGGTGCGCCTTCGAGCGTAATGATCATAAAACCATCTTAGAGCAGGCTCTGGCCTGAAAACAAAACCAATATGTCTCGAACGTCCAAAATGGGCGTTCAGGTTGGTTTCCCAAGCGAGGTAGCCACGCGCGGCGTCAAGATGGCCGTCGTGGCGGTCGTGCACGAAGAACATGTGGGAATCGCCCGGCATTCCCGCCGAACTTCCAACCGTACCGCGCCGGTGATAGCGTGGCTGGATGTTCGATGCCTTCACCTTCCTCGCGATCGTCGGGACCTTCCTGATCGCCGGCACCGTCAAGGGCGTTATCGGTCTCGGCCTTCCAACGGTCAGCCTCGCGCTTCTTACCGTGGCGATCGATTTGCCGAGCGCGATGGCCCTGCTGCTGGTGCCGTCCTTCGCCACCAACCTCTGGCAAGCCGCGGCCGGCGGCAATGGCGGGGCTATCCTGCGCCGGCTCTGGCCCTTCCTGCTTATGGCTACGGGTACGGTCTGGCTTGGCGCCACCGCGCTGACGCGTGTCGATCTCGCCTTGCTCTCAGCGCTGCTCGGCGGGCTTCTGGTGCTGTACTCGGCAGTGAGCCTTGCCGGCCTCCATTTCACCATCACGACGCGCCAGGAAGCGTGGGTCGGCCCGTTGCTCGGCACGGCGAACGGCATCCTGACGGGGATGACGGGGTCGTTCGTCGTGCCGGGCGTGTTGTTCCTTCAGGCGATCGGGCTTCCGCGCGACATGCTGATCCAGGCAATGGGGATGCTGTTTATGGCATCCACACTGGCCCTTGCCGCCGCATTGCAGGGCAACGACCTCCTGACATCCGAACATGGAACCTTGTCCGCCATGGCGTTGCTGCCGGCAATCATCGGCATGGTAGTGGGTCGGAGGATCCGGCAAGGATTGTCGGAGCAACTGTTCCGGCGGGTCTTCTTCATCTCTCTGCTGATGCTGGGCGCCTATATCATCGCCAGCGCATTCGGCGCATTCGAATAGGACGTCCTGGAGCCAGGGGGGGTGGCGTCGTCAGCCCGCGATTCGGAACGCCGATTTTTCCTGCTCGTCCATCTGGGCGATGAGGCCGGTTTCCCAGGCGAGGTACTGGCGGCAGGCGTCCAGATTGCCGGCGTGGCGGTCATGGACGAAGAAGAGGTAGTCGATGCAGTCTTCGTCGGGCGGGTCGTCGGGCGTGGCCGTCATGGCCAGGCCGGCGGCCCGCCAGTCGGTTTCGTTGCCGGTCAGGAAGGCGATATCGCGAAGACCCGCCTCGCCGAGCTCGATGGCGGCCAGATCGGCGAGGCGACGGTCGGCCGCCGTTAGCACGACAGGTTTGCCCGGCGGCAGGTGCAGCCGGTCGAGGCGCGGCCTGATGGCCCAGATTGCACTTTCGATATGGCTGGCGCGGTAGGCCATGCTGCCGTTCAGGTCCAGCAACAGGGCGGAACCGTCCTTTAGCGCCGCGGCAGCAAACTCTGGCGGCGTGTCCGGCAGAGATGACGGTTCGCCCGGTTCCCCGCCACCGGGCATGCCGGAGATATCCTCGCCGAGGACGACCGCATCATGGCCCATCTGGCGCAGCCACCAGGCGCAGATCGCGGCGCGCAGGCCGGTGTCGTCCGTCAGCACCAGGCGCGCGCCGCGCACCGCCACCCACTGGTCGGTCGCCTGCACAAGCTGGCCGCCCGGCGCATGAACCGCCCCCGGATAATGGCCGCGCGCGAATTCCTCCGCGGTGCGTATATCCAGCAGGAACAGGCTACGATCCGCTTCCCCCTGCCATTCGACGAGGGTCACGGCATCGATCACCGGGATTCCACGCCTGGCGATGAAAGCGGCTGCACGCGCGCGCGACGCGGCCAGTTCCGCGGTACCAAGCATTTCCGGATAGAGCCGGTCGGCGCCGCGTTCCAACTCGTAACCCGCCAACTGCCAGCCCTGCGTGCCGTTCTCCAGCGCATGGACGGGATTCGGAATTCCCAGGTCGATCAGCGATTGCGCCCCCATGATGCTTCGGGTGCGGCCGGCGCAGTTGACGACGATGGGGGTCTCCGCGTCCGCGACCAGCCGGGGCAGGCGGTGGCCCAGCTCGGCGTTGGGGCAAGCGATGCCGCCGGGAATGTTCATTTTCCGGTATTCGGCGACCGTACGGCCGTCCAGCAGCACGAAATCCTCGCCGCGATCCTGCATGGCCTTCAGCCTGGCGGCGTCGATGGCGGGGGTCCCACGGGCACGCTCGACCATCTCGCCGAACGCCTTGCTGGGCACGTTCACGCCCTTGAACAGGGTGTAGCCGGCCGCCGCCCAGCCCGGCGCGCCGCCGGCCATGACCGCGACTTCGGCATAGCCCAGCGCCGCCAGCCGCGTGGCGGCCTTTTCGACCACGCCGTCATTGTCATCCAGCAGGACGATGGGAACCGCCTTGCCGGGCAGCAGGCGGGGCGCGTCGATTTCCAGCCGGCTGTAGGGTAGCGGCATGGCGAAGAAGGGGTGACCCTCGCCATACTGGCCATGCTCGCGGACATCGAGGAAGGCGATTTCGGCGCCTTCGGTCAGTCGCGGTTTGACATCATGCGGCGCCAGCCGTTGCATGGTCAGTCCATGGGTTTAAGGTCGCGTTTGTAACGCTGGTGGTTCTGAACGTAATGGTCGGCGATGCGCTTCAAATTCGCCTGCTGCTCCGGGTCAAGCTGTTTCACCACCCGGCCCGGTGAGCCCAGCACCATGGAACCGTCGGGAATTTCCTTGTTCTCGGCGATCATCGTGTTGGCGCCGATCAGGCAGTTCCTGCCGATCTTCGTGCCGTTCAGGATGATGCTGCCGATGCCGATCAGCGAGCCCTCGCCGACCGTGCAGCCATGCAGCATCACCATATGGCCGACCGACACGTTTTTCTCCAGCGTCAGGGGGAAGCCCGGGTCCGCATGCAGCACCGAGCCATCCTGCACATTCACGTTCTCGCCGATGGTGATGGTCTCGGAATCGCCACGCACCACGCAGTTCCACCAAATGCTGGCGTTCTTCTTCAGATGCACGTCGCCGATCACCACGGCATTGGGAGCGACCCAGTAATCGTCGCCCTCGGTCTGTACGGTCACCTCTCCCAACGCATATTTCATAATCTTAGCCGCCCGTGAATTCCGGTTTGCGTTTTTCCAGGAAGGCACGGCGGCCTTCGAGGTAATCCTGGCTCTTGAAACAGGCGTCCACCATCGCGTCGCAGCGCACCATGTCGCGCTCTTCCGGGTCCTTGCCCAACTCATTCACCGCCGCTTTCAGCGCCAGGATGGTCAGCGGAGCGTTGGCGGTGATGCGCTCGGCATAGTCGGCGACATAGGCGTCAAGCCCGTCCGCCGGTACCACCCGGTTGACCAGCCCCATCACCTGCGCCTCCGCCGCATCGAACAGGCGGGCGGTGAAGAAGATTTCCTTGGTGAAGGACGGGCCGACGATATCGGACAGGCGCTTGACATATTTCGCCTGATAGCCGAGGCCGAGCTTGGCCGCCGGCACGGCGAATTTCGAGCCCTCCTCGCAGATGCGGATATCGCAGCAGGCCGCCACCGCGACGCCGCCGCCGACGCAATAGCCGTTGATCTTGGCGATGGTCGGCTTGGGGAATTCCTGCAGCCTGGTATAGACCTCTCCGGTCCTCCGGCCATATTCGGCCACCGCCTCTTCCGTCGCGCGCTCGCTTTCGAATTTCGAGATATCGGCGCCGGACACGAAGGCCTTGCCGCCCGCGCCCGACAGCACGAGCAGGCGCACCGCGGGGTCCTTTTCGTAATCGTCCAGCAGCTCCGCCACGCGCTGCCACATATCCAGCGACACGGCGTTGCGTTTTTCCGGGTTGTTGAAAATGATATGGCCGATGCCGTCCTGGACTTGGCCGAGAATCTTGTCGGAACTCATAGCTGGTTCATCCTTGGAATGGGTTGAATAGCAAACAGGTTAACTGCGTCGGCCTTGCGGTCAGACAACCCCCGCCTTGCGGAAGGCGGCGATCTCGTCGGCGCCATAGCCCAGCTCGCCCAGCACTTCATCGCTATGTTCGCCGCAGGTGGGCGGCGGGGCGGCGATTTTGCTGGGGGTTCGGCTCATCACGATGGGCTGGCCGACCAGTTCGGTTGGTCCGCGTTCGGTGGAATTCACCGGCTGGGCGATGCCGAGATGACCCACCTGCGGGTTGGCGAAGACCTTGTCGATCGTATTGATCTCGCCGCAGGGCACGCCGGCCTCGTTGAACAGATCGATCCAGTATTCGGCGGGTTTGCCGCGCAGCACCTCGTTGATCGCCTCGTTCAGCGCTTCGCGGTTATCGGACCGGACGGGCGGGGTGGCGTAGTCGGGATGGTCGGCCAGTTCCGGCTTGTCCAGCGCCTCGCAGAAGCGCCGCCAGATGACTTGGCCCGCCACGGCGAGGTTGATGTATCCGTCGGCGGTTTCGAACACGCCGGTGGGGATGCTGGTCGGGTGGTTGTTGCCGGCCTGGCCGGGCACTTCCTGGTCGACCAGCCAGCGCGCGGCCTGAAAATCCAGCATGAAGACCTGCGCCTGCAGCAGCGAGGTCTGAATCCACTGCCCCTCGCCCGAGGCTTCGCGCTCCAGGAGCGCGATCATGACGCCCTGGGCGCAGAACAGGCCGGCGCAGAGATCGGCAATGGGAATGCCGACCCGCATCGGCCCGCGTCCCGGTTCGCCGGTGATCGACATCAGACCGCCCATGCCCTGGGCGATCTGGTCGAAGCCCGGGCGGTCGCGCAAGGGGCCGTCCTGGCCGAAGCCGGAGATGCTGGCATAGACCAGCCGCGGATTGATCGCCTTCAGGCTCTCGTAATCGATGCCGAGGCGGGATTTCACGTCGGGCCGGAAATTCTCCACTAGCACGTCAGCCTTCGCGGCCAGCTTTTTCAGGATCGCGATGCCTTCGGGCGTCTTGAGATTGAGCGACAGGCTGCGCTTGTTGCGGTGCAGGTTCTGGAAATCCGGCCCGCCGCGCGGCCCGCCCAGTTGGCCCTTGTCCTGGGACGCCGGCAGTTCGACCCGGATGACGTTGGCGCCCCAGTCGGCGAGCTGGCGCACCGCCGTGGGCCCGGAGCGAACGCGGGTCAGGTCGAGTACGGTATAACGGCTCAAAGCCTTGCTTGCGGGTTGGATGGTCATGCGATCCCTCGCCTGTTTCGATTTCCTGGCGCACCGACTATACAAACCGGATTGCCGGATTGACAACTGTTGACAGTTTACATCCTGTTCTTGACAGACCGGCCATGGGTCTGTCTAGTAATCAGGCGAAAGAAATTTTGGATCATGCCAATCTATGCCCCTGGACGATCAGAAGCCGTTTCACGCCAGTAAAGTCCAGACACTGACCGTGCTGGTGCAGCGTGAGATCGAGCGCCGCATCCTGACCGGCGAACTGCCGGCGGGCGACCGCCTGTCGGAAAGCGCGCTGGCCGCCGACATGGGCGTCAGCCGCGGTCCGGTGCGCGAGGCGATGCGCGGCCTGCAGCAGGCGGGCCTTGTCGAAATCGTCGCCAACAAGGGCGTGGTGGTGCGCAAGATCGGCTATGACGAGGCGGTGGATCTGTACAATCTGCGCGGCTCGCTGTTCGCCTTCATGTGCGAAACCATGGCGGCGCGGCGGACCGACGAGCAATGCGGGGTGTTGAAGGGCAAGCTGGAAGATATGGAGGCGGCGATTCGCGCCGACGACAAGGAGGCCTACTTCCGCACCAATCTGGACTTCCATACCACGATCGTCGAGTTCTGCGGCAATAACAGGGCGCGCGCGGTCTATGAGGGCATCGCCAAGGAAATGCACCTGTTCCGCCGCCGCGGCCTGTCGCGGATCGAGAACATGGAAGCCTCGATGCAGGAGCATGAGGCGATCGCAGCGGCAATCATCGCCGGGCGCCCCGAGGCGGCGCGCAAGGCGGGCCTAAAACATATACGTAACGGGCGGGACCGTTTCCTGGCTTCGCTCGACCCCGATTCCTTCGCAGCCGACCCCGAAAGGAGGCCGGCCGCCGCGGAATGAAACTATTCGGACACCGGCCATCCAGGCAGGCCGGCGTCATTTAACAGCCCAAGCCGCTTTCAAACAGCGGTGGGCACAGCCAGGGAGGAAATTATGGCTCAAGACTTCAAGACTGGACTATCCCGTCGTCCGTTCCTGATCGGCGCGGGTGCCGGCATCGGTACGCTGGCGCTGGGCGGGGTCGGCGCGCTGGCGCAGGAGGACAAGTTCCCGTCCCAGACCATCAATGTGGTGACCCACGCCGGCGCCGGCGGCGGCACCGACATCACGACCCGCATGATGATGCTGCGCGCCCGCCGCGTGTTCAAACAGGATATGGTGGTGGTCAGCAAGCGCGGCGGCAGCGGCGCGGCGGCGCTGCAATATGTCAACGGGCAAGAGCGCGACGGCTATACGATCATGACGATCACCCAGTCGCATATCTTCCAGATCCTGCAGAAGAAGGTGCCGGTCAAGATCGAGGACATGGTGGGCCTGGCCCGTGCCACGGACGACCCGCAGATCCTCGTGGTCAAAGGCGACAGCCCGATCAAGACCGCCGACGACCTGATCGCGGCCTCGAAGAAGGCCAATGGCGGCCTGAAATGGGGCACCACCTTCGTCGGCGGCGCCGACCATGTGGCGATTCATCTGTTCTGCAAGGCGGCCAAGGGCATCGAATACACCATCGTCCCCTTCAAGGGCGGCGGCGATATCGTGACCAACCTGGTTGGCGGCAATGTCGACGTGGCGCTGCTGAACTATGCCGAGGGCGAGTCGCAGCTTGGGTCGGGTGAATTGCGGGCCGTCTGCTCGCTGTCGCGCAACCGGATCGAATCGCTGGGCAACGTGCCGACGGCGAAGGAAGCCGGCATTGACAATACCGCCTCGACGGTCCGCGGCTTTGCCTGCCTCAGCGGGGTTCCCGGGGATCGCGTCAAGATCCTGTCGGAAGGGCTGGTCGCGGCAATGGAACATTCGGTCTACCAGGGTTACCTGTCGAACGGCGGTATGCCGGCCGACAGCGTGATCGGGCAAGAGGAATGGACGGCCGAAATCCGCCGCATCCATGACGCCAGCGTCGGGGCGCTGACCGATCTGGGCCTGCTCTAGGCAAAGCCGGTCACAGAGACAGCCATGTCCGAAAAACCCCTGCGGGGCGGACGGGCGGCGGACGATGGGTCCGCCGCCCGAATCCCGCGCGACGCCATCGCCGGGACAGGCGTCCTGCTATTCTGCCTCGCCGCCTACCTGGTAACGCTTACCTTCAAGGAGGCGCCGCCGGCGCTTGCCCAGAACGTGCAGCCGGCGACATTCCCGCGGCTGGTGCTCGCCGTCATGGCGGTGCTGGCGACGGTCATCATCGTCATGTCGTTCCGACTTCCGGACAAGCAGCCCAAGCCGATCCGCCTCATGGTCTGGCCCTCGGCGGCGGTCATGGTCGGCTTCGTGATCGCCTTCGAGATACTCGGTATCCTGCCGGCGATGATGCTGCTCTGCTTCGGCCTGCCGATGCTCTGGGGTGAGCAGCGGCTCTATTTGATCATCCCCTATGCCATCCTCTTTCCGCTGGCCATATACGGGCTGTTCGCGGTCGTGCTGGGCGTTCATTTCGAGCCCAGCCCCCTTGTCTTCTGGTAAAGCCCCGGGATATTTCCGATGGATGTTTTCCTGACAACCGCCGCCATGTTCGCCGATCCCTACCTGATCGGCGTAATCCTGATCGGCACGGTCGGCGGGGTGCTGGTCGGCGCCATGCCGGGACTCAGTTCCACCATGGCAACGGCGCTGCTGCTGCCCTTCACGCTGACGATGGAGCCGATCCCGGCAATCGCCTTGCTGAGCGCGCTCTATTGCGCCGGCACCTTCGGCGGTTCGATCACGGCGATCCTGGTGAACGCCCCGGGCGCGCCGCCGGCCGCGGCCACGGCCTTCGACGGCTACCCGCTGGCGCAGCAGGGCCGCGCCGGGCTGGCGCTGGGCATCGCCACCGTCAGCAGCACCATCGGCGGCATCTTCAGTATCATCGTGCTGATCGTCGCCGCGCCGATGCTGGCCCGGGTCGCCTATGATTTCGGGCCGCCGGAATATTTCGCGCTGGCGCTGTTCGGTCTGTCGATGCTGGCCTCGATCAGCGGCGAATCGGCCTTCAAGAACCTGCTGGGCGGTGCGTTCGGCGTGCTGCTGGCAACCATCGGCATGGACTTCACCACCGGCGTCGACCGCTTCACCTTCGGCTTCTGGGAATTGTCCGAAGGCGTCCATTTCATACCGGTCATGATCGGCCTGTTCGCGGGCGCCGAGTTCCTGACCCAGGCCGGCAACCTGGACCGCAAGATGGTCCGCGCGGCGATCGATGCGGTCAAGCTGCCCAGTTGGCCGGATTTCCGCGGAACGCTGGGCACGGTCGCCCGCTCCTGCGGCATCGGCGCCTTCATCGGGCTGCTGCCCGCCGAGGGCGGCACCGTCGCGGCGATGATCGGCTACAACGAGGCCAAACGCTGGGCCAAGGACAAATCAAAATTCGGCAAGGGCGACCTCCGCGGCATCGCCGGGCCGGAGACCGCAAACAACGCGGCCACCGGCGCGGCCATGGTGCCGACCCTGGCGCTGGGCATTCCGGGCAGCGCGACAACCGCCGTTATCCTGGGCGCGCTGCTGGTGCATGGGCTACGGCCCGGGCCGCATCTGTTCAACGAAACGCCGACCCTGCTCTATGGCATTTTCATCGCCATGCTGCTGGCCAATCTGATGTTCATGGGGCTGGGCCTGCTGGGGGCCAAGCTGTTCGCGCGGGTTACCCTGATTCCGACGCGGTTCCTGTGGCCGGCGGTGTTCATCCTGGCCTGCATCGGCTCCTACGCGCTGGAGCAGGCGATCATGGATGTCTGGATCATGATAATCGCGGGTCTGGCCGGCTATTTCCTGAAACGCTTCGGTTTTTCCGCGGCCCCCATCATCATGGGGCTGATCCTGGGCGAATTGGTGGAAAACAGCCTGAAACAGTCGCTGATCATATTCGATCATAGCTGGCTGGGTTTCCTGGAACGGCCGATCGTCGTCGTTTTCATCCTGTTGACCGCAATCAGCTTCGCCATGCCGGTCATTGCCGGCTATCGGGATCGGCTGCGCGCGAAAATGCCGCCCTCCGCCGATATCCCCGGCGATTGACGAAAACCGGAAAACCGACATGAACGAACCTGTGAACACCCCCGACATCGGGGCTTTCGGGCAGATGCTGGGCTTTCGCTTCGTCGAATGGCGCGATGGCCATGTGCGCATGGAGATGGAAATCAGGCAGGAACATCTGAACCGCAGCGGCGTGCTGCATGGGGGCATCATCTCGACCCTGCTGGATACCGCTTGCGGCTATGCGGGCACATGGTGCGCCACGAAGGGCAATGTGCGCTGGGCCGTCACGGTGAACCTGACCACCAATTTCACCGGCCAGGCGAAGAGCGGCACGATCACGACGATCGGCCGCAAGCGCGGCGGTGGGCGAAAGATATTTTTCGCCAGCGCCGAAGTACTGGACGAGAACGGGCAGATCCTGGGTTTCGGCGACAGCGTTCAGCGTTACCGCAGCGGCAGCGAAGACCCGGAGGGCATTCCCTACAAGCCGCTGGCCTGAGCGCGCCCGCCATATACTGTTGACGCGAGCCTTCCAATACCGGAAAAATCGGGACTCGGGTTACCTATTGAAAATTCCGGCCTGGACGCTGCCAAGCTGGACGATCGAACGAAACGAGGAAGAGGTAGCGGCACCGGTGTCGGACAATCTGTACGAACTTTTCGCGCGCTGTTTCCCGAAGGACCGCAAGACGGTCTTCATGGAGACGCTGACCGGCGACCGTTTTACTTATGCGGACCTGGACTCGATGAGCGCCCTTTATGCAGGCATGCTCGTTGAATTGGGCGTGGAGCCGGGCGACCGGGTGGCCGCGCAGGTGGAAAAGAGCCCCGAGGCGATCATTCTCTATCTGGCGACGCTGCGCGCGGGTGCGGCCTTCCTGCCGCTCAACACGGCCTATACCGGCGCGGAGATGGAGTATTTCCTGGCCGATTCCGAGCCGCGCGTCGTGATCTGCCGGCCCGAGGACGAAGCGGTCATCAAGCCGTTGGCGGAGGCCGCGGGCAGCGTCCGTACACTGACCCTGGACGCCGACGGCGGCGGCAGCTTTTCCGAGCGCGCCTCCGGCGCCCATGCGATCGAGGGCGCCGTGCCCCGCGAATTGAAGGATCTGGCGGCGATCCTCTATACTTCGGGGACCACGGGACGCTCCAAGGGCGCCATGCTGACGGTCGAGAATCTGTGGTCGAACGCCAACACCTTATGCGAGGCCTGGGGATTCACAAAAGACGACGTCCTGCTGCATGCGCTGCCGATCTTTCATGCGCACGGGCTGTTCGTCGCCATCGATTGCGTGCTGGTCAGCGGGTCGCGGATGCTGTTCATGCCGAAATTCGACGCGGGCGAGGTCATGGCTACCCTGCCACGCTGCAGCGTGATGATGGGCGTGCCGACCTTCTACACGAGGCTGCTGGCGCACCCTGATTTCAAGGCGGAAGCCTTCAAGGGGCGGCGGCTCTTCATCTCCGGTTCGGCGCCGCTGCTGGCCGAGACCTGGAACGAATTCCACGAGCGCACCGGCCACCGGATCCTGGAGCGCTACGGCATGACGGAGACCGTCATGAGCGCGTCGAACCTGCTTGAGGGCGAGGACGGACGCATACCGGGCAGCATCGGCAAGCCGCTGCCGGGCATCGAATTACGGGTGGTTGGCGAGCATGGCGAGGAGCTGCCAACGGGTGAGACCGGGATGCTGGAGGTGCGCGGCCCCAACGTGTTCAAGGGCTACTGGCGCATGCCGGAGAAAACCAACGCGGAATTCCGGCCGGACGGCTTCTTCATCACCGGCGACATGGCGCGTCACGATGAGAACGGGTTCCTGTATCTGGTCGGCCGTTCGAAGGACCTGATCATCACCGGCGGCTACAACGTCTATCCGAAGGAGATCGAGGACGAACTCGACGCCATGGACGGCATTGTCGAGTCGGCCGTTGTCGGCGTGCCCGACCCGGATTTCGGCGAGCGCGTGGTCGCAGCAGTGAAGTCGGCGGACGAACCGCCCTCGGCCGAAGAGATCATCGCGAAGCTCAAGGAGCGGCTGGCGGGCTACAAGGTGCCCAAGCAGGTCCATTTCGTCGACGAACTGCCCCGAAACGTCATGGGCAAGGTGCAGAAAAACCTCCTGCGCGAACGTTTCGGGCCGCAGGCAGGCAACTGACCTCACCCGTTAATGGGTTGTGGCGTCCTGCTGCTCGATGATCGCCTGGCGCACGCCGGTCCAGGTGTTTTCCGTGCACACCCTCAAGGCCTTTTCGACACCGAGATAATGCACCAGCGTGCTGGCATATTGCTGATCGCGCCTGGCCTTTCGGTTGGACACGGTATTCGTCGGAAAGGTGGCCATGCTCATTGTTCTACCCCGTTTTTTTCAATCGATGCCCGTATGTCGGGCCCTGTACGGGGAAACTTGCAAAGAGCGTGCCAGACCTCTTAAGAAAAGGTTACCGGCGGCCCTATCCTTGGGCAGCCTGCGCCTTGGGCGCACAGCAATAAATGCCGTACAGCGTTTCCATGACGGCCTGCGCCTCGCCGCCGGCCAGGGAATAGTAGATCGTCTGTGAGGCGCGGCGAGTCTTGACCAGGCCATCGCGGCGAAGCCGCGCCAGATGCTGGGACAGGGCGGACTGGCTGAGCCCGACGAGCGTTTCCATTTCACCAACAGCTTTTTCGCCGTTGGCCAGGTGGCAGAGAATCATCAGTCTTTTTTCGTTGCTCATGGCCTTGAGCAACTCACTCGCCTTCTGCGCATTTTCCCGTAGATCGTCGACTTGCATATCCATAATCTTTCAGACCCGTTCCGTTCCGGAAGCAGGCTTTGTAACCCCGCCGTTAACTATAATATTAGAATTTTGTGTATTAGCATACCGCAAGATGGCGTTCGTGGGCAATAATTGCTTCGTTAAATGCCATATTGTTCGATTTCGAACAATCATTCTGCGGCCTTGGGCAAGTCTATCGGGCTGTCTTCGCCAATGGCCTCGCGGCTTCGCGATCCTTCCAGGACGCCAAGGAACAAGCTGAGCAAGGGCGGAATGATGGTCAGGGTCAACAGGGCCGACAGCGACAGGCCGCCGACCACCACCGAGCCGAGCCCGCGATAGATTTCCGACCCCGCGCCGGGAAACAGCACCAGCGGCAGCATGCCGAAGACACTGGTGAGCGTGGACATGAAGATCGGCCGCACGCGGTTGCGCGTCGCCTCGACGATCGAGTCGCCATAGGCCATGCCCTCTTCGCGGATTTGATAGAGCGTCTGGTGGACCAGCAGGATCGCGTTGTTCACCACGATGCCGATCAGGATCACGAAGCCGAGCACGGTTAGCATATCGAGCGCCTGAAAGTGATACAGCCCGAGAATCTGCAACCCCATCACCCCGCCCGCCGTCGCCAGCGGCACCGACAGGACGATAATAAACGGATAGAAGAAGCTCTCGAACAGCACCGCCATGACCAGATAGACGATGGCGAGCGCGATCAGCAGGTCGAACTTCATTTCCGTCCAGGTGGCGGCCAGCTTGTCCGCCGTGCCCGACATCCGCAATTTCACGCCCGGCGGCAATCCTTCCTCGTAGAGCGGGTCTATCACCTCCGTCTGCAGCACGCGCAACGCATCGCTCAACGCCACCGCGGGCGCGGGCGTGACCTGCAGCGTGACCGTGCGGCTGCGTTCCATATGCCGGATTTCGGTCGGTCCGGCCGTGATCACCACGCTGGAAAGAGAACTCGCCGGCAGAATCGCGCCGGAGCGGGTCACCACCGGCAGGGCGGCGATGCCCTGGGTCTCGGTGACATTGTCCTCCGGCCCCATCAGCATCAGATTGATGCGTTCGCCGCCCACCGTAATCTCGGCCACCCTGAGCCCGTCATTGAAGGCGTCGACGGTGAGGCCCAGCTCACGGGCGCTGACGCCGTTGTCGGCCAGGCGGAGCGGGTCGGGCAGGACGCGAATTTCGGGGGCGCCGAGCTCAAGGCCGGGACGCGGCCTGACCTGGTTGCCCGCCTCGCGCGGCATCGCCGTGCTGACCATGCCGAAGGTGCGCTGGGCGACGCCCAGGATGGTCTCGAGGTCACCGCCCGCGACGTCGAGATCGACCGAGCGCGTGCCGCCGATGCCGCGGCCGAAAATCGAGGGCTGGCGCACCACGGCGAAGGTTCCGGGTTCGCTGAAGACCGGCTGGCGGATGATCGGGATCAGCTCCTTCGTGCGCAGCGGGTCGACGCTGTTGGCGCCCATGATGGTTCGCGACCGCAGCGCCACGAAGAAGAACGATCCCATTTTCGGGGGCTCGCCTTCCGCCGACTCGGGGCCGGTCTCGGACGCCCAGTGGGGCCGCACCGCGTCTTCCACCCGCTGGGCGATGCCGGTGGTCGTTTCGAGATTGTAGCCCGGCGGCGGCAGGATAATGCCGAAGACGAAATTCCGGTTGCCCTCGGGCAAATATTCCAGCGGCGGCAAAAAGTACCAGGTGCCGGCCATGGTTACCGAAGTGACCAGCGCCACGATGAACAGGGCCAGCAGCTTGAAACGCACCACCGCGCGCGTCAGCCCCATCAGCCCCGCCATAAAGGCGCGGCCGAAATGATCGATGACAGGTAGTCGGATGCCCGCGCCGGCCCCGCCGACCGAACGGCGCAACAGCCGCTGGGCCAGCGCCGGTATGACGGTTATCGAGACGATCAACGACAGCACCACGGCCACCGAGATCGCCACCGCGATGTCACGGAACAGCTGCCCGACTTCCAGCTTCATCGCCATGATCGGGATGAACACCATGACGGTGGTCAGCGCCGAGACCAGGATCGCGCCCCAGACCTGGCTGGCCCCGTCATGGGCCGCCTTTACCGCGGGCCGGCCCTGCTGGCGCAGGCGGTAGATGTTTTCCAGCACCACGATGGCGGCGTCCACCACCATGCCGACCGCAAAGGCTATGCCGGCCAGCGAGACCACGTTCAGCGAGCGACCCAACATCGCCATGGCGACGAAGGACGCGACGACGGAAACCGGAATCGCCAGCGCAACGACCAGGGTGGCGCGGCCCGACCGCAGGAATAGCAGCAGGATCGCTACTGCCAGCAGGCCGCCGATCCAGATATTCTTGATCACCAGATCGATGGCCGAGTTGATATAGACGGTCTCGTCATAGACCTGTTCGATCTCCATCCCGACGGCGGGAAGTGGCCCTTCGTTCAACTCGTCCACCGCGGCGCTTATGCCGGCCATCGTTTCGATGACGTTGGCGCCGATCTCGCGAGTCACCGACATGCCCATGGCCGGGCGCCCGTTTGCGCGGATCGTCGCCGTCGGCTTCGAATAGCCGAATTCGACATCGCCGATGTCGCCCACGGTCACCCGGGCGATGCGACCGGTCTCCGGGTCCTGCCCGGTTCGCAAAACGACGGCCGCCACCTGTTCGGGCGTCTCGAATTCGCCCTCGGTGCGCACGATATAGCGGCGCTTGCCCTCCTCGACGTCGCCGCCGCTGATCGAGGCGTTGGCCGCGCGCAGCCGGTCGACAACCGCGGGTACCGTGAGGCCGTATTGCGCCATTCGCGCCGGGTCCACGATGACCCGCATCTCCTGTTCGCTGCCGCCATAAATATTGACGCCGCCAACGCCGGGAACGCGCTCCAGCCGCTCCTGAATAAGGTCTTCCGCGATCTTGCCGAAGGTATGGATGGGCCGCTTGCTGCCGTCCGCCAGGACGACCCGGAACCAGGCGATCGGGTTGTCCTCCGAGCCGGCAGTATCCAGCGTCGGCTCGCCCGCCTCCTCGGGATAGCCGGTGACCCGGTCCAGCCGGTTGGCGACCAGCAGCAGGGCCTTGTCCATGTCCTGGTCGATCGAAAATTCCAAGGTCACCCGGGCTCGGCCGTCCTGGGCCGCCCCTTCAATGTTCTCCAGGCCTTGCAGGCCCTTGAGCGCCTCTTCCTGGGGGTTGAGGATTTCACGCTCGACCTCGGCCGGGGCGGCGCCGGGCCAGTTGGTGGACACGCTGATGACGGGACGGCTGACATCGGGGGCGAGCTGGATCGGGATGGTCTGCAACGCCACCAGGCCGAAAAGCACCGCCATTATGACCGCGGCGATCACCGCGGTGGGTCTCTGGATGGAATGGCGGATCAGGTTCACGGCGCTACCCTTCCCCGCCGGCCATGCCCTTGTGGGTTACTTCCTGGCCGGGCCCCAGGCGTTCGTTGCCGCGCGTGACGACAAGGTCGCCGGGGGCCAGGCCGGACACGACCTCGAAGCGCGGCCCGACAGCCTCGCCGATCTCAATCTGCCGGACCTGGGCCTTGCCCTCCTCGACCACATAGACGATGTAGCCCGCGCCGCGCGCGATCACCGCGTCCTTGTGAACCGATACGATATCGCGCGGCAGGCCCACCGGCAGCAGCACGGTGACGCTCTGGTCGGTGGCGAATGTCGGGGGCGGGTCGCCGGCGAGCTGCGGGGTGAAGCGCACCGGGCGGGTGCGCGTCAGGGCGTTTTCGGTCGGGATGATGCTGCGAACCACGGCCATCACGTTGCGGCCGCTGTCCAGCGTCGCCCTGACGGCGCGACCCGGGGCCAGGCCCGCCAGCCGGTCGGCCGGCACATCGGCCTCGATCTCCATATCCTCGTCATTGACTAGGCTGACCACGGGCGCGCCGGTGTTGACATAGGCGCCGGCCACCGCCTGGCGCGCCACCACAACGCCGTTGTAGGGCGCCCTGGTTTCGGACCGCTTCATATCCAGTGCCGCCAGCGCCAGATTGGCCTCGGCGCGCACGACCGACGCATTCGCCTCGGCCACGCTGCTCTGGTAGCGGGCGACCTCGGCGCGCTTGTCCTCATAGCTGGCCTGGCTGAAGGCCGCCGATTTCTTAAGGTTCTCGAGGCGGGCCAATTCCTGTCTGGCAAGCCGCAACTGCGCCTGGGCCGACCCCAGCGCGGCCTTCTTCTCGTTCAGTTCCGCCTCTCGCAGATCGCGAATTCCCACGGTGACATCGGTCGAAAGACGCACCAGCACATCGCCCTTGGCCACCCGGTCGCCGACGTCGACGAGGATGTCCTCGACCGGCCCACTGACCAGGGCCGCCACCGGGCCCGACTGGCGCGCCACGAAGCGGCCGATGACCGGCATGGTCTGGCTGAGCGGCGCCTCGATCACCGCGTCGACCTCTACCTGGGCCGCCTGGCCCTGGGCTGCCGCGGGGCCGCCATGCAACAAACTGAGCGCAGCCAGCACGGCGACGGCAATACCCGCCCGAAAACCAACCAGGCGCATGGCGTATCCTTCCTCTCAAACCGAAATCGTCCGCTGCCCGACCTTTGGACGATATGTCAGAGTTTATATTGTATTTCAGCGGTTTTAAACAAGTTCAGCGAAGCGTTTGGAATATTATTCGGGGCTGCTATGCTCACCGTCGCAGCAGGCGAAACGGAAACGCGATGACGACGATCCTCTATTCACACCCGATTTGCATCGAGCACGACATGGGCGCTGGCCATCCAGAGAGCCCGGACCGGTTGCGCGCGATCATGGAGGCCCTGAAGGCGGACGCTTTCGACGGCCTGGACCGGCGCGAGGCGCCGAAGGCGGATCTGGACCAGATCGCTCGGGTGCATCCGCGCGATTATGTCGACCGTCTCCTGGCCGCCATACCCGAATCGGGTCTCGTGCAGCTGGACCCGGATACCGCCGTCTGCCCGGCCTCGGGCGAGGCGGGGCTGCGGGCGTCGGGCGCGGCCTGCGCGGCGGTCGATGCGGTGATAGCGGGCGAGGCCGCCAACGCCTTCTGCGCGGTGCGCCCGCCCGGCCATCACGCCGAACCGTCGCGGCCCATGGGCTTCTGCCTCTTCAACAATGTCGCCGTGGGCGCCCTGCAGGCGCGGGAAGCACACGGGCTGACGCGCGTCGCTGTGGTCGATTTCGACGTGCATCACGGCAACGGCACGCAGGCGATGTTCTGGGACGACGAAAACCTGTTTTTCGGCTCGTCGCACCAGTCGCCTTTCTATCCGGGCACCGGCAGCGCGGCGGAACGCGGCGTCGCCGGCAATATCGTCAATGCGCCGCTGGCGGCCGGATCCGGCAGCCGTGAGTTCCGCGAGGCCTGGGAAGGCATCATCCTGCCGGCGCTGGTTGAATTCGACCCGGAATTCCTGCTGATTTCCGCGGGATTCGACGCTCACGAGGCCGACCCGCTGGCATCGTTGCGGCTGAACGAAGAGGACTACGTCTGGATCACGCGCAAACTGATGAAGATTGCTGACGATCATTGCGAAGGCCGCATCGTCTCCACATTGGAGGGCGGCTACGACCTGGGGGCGCTGGCCCGTTCCGTGGCGGTCCATGTAAAGACGCTGATGCAGGGCTGAGCCGGGGTTTATTTTTGCGCAAGCAGGCTTGGCCTCGCGCCCGCGGGGAAGTACACTCCGGCCCGTCACAGGAGGACCCATGACCGACGCGCAAATTCCCGATGACATCAAGAAGATGAAATTCGAGGACGCCCTGGCCGAACTCGAGAAGATCGTCAAAGAGTTGGAAGAAGGCAAGGTCGAGCTGGACGGGGCCATCGAGAAATACGAGCGGGGCGCCGCGCTGAAGCGGCATTGCGAGGCCAAGCTGGCCGAGGCCCAGGCCCGTATCGAAAAGATCACCCGGACCGCCGGCGGGATCGCCGCCGAACCCGCCGACCTGGACTGATTTCCTATGGATGCTTTGAAACAGGCGATGGCCAGTGCGGCCGTCGATGTCGAGGCCACCCTGCAGAAGGTTCTGCAATCCGAAGACGAGCCGGAACACCGGCTGTTCGATGCCATGCGCTATGCGGCGCTGGGCGGCGGGAAGCGCCTGCGGCCCTTCCTGGTTCTGCAGGGGGCCGGACTGTTTTCTGTTTCGCGCAAGTCGGCGCTGCGCACGGCGGCCGCGATCGAACTGGTCCATTGCTATTCGCTGGTCCATGACGATTTGCCGGCGATGGACGACGACGATTTGCGGCGCGGCAAACCCACGGTGCACAAGGCCTTCGACGAGGCTACCGCGATCCTGGCCGGCGATGCGCTGCTGACGCTGGCCTTCGAGGTGCTGTCCCATCCCGACACCCATTCCAACCCGGAAGTGTGCTGCAGGCTGGTCGCCGCGCTGGCGCGCGCCGCCGGGGCGCATGGCATGGTGGCCGGGCAGATGATCGACCTTTCGGCGGCCGGCGGCGAAGTGGATATCGGCGAGATTACGCGCCTGCAGCGGTTGAAGACCGGGGCATTGATCGGTTTCGCCTGCGAGGCCGGCGCCATACTGGGCCGGGCCGGCGAGGCCCAGCATGAGGCGCTGCGCGGCTATGCCCACGACCTTGGCCTCGCCTTCCAGATCGCCGACGATCTGCTGGATGTGGAAGGCACGCAAGAGGAGACCGGCAAGGCCGTGGGCAAGGACGCAAACCAGGGCAAGGCGACCTTCGTGTCGATCCTGGGTCCCGAACGCGCCCGCGCCCAAGCCAACATGCTGGTCGAACAGGCCGCCGCCCATCTTGCTATTTTCGACGAAAAGGCGGATTTTCTCCGCAAAGTCGCGCCATATATTGTCGAACGCCGTTCGTGAGCTAACTACTGGGCAGTAGCCGGAGACTGATTTGAGCGAGAACGAAACCTCCAAGACGCCTTTGCTGGACACGGTCCGGCTGCCGGAAGACCTGCGCGTGCTGTCCGAGCGCCAGCTTCGCCAGTTCGCCGACGAACTGCGCGCGGAGATGATCAGCGCGGTCTCGGTGACCGGCGGCCATCTGGGCGCGGGGCTGGGCGTCGTCGAGTTGACCACGGCGCTGCATTACGTATTCGATACGCCGCGCGACGTGCTGATCTGGGATGTCGGCCACCAATGCTATCCGCACAAGATCCTGACCGGGCGGCGCGACCGCATCCGCACGCTGCGCCAGGGCGGCGGGCTGTCGGGCTTCACCAAGCGTTCGGAAAGCGAATATGACGCATTCGGGACGGGACACAGTTCCACCTCGATCTCGGCCGGGCTCGGCTTCGCCGTGGCGCGCGATCTCGCCGGCGCGGACAACAATGTCATCGCGGTGATCGGCGACGGCTCGATGAGCGCCGGCATGGCCTATGAGGCGATGAATAATGCCGGCTCGATGGACAGCCGGCTGATCGTGATCCTGAACGACAACGATATGTCGATCGCCCCGCCGGTCGGCGCGATGAGCGCCTACCTGTCGCGGCTGATCTCGTCGAAATCCTACGTTTCTCTGCGCAATCTGGCGAAGTCCGTGGCCGAGCATTTCCCGCGCGGCCTGGAAACCGCGGCCAAGCGGGCGGAGGAATATGCCCGCGGCATGATGACCGGCGGCACCCTGTTCGAGGAGATGGGCTTCTATTATGTCGGCCCGATCGACGGCCACAACCTGGACCATCTGCTGCCGGTGCTGAAGAACGTCCGAGACTCGAAGGAAGAGGGGCCGGTGCTGATCCATGTGGTGACCCAGAAGGGCAAGGGCTACAAGCCGGCCGAGGAATCAGACGACAAGTATCACGGCGTTTCGAAATTCGACGTGGTGACCGGCGCGCAGGTCAAGGGCAAGGCCAACGCGCCCTCCTATACCGGCGTCTTCGCGAAAGGGCTGATCGGGCAGGCGGAACTGGACGACAAGATTGTTGCGATCAACGCGGCCATGCCGTCCGGCACCGGGCTGGACCGTTTCATGGAGCGGTTCCCCGAGCGCTGCTTCGACGTGGGCATCGCCGAACAGCATGCCGTGACCTTCGCGGCGGGGCTGGCGGCGGCCGGCTATAAGCCCTTCGCGGCTATCTATTCGACCTTCCTGCAGCGTGGTTACGACCAGGTGGTGCACGACGTGGCGGTGCAGAAGTTGCCGGTCCGGTTCGCGATAGACCGGGCCGGGCTGGTCGGCGCCGACGGCGCGACCCATGCCGGCGCCTTCGACATCGCCTATCTGTGCTGCCTGCCCGGCTTCGTAGTGATGGCGGCGGCCGACGAGGCGGAGCTGATGCATATGGTGGCCACCGCGGCGGCCATTAACGACCGGCCCTCGGCCTTCCGCTATCCGCGCGGCGAGGGCGTCGGCGTGGACCTGCCGGAGCGCGGCGAGGTGCTGGAGATCGGCAAGGGCCGGGTACTGCGCGAAGGCTCGACCGTCGCGATTCTCAGCTTCGGGGCGCGGCTGCAGGAAGCGCTGAAAGCCGCGGGCGAACTGGCGGCGCGGGGGCTGCCGGCGACGGTGGCGGATGCGCGCTTCGCCAAGCCGCTGGATGAGGATCTGGTGCGCCGGCTGGCGCGCGATCACGAGGTGCTGATCACCATCGAGGAAGGCGCGAGCGGCGGGTTCGCGGCCCAGGTGCTACAATTCCTCGCCGCCAACGACCTGACCGAAGGCCTGAAGATCCGCCCCATGACCCTGCCCGACATCTTCCAGGACCACGACAAACCCGAAAAGCAGTATGAGGACGCCGGCCTGACGGCGGCGGGCATCGTCGAGACCGCGCTTTCGGCGCTTGGAAAATCGGCCAGCGCAGCCAGCCCGAAACGGGCCTGACGG
>CAMYNJ010000024.1 GCA_947259795.1 uncultured Alphaproteobacteria bacterium | reverse complement strand
TGGCACCGCTGGTTTGGTCGCTACACAAAGGCGACCGTAGATGAAGGAGACGGTGTGGCTTTTTTGATCGCTGGATTGGGTAATCCTGGACGCAAGTACCGCGGCAACCGGCATAATATCGGTTTTATGGCGGCGGACGAGATCGTCCGCCGCCATTCCTTTGGCGCCTGGCGTTCGCGCTTCCAGTCGATGGTGGCCGAGGGCAGTATCGCCGGCGAAAAGGTCCTGGTCATGAAACCCATGACCTATATGAACGAGTCCGGCCGCGCCGTCGGCGAGGCTCTGCGCTTCTTCAAGCTGGAGCCGGCGCAGGTCATCGTCATCTATGACGAACTGGACCTGAAGGCCGGCAAGATCAGGGTAAAACTGGGCGGTGGCAATGCGGGGCATAACGGCCTGCGCAGCATCGACGCCCATATCGGCAACGGCTTCCGGCGGGTGCGCGTCGGCATCGGCCATCCCGGCGACAAGGCGCGCGTCCACGGCCATGTTCTCAGCGATTTCGCAAAGGCGGAACAGCCGATGGTCGAGCGGATCACCGATGCGATCGCGGCCCATATTCCCCTGCTGGTGGAGGGCGACGAGAACAGCTTCATGAGCCGCGCCGCCCACGACATTTTCCCGCCTCCGCCCAAACCGCCGCGCTCCGAAGGCGGCGAGGCGCCGGAATCAGACGTCGGATAACCGGCGGTTGCTACTGACCTTCCCCCGGGCCGAGTTCGGCCGCGGCGGATTCCTTGCGCGCGATCAGGTTCGCCAGGCGCTCGCCCACGGTGCGGAAACTCGAACCCTCGGATTCTTTAGAATAAGGCAACGCGGCCAGCAATCTCGCTGCCGTATCGAACTCGCCCAACCGACGATAGAGGTTCACCACGAGCAGCTTGACCGTCCACCATTGCTCGCCGGTCTCGCCGTCGAGCGAATAGTTCTTTCCGGCCTCCTCCAGCCTCGTTATGGCCAGGGCCGCATAGTGACCGTATCTTTCCGGCATCTCCTGGACTTCCCAGGTGGCCTGCAGCGTCAGGATCGCAATCGTCCAGGCGTCTTCACCCAGCTTGCCGGCCTGGTGCGCCGCAACGAAATAGTCGGTCTCCGCCTCGCGCAGCGCCCGGTATTCAGGCGCCTGCACGAGGCGGCGGAACAGCGAAATCTCCTCGTCGCCAAAATCGTCGCGATAGACGACGAAACCGCTGTCCGGACAGACCGGCATCGGAATCGGCGCCACCAGCGCACCGGTCGGCCGCAGGTCAAGCTGCATGCCGAACTGCGAGTATGAATTGACGGCCTGGTAGGCGAAGGTCCTGCCGTCGAGCGGGCAGGTATAGGTTACCTCGCGATAGGTCAGGGCCGATGCCGGCTGCGCCAGCCATGTCAGCAAGGCGGCGAGCAGGAACAACCGAAAAACCCCGTAAGTCATTGCTGAATTCATCGAACAAACCCGCTGATCGCCACAGTTGCTTATTATCGCTCTCCCATTGTGGCGGAAATCCGGACCCGGATTGACCGGAAAGAGGCAATGTTCTAAGCAGTGCCCCGTCTCGACGATTGAGGTTTTTCCATGGGTTTCAAATGCGGAATCGTCGGCCTGCCGAATGTCGGCAAGTCGACGCTTTTCAATGCGCTGACACAGACCGCGGCCGCGGAGGCCGCGAATTATCCGTTCTGCACCATCGAGCCGAACACCGGCCGCGTGGCGGTGCCCGACGAGCGGCTGGAGACGCTGGCGACGCTGGCCAAGTCAGCCAAAGTAATCCCGACCTTTCTGGAGTTTGTGGATATCGCCGGCTTGGTGCGCGGGGCTTCGAAGGGTGAGGGATTGGGCAACCAGTTCCTGGCCAACATCCGCGAGGTCGACGCCATCGTGCATGTGCTGCGTTGTTTCGAGGGCGAGGTCACCCATGTCGAAGGCGACGTGGACCCGATCCGCGACGCCGACACGGTGGAAACCGAACTGATGCTGGCCGATCTGGAAAGTCTGGAACGCCGCATCGCGCCCCTGGAGAAGCGCGCCAAAGGCGGCGAGAAGGAAGCGAAGGGGCAGGTTGCCATCATGGAAAAGGCGCTGGTGCTGCTGCGCGAAGGCCGGCCCGCCCGTGAGGTCGCGCTTGAGGAAGCCGAAGAGAAGCCCTTCGAGATGCTGCAATTGCTGACCGCGAAGCCGATGCTTTATGTCTGCAATGTGGACGAGGAAAGCGCGGCGGACGGCAACGAACTGTCGGCCAGGGTGGCGGCGCGCGCGGAACAGACCGGCGCGGCCTGGGTGGTGATCTCGGCGGCGATCGAGGCCGAGGTCGCATCACTGGATTCGGATGCGGAAAAGCAGGAATTCCTGGAGTCGCTGGGGCTGGAGGAAACGGGCCTCACCCGGGTCATCCGCGCCGGTTACGGGCTGCTGGATCTGATCACGTTCTTCACCGTTGGGCCGAAGGAAGCCCGCGCCTGGACGGTGCGCCGCGGGGCGAAAGCGCCGGAAGCCGCCGGCGTCATCCATACCGACTTCGAAAAGGGTTTCATCCGCGCGGAAACGATTTCATACGACGATTTCGTAGCTTCCGGCGGCGAACAGGGCGCCAAGGATGCCGGCCGCATGCGGCTGGAGGGCAAGGACTACGTTGCGCGCGACGGCGATATCTTCCATTTCCGCTTCAATGTGTGATAGCGGTTGATCGGCGTCTGGAATCAGGGAGGAATAGATGGGCGAGACAATCCAGCTTAAAGCTTCGGACGGCCACGAACTGGCGGCCTATGTCGCTGAACCCGAAGCCGCGCCGCGCGGCGGTATCGTCGTCGTCCAAGAGATTTTCGGGATCAATTCGCATATCCGCGCTGTCGCCGACGGCTTCGCGGCGGACGGGTACAAGGCAATCGCACCGGCCCTGTTCGATCGGGTCGAGCGCAGGGTGGAACTGGCGTACGATGCCGAAAACGTGGCGCGCGGGCGGGAGCTAAAGGGGCAGATGGATTGGGACGGACCGCTGCTCGATATCCGGGCGGCCATCGGTAAATTATCCGACCTGAAGACTGGCGTCGTCGGCTATTGCTGGGGCGGCTCGCTGGCCTGGCTGGCGGCGACGCGGCTGGACGGGTTGGCCGCCGCGGTCTGCTATTACGGTGGCCAGATCAACGATTTCAGGGACGAATCCGCCAGATGTCCGGTGCTGATGCATTTCGGCAGCGAGGACGGCAGCATTCCCATGGATGCGGTCGAGGCGATCCGCACCGCGCAGCCGGATGTTCCCATCCATGTCTATGATGGCGCAGGGCACGGCTTCAACTGCGACCAGCGGGGTAGCTACGACACAGACGCTTCGGCAACCGCCCGCCGGCGGACGATGGAATTCCTGGCCGGCACTATAGGGTAGCGCATGACCAGCGCCGTGCGACCCCATTCCGGAGAACGGCGCGGCCGCGCTCGCCGCGGCGCTGTCTGCCAACTCAGCCGTCCAGCACCCTTCCAGCGACCGCATCGAGCTTGGCGAGCACCGCGGGGTCGCGCGACTCCGGCGCGGTGATCAGGGCGGCGTCCAGCGCCCGGTGGCATCCGGCGCCGCAGCTATGCGTCCGGCCGGCCAGCAGGGGCGCCGCATGGCGGACCAGCGCACGGCCTTTCTCGGCGTTCTCCAGCAGCACCTTGATAACTGCATCGACGGTGACGTCGTCATGATGGGGATGCCAGCAATCGTAATCCGTAACCATGGCGACGCTTGCGTAACAGATTTCGGCTTCGCGGGCGAGCTTGGCCTCCGGCATGTTGGTCATGCCGATAACGTCGCAGCCCCAGCTTCGATAAAGCTCGGATTCGGCGCGCGACGAGAATTGCGGGCCTTCCATAACCAGATAGGTCCCGCCCCTGACGGACGCGATCCCGGCCGCGGCGGCGGCCGCTTCGAGATGCCCGGCGAGCCGCCGGCAAACGGGATCGGCCATCGATACATGGCCGACCATGCCGGCCTCAAAGAAGGACTTCACCCGCGCGAAACTTCGGTCGATAAACTGGTCGACGATAACGAAGGTCCCCGGGGACAATTCCTCACGTAGCGAACCGACGGCCGACAGGGATAATATCTCGGTCACGCCGCTGCGCTTCAGCGCATCGATATTGGCGCGGAAATTGATTTCGGAAGGCGGGATGCGATGGCCACGGCCATGGCGCGGCAGGAACACCATCCTCTGGCCCTGGAACTCGGCGAACATCAGTTCGTCGGACGGCGCGCCGAAGGGGCCTTCGACCCGGCGCCATTCAACCTTTTCAAGCCCGTCCATGTCGTAGATGCCGCTGCCGCCGATAATCCCGATGACCGGCGGTGTGCCGGGTTCGCTCATCCCTGTCTCCTTGAAATCCGTTAAAACCTCGCAATCGCCGGAGTATCGGGCGTTACACGGTCCGGATCAACCGGCAATGAACATAAAGAAAGGGCCGCGGAATTGCGCCCGCGGCCCGTTCGATGACTCTCGCCGATGCGGCCTAATGCTTGACGTTGCGCCAGACGGCTTTCTTGACCGCAATTACCATCACGAACAGCACGCCCAGGAACAGCAGTACCTTGATGCCCATGGATTTGCGGTCCTCCAGCTCCGGCTCGGCGGCCCAGGCCAGGAAGGCGGTGACGTCCCTGGCTTCCTGCTCCAGCGTCGCCTCGGTGCCGTCGGCATATTCAATGTCGTCGCCATAGAGAGGCTGTGGCATGGCGATCTGATGGCCCGCGAAATATTTCTGGTAGTTCATCCCTTCCATCAGCGCCACATCCTCCGGAATCTCGTCGGAATAGCCGATCATCATCGCGTAGAGGTAATTCGCACCATTCTTGCGGGCCTTGGTCATCAGCGACAGGTCCGGCGGATAGGCGCCGTTGTTCGACGCGCGCGCCGCGTTCTCGTTGGGGAACGGCGGCAGGAAACGGTCCGACGGGATGGCGACGCGCGTGAACATCTCGCCGGCATCGTCGGGGCCGTCCTCGACTTCGTAATTGGCGGCATAGGCCTTGATCTCTTCCTCGCCGTAACCCAGCGCCGCAAGATCACGGTAGGCCAACAGGTTGAGGCTGTGGCAGGTTGCGCAGACTTCGGTATAGACCTGCAGGCCGCGCTGAAGCTGCGCCTTGTCGAATGTGCCAAAGGGGCCCTCCCAAGACCATTCAACGTCGGGAAGTTCGATCTTTTCGCCCGCCGCATGCGCCGTGGAAATTCCGGCGAGGAACGCCGCGGCAATGACAAGAACCTTCATCCGCATCACGAATCCTCCTTCAGCACCGGTTCGCTGATACTTGTCGGCAAGGGTTTCGGCGTCTCGAACCAGCCCAGCAGCGGGAAGAAGACCAGGAAGTGCGCGAAATACCACGCGGTCGCGCCCCGGCCGATCCAGATGAAAATGCCTTCCGCCGGCTGCGAGCCGATATATCCCAAAAGCAGGCAGTCGAGCAGGAATAACCAGAAAAACCACTTGTACCAGGGCCGGAAGCGGGCGCTGCGCACTTTCGACGTATCCAGCCAGGGCAGCAGGAACAGCACCGCGATGGAACCGAACATCGCGATCACGCCTGCCAGCTTGGCGCTGATCAGCGTAAAGCCCATCCAGGCGCCGATGAAGTTGTCCGGCACCGCGCGCAGGATCGCGTAGAACGGCAGGAAGTACCATTCCGGCACGATATGCGGCGGCGTCTGCAACGGGTTCGCCTTGATGTAGTTGTCCGGCTCGCCGAAGAAGTTCGGCGCGAAGAACACGAAGGCCGCGAAGACGAACAGGAACGCCACCAGCCCCACCGAGTCCTTGGCGGTGAAGTAGGGATGGAAGCTGACCGTATCGCGCGGCGACTGTACTTCGACGCCCGTCGGATTGGTGGACCCGTTTACATGCAACGCCACCACATGCAGCCCGACCACGGCGAAGAGGACGAAGGGCATCAGGTAATGCAGCGCGTAGAAGCGGTTGAGGGTCGGGTTGTCGACCGAGAAACCGCCCCACAGCCAGGTCACGATCCAGTCGCCGACAATGGGGATCGCCGAGAACAGGTTGGTGATGACGGTGGCGCCCCAGAAGCTCATCTGGCCCCAGGGAAGCACATAGCCCATGAAGGCGGTCGCCATCATCAGCAGAATGATGACCACGCCCAACATCCACAGCAATTCGCGCGGCGCCTTGTAGGAACCGTAATAAAGGCCGCGGAACAAATGGATATAGACGACGATGAAGAACATCGACGCGCCGTTCATATGGATATAGCGCAGCAGCCAGCCGTAATTCACGTCGCGCATGATGCGCTCGACGCTCTCGAAGGCCAGATCCACATGCGCCGTGTACTGCATGGCCAGCATGATGCCGGTGAGGATCATCACCACCAGCGCGACGGAGGCCAGCGCGCCGAAGTTCCACCAGTAATTCAGGTTCTTCGGCATCGGGAACTGATTGTACTCGTGATCCAGATAGGTGAAGACGGGCAGACGCTCATCCACCCAGCGGATCACGGGATTGTTGAATTCGGTCTTGGTCGCCATTGTCCTGCCCCCTTAACCGATTCGAACGGTGCTGTCGTCGAGGAAGGTATATCCCGGAACCTCGAGGTTCTTCGGCGCCGGGCCGAAACGAATGCGGCCGGAAGTATCGTAATGCGAGCCGTGGCAGGGGCAGAACCAGCCGCCATAGTCACCCCTCGGCTCGCCGGATTTCTGGCCCAGCGGGATGCAGCCCAGATGGGTGCAGACGCCGACCAGGATCAGCCACTCCGGCTGCTGGACACGTTCTTCATCCGGCTGCGGGTCGATCAGCTCCGCCAGTTCGGCCACGCGGGCCGCCTTGATTTCGTCAGGTGTGCGGCGGCGGATGAATACCGGCCTGCCGCGCCATTTGACGGTGATGCTCTGACCCACCTGGATGGGGCCGAGATCGACTTCGACGCTGGACAGCGCCAACACATCGGCTGCCGGATTCATGCTATCGATAATGGGCCAGGCGAAGGCCGCCGCGCCGACCGCGCCGACGCCCAAGGTCGCCAGATACAGAAATTCGCGCCGGCGCGCACCTTCGTCGTCCGATTCCGGCGTCTGAACTTCGTCCGCCATGCTTTATGTCCTCGTCAATGGGTGTACGGCCCGCGAAGTGCGAGCCTGACCGAAACATTTTCCCGTGGCGCAACGGTGAGTACTGTCCCGCCGCGCCGCGGACCGTATAATGCAAAAACATCGCGAAAGCAAAGCTCGCGACGGCCGATTTCAACAATAATCCAGAAACTGCGACGATGCGCCTCGCCCTTTACCAGCCTGATATTCCCCAAAATACCGGCGCCATGATCCGGCTGGCCGCCTGCCTGGGGGTTGGCTTGGACATTATCGAACCCTGCGGCTTCGTCTGGTCGGACAGGCATCTACGCCGCGCGGGGATGGATTACCTGGACCGGATAACGCCGCTGCGCCATCCGTCGTGGCGTTCGTTCCGGGAAGCGCGCCGGGCTGCGGGCGGGCGCCTGATACTGTTGACGACGAAGGGGTCTATCCCCCATACCCGTTTCGCCTTTCAGGCTGGCGACTGCCTGCTGCTGGGGCGCGAGAGCGCCGGCGTGCCGGACGAGGTGCACGAGGCTGCCGACGCGCGGGTACGGGTTCCCATGAGTGCCGGCCTGCGGTCGATCAATGTGGCGCTGGCCGCAGCAATCGTGCTGGGCGAGGCCTTGCGCCAGACGGACGGATTTCCGGAGGAAGAGGGTTAGAAATGGACGATACGGAACAACGGAAGGAAACGGCCCGCGCCTGGTTCACGGAACTTCGCGACAGGATCTGCGACGCCTTCGAGGCGTTGGAGGACGAATTGACCGGCCCCCTGTCCGACCGCCCGGCCGGCCGATTCAAGCAAACGCCCTGGGAACGTCCCGACCGTTCCGGCAAGGGCGGCGGCGGCGTGATGTCGGTGATGCATGGCCGTGTGTTCGAAAAGGTCGGCGTCAATATCTCTACCGTCCATGGCGAGTTTTCCGCAGAATTTCGCGAAGAAATCCCCGGCGCAAAGGAAGATCCCCGGTTCTGGGCCAGCGGCATATCGCTGGTCGCCCATATGCAGTCGCCCCTGGTGCCGGCGGTGCATATGAACACCAGGCATATCGTAACCTCAAAAGCCTGGTTCGGCGGCGGCGCCGAT
The DNA here is from genome assembly GCA_947259795.1 of uncultured Alphaproteobacteria bacterium. Lineage (GTDB taxonomy): Bacteria > Pseudomonadota > Alphaproteobacteria > UBA8366 > JADFVY01 > JADFVY01. Next base: position 52,541 of record CAMYNJ010000024.1, on the reverse strand, counting down.
TTGACTCCGATGGTCCCCGACGAGGCCGACACGAAAAGCTTCCACGCCGCGTTGAAGGCCGCCTGCGACGCCCACGACCCCGACTATCACCCGAAGTTCAAGAAATGGTGCGACGAGTATTTCTTCCTGAAGCACCGCAACGAACCGCGCGGTGTCGGCGGGATTTTCTACGACTATCTCGATGATGACTGGCAGGCGAATTTCGCCTTCACCCGGGATGTGGGCAAGGCCTTTTTGCGGGTCTACCCGGAAATCGTCCGGCGCCATGTGAACCGGGAGTGGACCGAGGAGGAGCGCGAACACCAGCTTGTCCGACGCGGGCGCTACGTGGAGTTCAACCTGCTGTATGACCGCGGCACGAAGTTCGGGCTGATGACGGGCGGCAATGTCGATGCGATCCTGATGTCGATGCCCCCTGAAGCACGCTGGCCTTAAGACCCGTTTGAGGCTAGTCTAGTGGCGCAAATTCTAGTGGCGTAAATCGGACGGTGAACGGGCCCATGTTCGGCAATCGATGCATCAGTCGCAGTCTTTCCGTCCTTATGGGGGCCGGGGTGATTATGTTCTCCCTTGCCGCCCCAGCGGCCGCGGCGAGCAAGACGGTTCCCGAGGATCTGCAGGGAAAATTCCGGGGCACGGTTACCGGCGCGGCCAGCGAAATATCCGGCGAATTTACGATGATACTACAGGGCGAACGCGGCGGATTCACTATTACCTGGTCTGGGCGCGACAGGATCGGTTTCCAGAAATCGCCGGACGGAAAAATGTTCCGATCGGAAGCCGGGGGAAGAATCCTGGACGGCAACCCGGCCTACTGGGCCCGCCTCGAAGGCGACAGCCTGATCGTCTACTCAATGCGGGTCGGATTCCACGGCGGGTACGATATCTACACCTATATCTACACGCCCGCGGAAGGCGGAGTCGACATGGTTATCCGCCATTTGCGAAGCGGCTCGGAGCCTCTGGAATCGAAAGCCAGGCTGAAACGTTATGACCGCTGAACGCCATTTCCCGCGGATCGCCGCGACAGCCTTGCTGGCCCTGCTGGTCCTGGCACCGCCGACCCGGGCGGACAGTCCGGATGCCGCCATCGAGGAATTCTTCGGCGCCTATGTCGGCGAGGCCATGATCGAGGAACCCGCGCAGTTTCGTGATATCATCGTTAGCATAAATCCGATCAGGAACGGCTTTTCGATTTATACTTCGACCGTGATCCGGACCGGCCCGAGGCGCGCGGTCAAGGACGTGAAATGGCGTGCGGAAACCCAGGTTTTCGTGCGAACCGGCACGCCGCACGTCTTTGAGCCGATGGTCCGCAAGAGCATGTTTTCCGAAAAACGCGATCCGGACCTGATGGCAGGCGACACGCTGGCCTGGGCCAGCGTCCGCGGCCGTACTCTCGGCGTCTACGCCATGAACCTGCTGGCGGACGGCCATTACGAATTGCGCGTCTTCGAAAGGACCCTGACCGAGCTGGGCATGGATTTGAGCTTCGTGCGCTATAATGACGGCCTGCCGGTGCGTGAACTTCGAGGCAGCCTCGCGCGCGCCAAGCAGGACGACGAACCAAATTAACCCACCTGACGGGCTAGCCAGGCGAGACATTCCTGCCGATCCGCGCGGAAATCGCCCTCAATCCACCAGGCCTCGGCCGCGCGCAACAGTTCGCCGACGGCGGCGCCTTGCTCAACGCCCAGTTTTTTTGCGTCCCGTCCGGTGAGCGGGAATTCTGGCCGCTTCCAATCCTGCGTTTCGTTGAACAGGGTCTGCCAGTCCTTGTTGTCCGGCTTGTCATGGCCCGCGGCCCAGGCCGACAGCACCAGATCGGGCCAGGCCGCCGCGCCAACCGCATAGAGAGCGCGGCGGCGGGCGGAATCGTCGAGGGCGGGCGACAAAGCGATTTCCGACGCGGCCATGGCCACAAGGCGGTCGCGCTCGCTGTTGGACAGCCGCAAACCCTGCGCCAGATGCCGCGCGGTATCGGCGTCCACCGGCAAAAGGGCAGCCAGCCGCCGCAAGGGATCGCACAGGCCCAGGCCGGCCTCGATCGCCACCATCCGGTCGAGCCGGTCGATGGCCGTCGCCTGGGCCAGGAAATGGTCCAGCACGCCTTCGTCACGCATCAGCCGGATCACCGGCGCCGGGTCAGGCGCCGACATCATTTTCAAGAGTTCGACTCGCACCCGTTCCGCCGACAGCTGCGGCAGCAGATGCGCCATGTCGCGGCAGGCCGCCAATGCCTCGCCATCCGGTGGCGGCTTGCCGTAATGGGCGTGGAAGCGGAAAAAACGCAGCAGCCGCAGCACATCCTCGGTCAGCCGCTGGCGCGGGTCGCCGACGAAGCGGACGCGGCCCGCGCGCAGATCATCGATCCCGCCGAAGGGATCGTGCAGCAGGCCACCGGGTTCCAGCGACAGGGCGTTCATAGTGAAGTCGCGCCGCGCAGCATCCGCCTCCCAGTCGTCAGTGAAGGCGACGATTGCGCGCCGCCCGTCGGTTTCCACGTCGTGGCGCAGCGTGGTGATCTCGTAAGGCGCGCCGCCCGACACGGCAGTAACCGTGCCGTGGGCAAGGCCCGTGGGAATCACCTTCAGGCCGGACGCCTCCAGAGACTCCACAACCCGTTGCGGCGGAGCGTCGGTAGCCAGGTCGATGTCGGAAATCTTGCGGCCGATCACAGCGTCGCGCACGCAGCCGCCAACGAACCGCACCCCGATCCCACCGGCGGCAAGCGCCCCCAGCACCGCCCGGGTCTGCGGCGATGTCATCCAGGGCTGCGGTTCGATCTGCAATTCTGTCATGGGCCGGAAGCTTTTTGCGGGCAGCCCACCTATTCGGGCGCTCGTTCCTCTTTGTCGACGAATTCGCCGGGGATCAATTTGCCGTCCTCATAACGTGCCGGGCGGTATTCGGCGTCGGTCCCGGCACCGTTGAAGGAACCGAAAAGGACGATCGTGATCGCAGCCAGCAAGGCGCCCAGCGTCACCAGCCAGGTCCAGGGATAGTTCTGCCAGGGCGGCAGGCGGCGCCCCTGGGCGGCCGCATCCTGGCGTTCCTGCCTGAAATAGACCCAGATGATATAGGCGACCGTCGGGGCGATGAACGGCACAACGAAAGTCAGGAATTTCTTGATCATGGCGTGTCCAGGATATCGACGAGATTGACCAGCATAGCGGCCGTCGCGCCCCAGATATACCGATCTTCATACTGCATGACGTAAAAGAAGCGCCGCGCGCCCTTGTATTCCCGGCTGTGGCGCTCGTGGTTGTCGCGGTTCAGGATGAAAGCGAGTGGCACCTCGAATACCTCCGCCACTTCGAAGGGGTCGGGTTTGACATCGAAGGGGGGGCGCACGATACCGACCGCCGGCGTCACCTCGAATCCGGTTCGCACCACATAGGTATCCAGCCGGCCGACCAGTTCGACCCGCGATGGATCCAGCCCGACTTCTTCCTCCGCCTCGCGCAGGGCAGCCGCTTCCGGCGTGGCGTCCCTGTCCTCGATCCTGCCTCCGGGGAAGCTTATCTGCCCCGCATGATCGTGCAGGTGGTCGGTTCTCTGGGTCAGCAGGATCGTCGGCCCGCCGGGACGCAACACCAGCGGCACCAGTACGGCTGCGGGTGTCAGGGGGCCTTTCGGCCCCATGCCCGGGTTCAGATCGTGGTCGCCGCGACGCACCGCACGCGTTTCGGGCGCACGGGCAATGCGTTCAAGGATTTTGTCATGCGGCAACATCGACAGATTTAGCCTTCCCCCAATTCAAAGAATTCGCCGGCGCTCCAGACACCCAGAACCGTCCTGCCGTAGCGTTCGACCGGGGCGGCGAGTTCCACGAGCTCGTAAAATACGGGCCGCAGGATCAGCGCCTCCAGATTGTTGCGTACTTTTATATAGGGCGAGGGCTCCCCTGTTTCAGGGTCCTGATCGACCCTGATCGGATGGTCCGCATCCGCCGTCACCCAGTCGTCGAAATTGTTGCGGAACTTCAGGACCATGTCCCGCCCGCGGCCGGCAACTTCCAGCTCCACGGCCGTGAAGGGCGCGTCCTCTACCTGGATAACGCCCTGTTCCACAGGTGTTTTCAGCCAGTAGCGACCGTCCTCGTCAAGCCACAATACGGTCGAAAACAGCTTGGCGAGTTCCTTTCTTTGAATCGGCGAATCGCGATAGAACCATGTGCCGTCACGCGCGATCCGGATCGGAAACTCGCCGGATCCATCGGCCGACAGCGGCAATGAATCGGTCCTGCCCGCCGGCGGGCCGGTCACTTTATCTCGATTCGGGTCTTGTCTGCTCATTGCATCGCCATATTCCTGTTATATTAATAATCCAATGCTTATTATGGAATCGTAACCTGGGAAAAAAATGTGAGCGATATGGAAGTCAACAACCCCATGTCCCCGCCCGCTGCGGATGCCGAGGCTGGCCGACTGGCCGGCGAGATCGAGACTCTGGGCGGCAGAATATCCATCGCCCGCGAGAATATAGCGCGGGTGATTTTCGGCCAGCATGAAATCGTCGAACAGACATTGATCACCCTGTTGTCCGGCGGCCACGCGCTACTGGTCGGCGTGCCGGGCCTGGGCAAGACGAAGCTGGTGGAAACGCTGGGCACCGTCCTGGGGCTGGGCGAACGGCGGGTGCAGTTCACCCCCGACTTGATGCCGGCCGACATCCTGGGATCGGAAGTGCTGGAGGAATCGGAAACCGGCAAGCGTAGTTTCCGCTTCATCCAGGGGCCTGTCTTCTGCCAGTTGCTGATGGCCGACGAAATCAACCGGGCCAGCCCGCGCACGCAGTCGGCGCTACTACAGGCGATGCAGGAACACCGGGTTTCGGTCGCCGGCCATTACCATGCGCTACCCGCGCCCTTCCATGTGCTCGCGACCCAGAACCCGCTCGAGCAGGAAGGCACCTATCCGCTTCCGGAGGCTCAGCTCGACCGTTTCCTGCTGGAGATCGATGTCGGCTATCCGGACGAGGCGGCCGAGCGACGCATGATGATGGTCACAACAGGGCTTGAGGAAGAGACCGCGGACGCCGTGTTCGACGGAGCTTCGCTGATCGCGGCGCAGAGGCTGGTTCGCCAGGTGCCGGTCGGCGAGAAGGTGGCAGAGGCCATTCTTTCCATCGTGCGTTCCGGCCGGCCCGAAACCAGTGATATTCCGGAAATCCGAGCGCATGTCGCCTGGGGGCCGGGACCGCGTGCCAGCCAGGCGCTGATGCTGGCCTGCCGCGCCCGCGCCGTAATGGACGGCCGTCTGGCGCCATCGACGGACGATATCGTGGCGCTGGCCGAACCGGTGCTGCGCCACCGTATGGCGCTTAATTTCGCCGCGCGTGCCGAGGGCGTAACCATCGAGCAGATCGTCCAGCGCCTCATCGAACCGCTGGCCTGAACCCGATTGGGACGAATGCAGGGGGTTATACGCAAGAAAGCGGGCGCCGCGCCCAGACAGGAAGCCGAGCGGCTGGGCAGCGCGCTGCCGCCGCTGCTGGTCGAGGCTGAACGCGTGGCCCAGACCGTGGCACAGGGCGTGCATGGCCGCCGGCGCGTCGGCCAGGGCGAAACCTTCTGGCAGTTCCGCCGCTATCAGCCCGGCGATTCGACAACGGCCATCGACTGGCGCCAAACCGCGAAATCACAAGCCGTATTCGTGCGCGAAACCGAATGGGAAGCCGCGCAGAGCATATGGCTGTGGCGCGATTCCTCGCCATCGATGGACTATGCCTCGGGCGCCGAACTGCCCCCGAAACTGGAACGCGCCGAGTTGTTGCTGCTGGCCACCGCGGCATTGCTGGTGCGCGGCGGCGAACGGGTGGCGCTGCTGGGCAGCGGCCAGCTGCCGGCCACCGGCCGCGCGGGTTTCAACCGGCTGGCCGACACCTTGCTCGGCGACACCCCGGACGGCCTCAGCCTGCCGCCTGCCGCACCCCTGCCGCGTGCGGCCCATCTGGTGCTGTTCGGCGATTTCCTGTCGGAGCTGGAGGAGATACAGGCGACGGTCTCTGGCCTGGCCGGGCGTGGGGTGCGGGGCCAGATGGTGCAGATTCTGGACCCCGCCGAGGAAAGTCTGCCTTTTAGCGGCCGCGTCCGCTTCGCCGGGTTCGAGGGCGAGGGCCAGACATTGCTGGGCCGGGTGGAGAATATCCGCGTAAGCTACCGCGAGCGCCTGGCCCGCCACCGCGAGGCGATCGGCGAGATCGCGCACCGCGCCGGCTGGGGCTTCATCATTCACCATACCGACCGGCCGCCACAGACGGCGCTGCTGCCGCTCTATACGGCAATGGCCGGCGCGTCCGACAGGCTGAGGCGTTAGGCGATGTACGAGATCGGCCCCATCGCCTTCGCCTCGCCCGCTATCCTGCTGGCCCTGCTGCTGCTGCCGGCGCTGTGGTGGCTGCTGCGCATCACCCCGCCGGCACCCCGGATCGTCCGGTTCCCGCCGGTCCGCCTGTTGTTCGGCCTGCATTCGGAGGAGGAAACCCCGGCTTCGGCGCCGCTGTGGCTGATCCTGCTCCGCCTGACCATTGCCGCCTTGCTGATCCTGGCGCTGGCCCATCCGCTGTTCAATCCCGGCGGACCGCTTGGCGGCAAGGGCGCGATCCTGCTGGTGGTCGACGACGGCTGGGCATCGGCCGCTGGCTGGGACCGGCGGCAAAAGGCGCTGGGAACCCTGATCGACCGCGCCGACCGCGCCGACCGGCCGATTATCATGCTGTCCACCGCGCCGGGCGAAGCGGGCCAGCCGCCGGCGCCAAGCGGCCTGATGCGCGCGGCGGCCGCCAAAAGCCTGGCTGGCGCGCTGCAGCCGAAACCATGGCCGGTAGACCGGCTGGCCGCCGCGCAGTCGCTCGACGGTCTGGAAGGCCGCGAGATCGGGCTGATCGTCTGGCTGAGCGACGGCCTGCAGGATGACGGGGCGGCACCGCTTTCGGAAGGACTGCGGCGTCTGGCGCGGCTGCATGTGCTGGCCGATCCGGCCAGTTTCCTGCCGGCGGTTCTGCTGCCGCCGGAAGCCGGCGCCGGTGCCTTCGAGGTGACCGCGCGCCGGGCCGTTGCCGGGGCCGAACAAGTCGCGCGGCTGCGGGCGTTCGCGGCGGATGGCCGCGTTCTGGCGGGCGAAGATCTGCGTTTTGCTGCGAGCAAGGAAACCGCGACAGCCACCATCGACCTGCCGGTAGAACTGCGCAACGAGATCGTGCGGATCGAGATCGAGAATGCCGGCACGGCGGGTGCCGTCGCGCTGCTGGACGAGCGCTGGCGGCGGCGGCCGGTGGGCATTGTCGCGGCGAGTTCACTTGATGCCGACCTGTCGCTGCTGGACGAGCTTTATTATATCGAGCGGGCGCTCGCGCCCTTCGGCGAGATCCAGCGTGGCCCCCTGGAGAATATGATCGCCGCCAATCGCGCCGCGATCATGCTACCCGACGGACATGGCCTTGTTTCGACAGGGGTCCAGGCCCTGAATCGCTGGATTCGCGAGGGCGGGATGGCGGTCCGTTTCGCCGGACCGCGCCTGGCCGAGCAAGGCGACGACGGGCTGGTGCCGGTGACGCTGCGCAGCGGCGGTCGTACGCTGGGCGGCGCGATGCTGTGGACCGAGCCGGCGCGGCTGGCCCCGTTCGATTCCGAGAGTCCGTTCCATGGGCTGGCGATTCCCGAGGATGTGCGCGTTTCGCGCCAGATCCTGGCCGAGCCCTCGATCGATCTGCCCTCGAAAACCTGGGCGCGGCTGCAGGATGGCACGCCGCTGGTGACCGCCGAACGCCGCGGCAAGGGCTGGCTGGTCCTGGTTCACACCACCGGCGGTCCCGAATGGTCGAACCTGGCCATGTCGGGCCTGTTCGTGGAGTTGCTGGAGCGCACCGTGGCGATGAGCCGGGGTGTGGCCGGCGAGACAGACTCGAAGCGCCCGCTGCCGCCGCTGATGGCGTTGGATGGCGCCGGCCGCCTTGTCGACCCCCCGCCCATCGCCGCGCCCATCGAGGCCGGCGCTTTCGACGAGGCCACACCCGGGCCGCGCACGCCGCCAGGCTATTACGGTACCGAGGCCGAACGTCGCGCGCTCAATTTGGGTCCCACGGTCGGCGCCCTGGGACCGCTTGCGCTGGCGGAGGGTATTTCGTCCTCGCCTTATTTCGAGACCGCTGAATTCGACCTCAAGCCCTGGCTGCTGAGCGCCGCGCTGATTCTGCTGCTGCTGGACGGGCTGGTCTCCCTGGCGATGCGCGGATTCGCCCGCCCGCCGGCGCGCGCCGCCGCGTCGCTTGCGGCGGGGTTCATGCTGCTGGCCGGCGCCTGGCCGTCCGGGCCCGCGGTCGCGCAAGACGCCGACGCAAGGATACTTGAGGCGACGCAGGCGACGCGGCTGGCCTATGTCATCACCGGCGTGCCGTCCGTCGACGAGATCAGCCATGCCGGCCTGAAGGGGCTCAGCCTGATCCTGAACCGGCGCACCGCGGTGGAAGCGGCCGAACCGATGGGCGTGAAGCTGGACAGCGACGAGCTGGCCTTTTACCCCCTGCTTTATTGGCCGATCACGCCGGAACAGCCCCCATTGGCGCCGGAAACGGTCGCACGACTGAACCTTTTCATGGAGACCGGCGGCACCATCCTGTTCGACACCCGCGACGGCAATTACGGCGGCGCCGGCGCCGGCCCGGGAACCCAGCGCATGCGGGAACTGGCGCAGGGCCTGGATATCCCGCGCCTGCTGCCGGTCCCGGTCGACCATGTGCTGACCAAGGCCTTCTACCTGACGCAGGACTTTCCCGGCCGCTGGGCCGGCGATCGCGTCTGGGTGGAACAGCCCGGCGAGCGCGTCAATGACGGCGTGTCGCGGGTCATCGTCGGCGGCAATGACTGGGCATCCGCCTGGGCGCTGGACAATTCCGGACTGCCGCTCTATCCGGCGGTGCCAGGCGGCGAGCCCCAGCGGGAGATGGCCTTCCGCTTCGGCGTCAATCTGGTGATGTACACGCTGACCGGCAATTACAAGTCCGACCAGGTGCATGTGCCCGCCATCCTGGAACGGTTGGGGCAGTAGCGATGTCGGTCACCTCCATCCAGTTCGCCCCACTGCTGCCCTGGCTGGCCATCGCATTCCTGGCGACCCTGTCGCTTATCGCTTTCCTGCCGGGCGTATGGTTCCGGGCGCGCGGCACGGGCTGGCGCATGCTGGCGGCACTGGCGATCCTGGGCGCGCTGGCAAACCCGTCGCTGGTCGAGGAAGAGCGCGACCCGCTGAAGGATGTGGCGGCGATCGTGGTGGACGAAACGCCGAGCCAGGGAATCGGCGAACGGCGCGCGCGCATGGCGGAAGCGCTGGAACAAATCCGTGAGGAACTGGGCAAGCAGGAGGACACGCTGGAAGTCCGCGAGTTGACACTGCGCCACAAATCCATCGCGGCGGCCGACGAGGGCACCAGGGCCGTCGATCCCCTGTCGCGCCTGCTGGCCGACGTCCCGCCGCGCCGCCTGGCCGGGGTCATCATGCTGACCGACGGGCAGATCCACGATATTCCCGATAATGCGGCCGGCGCCGGGCTGCCGGATCCGGCGCACATCCTGCTGACCGGCGAGCGGGACGAGCAGGACCGCCGGCTGGTGGTCGCCCGCGCGCCGAGCTACGGCATCGTCGGCGACCCGCTGACCGTCACCGTCCGCGTCGAGGACCAGGGCGCCGAGCCGGGCGGACAGGCCAGGGTCGAGCTGCGCCTTCCCGACGGTACGGTGCAAAATTTCCTGGCCGAGATCGGCAAGGATACGGAAATTCCGGTGACCCTGGAACATGCCGGCCCGACCATCCTGGAGCTGTCGGTCGATGGCGGCCCGAACGAACTGACGCTGGCCAACAACCGCGCGGTCGTCGAGATCAACGGCGTGCGCGACCGGCTGCGGGTGTTGCTGGTCTCGGGCGAGCCGCATGCGGGCGAGCGCACCTGGCGCAACCTGCTGAAGTCCGACCCGTCGGTCGATCTGGTCCATTTCACGATCCTGCGCCCGCCGGAAAAGCAGGACGGCACGCCGATCAGGGAGCTGTCGCTGATCTCGTTCCCGACGCGCGAACTGTTCGAGGTTAAGCTGCACGAATTCGATCTGGTGATCTTCGACCGCTATCGCCGGCGCGGCGTGCTGCCGCCGATCTATCTGCAGAACATCGTCGATTACGTGATGGCGGGCGGCGCCTTGCTGGAGGCCGTCGGCCCCACCTTCGCCAGCCCCTTCAGCATCTATCGCACCCCGCTGGGCGCCGCCCTGCCGGGCGAGCCGACCGGCGAGGTGGTCGAGCGCGGCTACAAGCGGCGTGGGCAGATCCTGATGGACGGCGCCGACGGGCGGCCGCTGGTGATCCTCGACCGTATCGGGCTGGGCCGGGTGGCGCAGATCAACAGCGATCATATCTGGCTGTGGGCCCGCGGCTTCGAGGGCGGCGGCCCGCAGGCCGAACTGCTGCGCCGCATGGCGCATTGGCTGATGCAGGAACCGGACCTGGAGGAAGAGGCCATCAGCGCGACGGTCGAGGACGACAAGCTGGTGATCGAGCGGCGCAGCGTCGAGCCCGACGATTGGCCGATCGAGGTGGAGACGCCGGGCGGCGAGACCCTGACCGTGGAATTGACCGAGACCCGGCCCGGCCGTTACGAGGCGACCCTGCCGGTCGAGGAAGCCGGCCTTTACCGGGTCAGCGACGGGATCAATGTGGCGATGGCGGCGGTCGGCGCCCTGAACCCGCTGGAATGGGCCGACGTGCGCAGCAGCGAGACGGTGCCCGCGCCGCTGGCCGAGGCGACAGGGGGCTCGGTCAACTGGCTGGCCGACGGACTGCCCCAGATCCGCCGCACTGCGCCCGACCGCAATACTTCGGGGCGCGGCTGGATCGGCCTCGTTGCCAATGGCGACTATCTGGTGACCGGTGTGCGCCAGATCCCGGCCTTGCCGGCCTGGCTCGCCCTGGCGCTGGCGCTCGGTATGGCCGTCATCGCCTGGCGCCGCGAGGGGCAATAAAGCAGTCTTCCCGCGCATCCTCCCAGCCGTTATGTTGCGCGCATGCTGCTGACCATCACCACCACGCACCAGCCGGCCACCGATCTCGGCTATCTGCTGGTCAAGAAGCCGGACCGCGTGCATAGCCGGAACCTCTCCTTCGGCGAGGCGCATGTGTTTTATCCGGAAGCCTCGGACGACCGCTGCACCGCAGCGCTGCTGCTGGAGGTGGATTCGCTCAAACTGGTGCGCGGAGGGAGGAACAAGGGCGAGCGCACGCTGGCGCATTACGTCAACGACCGGCCTTACGTCGCCTCGTCATTCCTCAGCGTCGCCATCGCGCGGGTCTTCGCCTCGGCGCTGGGCGGGCGCAACAAGGGGCGCGAGGAGCTGGCCGAGACGCCGATCCCGCTGGAAGCCGGACTGCCCACTTTACCCTGCCGCGGCGGCGAGGCTTTCCTGAAGAGCTTGTTCGAACCCTTAGGCTACGCGGTCGAGGCGGAACGCTTGCCGCTGGACGAGAACTTCCCCGACTGGGGCGAGTCGCCCTATTACCGGGTGCGGCTGAGCGCGACATGCCGGCTGAGCGAATTGCTGAATCATCTCTATTTGCTGCTGCCGGTGCTGGACCGCGACAAGCATTACTGGATCGGCAAGGACGAGATCGACAAGCTGCTGGCCAAGGGCGAGGGCTGGCTGAAGGACCATCCCGAGCGCGAGCAGATCGTACATCGCTATATGGGTCGCAGCCGCTTGCTGGCGCGCGAGGCGCTGGCCCGGCTGATGATCGACGAGGACCCGGAGCCTGACGAGACGGCGGAGGCACAGGAGGCCGAGGAAGAAGCGCTGGAGGAGAAGATCAGCCTCAACGAACAGCGCTACCGAGCGGTGCTAGCGGCACTGAAGGAATCGGGCGCGCGCAGCGCCGTCGATCTGGGCTGCGGCGAGGGCAAGCTGTTGAAGCGGCTGTACGAAGAGCGCGGCTTCGATCACGTCGCCGGCATGGACGCCTCCACCCGGTCGCTGGAGATCGCGGCGCGGCGCCTCTATCTCGACCGCATGACCGAGCGCCAGCGTGAGCGCGTCGAGCTGTTCCAGGGCGCGCTGACCTATCGCGACAAGCGGATTGCCGGCTTCGACGCGGCCTGCCTGGTGGAGGTGATCGAGCATCTGGACCCGCCACGGATCCCGGCGCTGGAACAGGCGATCTTCGCCTGGGCCAACCCGAAAACGGTGATCGTCACCACCCCGAACCGCGAATACAACGCGAAATTCGAGGGCATGAAGGAAGGCGCGCTGCGCCATCGCGATCATCGCTTCGAATGGACGCGCGCGGAATTCCGCGAATGGGCGGAGGGCGTGGCGGAACGCAGCAGCTATGAGGTCCGCTTCGCCCCCATCGGCGAAGAGGACGAGAAATTCGGCCCGCCCAGCCAGATGGCGGTGTTCACGCGATGAACATCAAAATCCCGGAACTCTGCCTGGTGGCGCTGGTCGGCCCGTCGGGTAGCGGCAAGTCCAGCTTCGCGGCGAAACATTTCCTGCCGACCGAGGTGCTGTCGTCGGACTGGTGCCGCGGCCTGGTCGCCGACGATGAGAACGACCAGACCGCCACAAAGGAAGCCTTTGACGTTCTGCATTATATCGCCCGCACGCGACTGATGGGTGGGCGGCTGACCGTGGTGGACGCGACCAACGTGCAGATGGAGGCGCGCAAGCCCTTGGTGCAGTTGGCCAGGGATTGCCATGTGCTGCCGGTGGCCATCGTGCTGAACATGCCGGAAGACCTCTGCCACGCGCGTAACGAGGACCGGCCCGACCGCAATTTCGGCCCCCATGTGGTGCGCCGCCAGCGCCAGCAGATGCGCCGCTCGCTCCGGGCACTGAAAAAGGAGGGCTTCCGCCATGTCTACATTCTCGACACGCCGGAAGAGGTGGATTCCGCCGGCATCGAGCGCCAGAAACTGTGGAACAATTTGCGCCACGAAACCGGCCCCTTCGACATCATCGGCGATTTGCATGGCTGCCGCGACGAGCTGATTGACCTGCTCGGCACGCTGGGCTGGCAAGCGGGCGGCACACGCGAGGTGCCGGACATTCTCCACCCCGAGGGCCGCCGCGCGATCTTCCTGGGCGATTTGGTGGACCGCGGGCCGGATTCGCCGGGGGTCCTGCGCATCGCCATGTCGATGGTGGAATCGGGCGCAGCGCTCTGCATCCCCGGCAATCACGAGAACAAGCTGATGCGGGCCTTGAACGGTCGCAACGTCAAGCCCACCCACGGGCTGGCGGAAACGCTGGAACAGATGGAACGCGAGCCGACGGAATTCCGCGACGAGGTCGCCCGTTTCATCGACGGGCTGGTCAGCCATTACGTGCTGGACCATGGCGAGCTGGTGGTCGCCCATGCCGGGCTGAAGGAAGCCTATCAAGGCCGCGCATCCGGCGCGGTGCGCAATTTCGCGCTCTATGGCGAGACCACGGGCGAGACCGACGAGTATGGCCTGCCGGTGCGCTACAACTGGGCCGGGGACTATCGCGGCAAGGCCATGGTGGTCTATGGCCATACGCCGGTGCCGGAGGCCGAGTGGCTGAACCGGACGATCTGCATCGATACAGGCTGCGTCTTCGGCGGCAAGCTTACCGCGCTGCGTTATCCGGAACGCGAGCTGGTCAGCGTGCCGGCGCGCAAGGAATATTACGAACCCGTCAAGCCGCTGCACCCGGCGGGCTCCGGCGGCGAGGAGCGGCCGGGCGACCTGCTGGATATCGAGGATGTCGTCGGCAAGCGCATTATCCGCACCCGCCTGCATGGCAATGTCACGGTGCGCGCCGAAAACGCGGCTGCCGCGCTGGAAGTGATGAGCCGTTTCGCCGCCGACCCGCACTGGCTGGTCTATCTGCCGCCGACCATGTCGCCGACCGCGACCGCCGGGGAAGGCCCCTGGCTGGAATATCCGCGCGAGGCCTTCAGATATTTCCGGAAGGCCGGGGTCGGACAGGCGATCTGCGAGGAGAAGCATATGGGTTCGCGCGCCGTGATCGTGCTCTGCCGCGACCTTGAGACCGCGCGCAAGCGATTCGGCGAGACCGGCGAGCGCCGCGGCATCGTCCATACCCGCACCGGCCGCGCCTTCTTCCCCGACCCGGCGACGGAAACGGCGGTGCTCGACCGTATCGCGTCGGCCATTGACGGTGCCGGCCTGTGGGACCGCTTCCAGACCGGCTGGATGGCGCTGGACGCCGAGATCATGCCCTGTTGCTGCGGCTGCAATATGCCGCCGTCGGGGCGGCGGGGCGCGCCAGCCTGGGCGCGGCGGTCGATGCGCTGAAGGGGGCGGCGGCGCTGGGCATGGCCGGCACGGTGGAAATGCTGAACCGTTACGAGGGCCGGGCGGACATGATCGGCCGCTATGTCGAGGCCTACCGCCGCTATTGCTGGCCGGTCGGCGGCATCGAGGATTTGAAAATCGCGCCCTTCCACCTGCTGGCCACCGAGGGGACGGTACATAGCGAGCGTAATCATCAATGGCATATGGAGACGCTGGCCGAACTGGCGGCGCAGGACCCGAAACTGCTGATGACGACTGCGCACCGCATCGTCGACCTGGCGGACCCGGCGAGCGAGGCCGAGGCGACTCGCTGGTGGGAGGAGATGACGGAAGCGGGCGGCGAGGGCATGGTGGTCAAGCCGCTGGACTGGATCCAGCGGGATTCGCGCGGGCTGGTGCAGCCGGCGGTGAAATGCAGGGGCCGCGAATATCTGCGTATCATCTACGGCGCGGAATATACGGCGTCGGCTGACCTGGAACGGCTGCGCCGCCGCGGCCTGTCGCACAAGCGCTCGCTGGCGCTGCGCGAATTCGCTTTAGGGATCGAGGCGCTGCAGCGTTTCGCCGAGGGCGAGCCGCTCTACCGCGTCCATGAATGCGTCTTCGCCGTACTGGCACTGGAGAGCGAACCCGTGGATCCACGTCTGTAAAACGGGTTGGGGCCGCCCGCCTCCGCGAACGGCCCCCTTTGGTTTTAGCCTATCGGTAGAGGGTAAATTCCCCGTCTTCGCCGCTGAGCAACCCGGGGCCCGGCGGAATCTCGTCGATCGGGGTATAATCGACGGGTTCCCCCAGCGAGCAGGCCGCCAGTGCCGCGGCGAATGCCGCCGCGGCGAGCCACCTACCGGGACCGGTTATGATTTTCCTGTTCGGTTTCATGACACCCTCCGATCAGAATTTCACGCGCGCGCCGGCCATGACGGCGGTGATGTCGTCGAAGGTCCGGCCCGTGCGATCGAGCTGGTGAATGCGGCCGCCGAGATACAGTTCGGTCGCTATCTTGTCGACCTTCTGCACCAGAAAGATGCCGTATGAGGTGAACTCGTCATTGTCCTCGTCCACGTCGTCGGCCTGGGTGTAGTCGACCGCAATGGCCGTTCCGCCGATGCCGCCACCCCACTTGTAGCCAACTTTGGCATACCAGAAGAACGGGTCGTCGTTGCGAGCCGGATCGTCCGGGTCCCGCTGGCCGGCGGCGCCGGTCAGGTTGAAACCGCTGTCGTGGAGTAGCGAGACCGAACCGTTAATCTGGGTGAAGCCCAAATCGCCGGGGCCCTGGTCACGACCGTTGTTGCTGGCATAGGCAAGGGCCGAGCCGAGTTCGAACCCGCCGAAGGTGGCGTTGTAGCGCAGGGCCACATCCGCCGCGCCGTTCTCGATCAGGCTACCCGACAACTTGAACCCGGCGAAGTTCGGCGTGTCGTAACGCAGGCGGTCATCGCGGCTCAACCCGTCCATATTGGTGAAGGCCGTGCCGATCGACGGACCGGCCCCGCCGGCATCCTGAAACTCGATGCCGCCAGCCATGTCGGCGATCCCCGAATAGCCGATGACGCCGGTTCCCGAAAGATCGACCTCCGACGTTCCGTTCGACGCCGTGTCGCCCTGCCCCAGCCAGAGCCGGCCAAAACGCTTGTGATCGAAATAGAGCTCCAGCTTGCGCTGCGTGAAATTGTCGTCACCCGTCGCGCCGTCCTGGTTCATCTTGATATTGGCGGTCGAGTTGGATTCGAACTGAACCTCGATGATGGTGCCGACACTGATATCTTCGCTGAACGACCCCGACCCCACGAAACGCAGGCGGGTCGAGGAATTGTCGTTGTCGACATGGAAGAACTGATCGTCCGCCCCGTCATCGACATAGAGCACGCCGCGATTCACCTGGCCGGAAACCGAGAGTTTGATACTGTCGGTTCCCGACGTCACGCCCGCGGACTCATGCTGGTTGGCCGCGGCCGGCGCGGCGTGGCCTAACGCCACAAGCGCCACCGCAACCATGGCCGCCACAAGTTCGGGCATTGAATGTTTCTTTCTTCGCGTGGTCATTTTCGCCTCCTGATGTTGGATAAAGTTGCATCGGAAGCCGCCCCCATGGGGCTGCCCGGTCGCGGCTCTATCGACGACGATGGCGGCAGGCAATTTAGGCGTCAACAAGTAACCATACATTATTACAAACAGTTTATTTATAGTCGCACTGGCGTGATTACGCTGTGATACTAATAATTGGGGCCGTTCGGATGTTTGTTTGTATTAGTATTGTTTTGGCCCATATTATTATTTTTATTTTACGCAGCACCAAGGGGCCGGTGCCAATGGCATCGACATTTCATTTCATACTGCCCGGATTAGAATAACAACCGTTACTGGCCGGCCTCGATCGGTGTCAGCCGAAATTCCTCAGGGAGGAAAAACAGATGGTCGTATCGCCGGCGCGTCGCGTGGCATCCGATACAAAAATCGACGCTCTGGGAATTCACGCCCCTGGTTTCACCGAACAGGCTGCCGTCCGGCATGATCATGCTGTAGCGCCAGTCTCCGCTTTGCGAATGGAAGCCGGCTTCCATTTTTTCCATCACGAACATCGGCCCGGGGTAGATGCTGCCGTCGGCTGTGGCGGTGAAGCTGTCTTTCACCAGGATCGAGCCCACCGGCAAGATGCCGGCCCGCTCGAAGGCCTCGTAGGCCCCGCCGATCTTGTTGGCATAGTTGTTCACGTAACGCGCGCCATGCGTGGCCGAGCGGTATGGCGCCTTGTTGAAACGCCGCCAAGATAGATAATTCCTGAGATCCGGCATCCGCGCCAACGCATAACCTGCCGCCATTTCGGCGCGGATGTTCTGATAGACGGTCTCGGCCGTGTTCGGGAACATGTCGGCCGGGCGTTCAACCTTGAAATGGGTTCTCGGCTTCGTCACGGCCGCACCTTCCTGCTGGCCCGAGGCGACGCCTCCGCCAACCGCAATGGCCACGATAACCGCCGTGACGATCAGGAATGCCGGCAATGCCGGTTTCGGCCAGGCTCCACCCATCGAGCGCGCTCCTTTCAGCCCTGTCAGGCTAGAGCAAGAGGGGGCAAGGCTGAATTGACGAGAGCGTGAAATAACGCAGAGTTGATCCGGCGTGCCCGGCTGGGGGTCAACAGGCGTCCTTCCAGGGCGCGGGGTCCAGGGCGCCCGCGAGATAGTCAACGAAGGCCCGCACCTTGGCCGACAGGTGCCGATTATGCGGATAAACGGCATGGATACCGCGCATCGGCGGTTCGTAATCCCGCAGCACCGGCTCCAGCCATCCGGCACGAAGATCGTTCTGCGCCATGAAGACCGGCGTGGCGATAACGCCCAGCCCGGCCACCGCCGCCTGACGCAACATATCGCCGTTGTTGGCGGTCAGCGACCCCGACACCCGTACCGCCACATCGCCCTCCGGCCCCTCGAGCCGCCATTCGTTGCCGGTCGCCAGGTAGCTGTAGGCGAAACAGTTATGTTTGGCGAGTTCCGAAGGGTGTGCCGGCCGCCCATGCCTGTCCCAATAGTCCGGCGCGGCACAGATTACCGATCGGGATTCGGCCAGTTTGCGGGCAATGAGGCTGGAATCGGGCAGCTGCCCGATGCGCACCGCAAGATCGTGGCCTTCGTCGATCAGATCCACGAAACGGTCGTTGAAGCTGATATCGACCTTCAATTCAGGATTGGCGAGCATGAATGGAGGCAGCAGCGGCGCGAGATATTGAATCCCGAAATCCACGGGCACGTCCACGCGAAGCGTGCCGCGCGGCGCCTCGTTGAGCCGGGTGACTGCAAGTTCCGCCTCCTCGGCCTCGGCGACGATGCGCGCGCAGCGCTCATAGAAGGCGGCGCCGACTTCGGTAAGGCTCAGTCGCCGGGTCGTTCGGTTCAACAGCCGTGCACCCAGCCGCTCCTCCAGCCGTGACACCTGCTTGCTTACCGCCGCCTTGGAAATACCGAGACGGCGGGCGGCCCCGGTGAAACTTTGCGCCTCGACCACTTGGGCGAATACCGCCATGCCCGAAAGATTGTCCATATTCATCCTCTTATTGAAGCATTTATGGAAACAATAAGTTTATCAAAGCCTGCATTGTCTTTCCACAAAATCAATAGCATTTTCGAAACAGTCGAGCCGGTCTGGATTGGGCGGCAGATCAACCCATCGTTACTGACAAGGAAAGCGAAAGAATGACAAAGATTTTGGTGCTCTATTACAGCAGTTACGGCCATGTGGAGACGATGGCGGGCGCGATTGCCGAGGGCGCCAGGTCAGTGACTGGCGCGGAAGTAACCGTAAAACGCGTTCCCGATCTCGTCCCCGAAAAGGTGGCGCGCGAGTCCGGCATCAAGCTGGACCAGGACGCACCTATCGCCGTGCCCGCCGAATTGGCGGATTACGACGCCATTATTTTTGGCACGCCGACCCGCTACGGCAAGATGGCGGCGCAGATGAGCAACTTCCTGGATCAGACCGGAGCGTTGTGGATGAAGGGGGCGCTGATCGGCAAGGTCGGCAGCGTTTTCGCCAGCACCGCGACCCAGCATGGCGGGCAGGAGACGACCATCGTCGGCTTCCACACCACGCTGTTGCATCACGGCATGGTCATCGTCGGCCTGCCCTATTCGGCACAGGGCCAGATGCGGATGGACGAAATCACCGGCGGCTCACCCTATGGCGCGACCACGATGGCAGGCGGCGACGGGTCGCGCCAGCCCAGCGAGAACGAACTGGAACTGGCCCGCTTCCAGGGCCGCCACGTGGCAGAAATCGGCGAGAAATTAGCGGGATAACAGGACTGTTTGCGGACAGCATAATAGAGAGTGGAGAGACTTGAATGGGTTTGTTGATCGACGGCGAGTGGCAAGACCGCTGGTACGACACAAAGAAAACGGAAGGCCGGTTCGTGCGCGATGATTCAGCTTTCCGCAACTGGATCACGCCGGACGGGACGCCGGGGCCGACCGGCAAGGGCGGCTTCCAGGCCGAGGCCGGACGCTATCACCTCTATGTGTCGATGGCCTGCCCCTGGGCCCACCGCACGCTGATCTTCCGGGTGCTGAAGGGGCTGGAGGACATGATTTCGCTATCGGTGGTCCATCCGTTGATGGCGGACCAGGGCTGGACATTCGAGCCCGGCCAGGGCGTCGCGTCCGACGAGGTGAACGGCGCGCGCTACCTGCACGAAATCTATACCAAGGCCGACCCCAACTATACCGGCCGGGTGACCGTGCCGGTGCTGTGGGATGGGAAGACCGGCAAGATCGTCAATAACGAATCCGCCGAGATCATCCGGATGTTCAACTCGGCCTTCGAGGATGTCGGGGCGACCGGGCCCGACTTCTATCCGGCCGATTTACGCGACGATATCAACTGGGTGAACGAATTTGTCTACGACCGGGTAAACAACGGCGTCTACAAGGCCGGATTCTCGACCACGCAGAAGGCATACAACGATGCGGTCCAGGGCCTTTTCGAGACACTCGACATGCTTGAGGAGCGCTTGTCGCAGCAACGTTACCTGACCGGCGACCGGATCACCGAGGCCGACTGGCGGTTGTTCACCACGCTGGTGCGCTTCGATCCGGTTTATGTCGGCCATTTCAAATGCAACGTCCGGCGGCTCGTGGATTATCCCAGCCTGTGGGGCTACACGCGCGAACTCTACCAGGTGCCGGGCGTCGCCGGGACCGTGAACATGGACCACATCAAGAGGCATTATTACGGCAGCCACGAGACCATCAACCCGACACGAATCGTGCCGGCGGGACCCGCGATCGACTTCATCGCACCGCACGGCCGCGACCATCTGCGGAGGGCGGCATGAGCCTCGATCTGCGCCCCTTCGGGGACCTCGGCCATT
The DNA here is from genome assembly GCA_947259795.1 of uncultured Alphaproteobacteria bacterium. GTDB lineage: Bacteria > Pseudomonadota > Alphaproteobacteria > UBA8366 > JADFVY01 > JADFVY01. Next base: position 32,353 of record CAMYNJ010000024.1, on the reverse strand, counting down.
TCAAGCTGGGCTGGCTCGACGCAAGGCATCACTTCAGCTTCGGCGAATTTCACGACCCGGAGCGCATGGGCCACAGCGTCCTACGGGTGTGGAACGACGACATCATCCGGCCGGGCAAGGGGTTCGACCCGCATCCCCACCGGGATTTCGAGATCGTCACCTATGTCCGCCGCGGCGCGATCACCCATGAGGACAACATGGGCAACCGTGGCCGCACTGAGGCCGGCGACGTCCAGGTAATGTCGGCGGGAACCGGCGTCGTCCATTCGGAATACAACCGGGAAGACGAAGACACGTGGATCTTCCAGATCTGGTTCCGTACCGACGCGGCGGGCCACGCGCCGCACTGGGAGACCGCCGCCTTTCCCAAAACCGACCGGGCCGGCGTGCTGGTGCCGCTCGCCTCCGGCCAGGCGAGCGCCGACGGGGCGCTGCCGATCCACCAGGACGCCACCCTGTACGGCGCAACGCTGCCGGCCGGCAGTGCCGTCACCCACCGCTTCGCCCCGGGCCGCAGCGGTTATCTGGTGGCAGCGACCGGGGCCGTCCTGGTCAACGGACAGCGTGTCGCCGCGCGCGACGGCCTGGCCATTGCCGGCGAGGACACCATAGTCATTGAGGCGAGCGAGGACAGCGAACTGCTTCTCGCCGACCTGCCGTGATGCATACCCCCAACAATTCCCTGACCCAGAAGGAGACGATACGATGACTCACCCACCGTTGGATCGAAGCAAGCTGATCATTCCCGCCCTCGGCGGTTTCTACGAGAAACTGTCGCCCTACTCCTGGCTCATGGTGCGGGTCATCGCCGGCGTACTGCTGATTCCGCATGGCTACGGGAAACTGTTCACGCCGGGCGCCATCGACGGCACCGCCGGCTTCATGGGCTCGATCGGTCTCGTGCCCGGGCTGTTCTGGGCCTGGGTGATCGCGCTGCTGGAGTTTGCCGGCGGCGTCATGCTCGTCGTCGGCTTCCTGACCCGCCCGATCGCGGCGATGGTCGTCGGATTCATGGCGGTCGCCGCATTCTACGTCCATTGGGGCAACGGGTTCCTGTGGACCAAAGGTGGTTACGAATACCCCTTGATGTGGGGTGTGGTGGCCCTCGCCATCCTCTTCCGCGGTGGCGGCGCGTATTCCGTTGACCGCAGGCTGGGCCGCGAGTTCTGATAAGGTTGGGGCGGTCCGATCCCGGGCCGCCCCGAACCGTGAGGTGCTTTACCTATGGTTGCTGACACGTTGTTGCCGGTGTTGTTCATTAGCCACGGCTCGCCGATGATGGCGCTGGAGCCGGACGAGACAGCCGCGTTCCTGCGCACGCTTGGCCGGGACCTGCCGCGGCCGGACGCGGTGCTTTGCGTCTCCGCCCATTGGGAAACGGACGCGCCGGACGCCAGCGCGCCGGACAGCCCGGTGACGATTCACGATTTCTACGGCTTCCCCCAGCCGCTCTACGAGGTCGCGTATCCCGCGCCGGGCGCGCCGGAACTTGCTGCGCGCGCTGCGGCGCTGGCCCGCGGGACGGTGGACCCGGACCGCGGCCTCGACCACGGCGCCTGGATGCCGCTGCGGTTCATGTATCCCGACGCCGACGTGCCGGTCGTGCAGCTGTCGGTGCAGCCGGGACGGGATACTGCGCATCACCTGGCGCTCGGCCGGGCGCTGGCGCCGCTGCGCGGCGACGGCGTGCTGATCCTGGCGAGCGGCGGCCTGACGCACAATTTGCGGGAATTCGGACAACACGCCGTCGACGATCCGCCGGAAGGCTATGCCGTGGACTTCGAGGCCTGGGCCACAAAAACCGTGGAGACCGGGGACCTGGACGCGATGGCCGGTGCCACCGCGGCCCCGCACTATGCCCGCAGCCATCCATCGCCGGAGCATTTTCTGCCCCTGCCGGTCGCAATGGGCGCCGGCGGCGGTCCCGGCCGCGTCATCCACAGCGCTTGGATCCATGGCGTCTTGTCAATGCGGGCCTTCGCGTTCGGGTGAACGACGACGCGGCCTGTTGCGCAGCCCTTCGATGGTATAAGATCGGACCGCAATTTTACCTGCCGGGAACCGAGATCTTGACCCTTTACCGCACGATTGCCGCCACCGTGGCCTTCGCACTGGCTGCCTGTGCGGGCCCGGACGATGAAGACCGGGCCCGGCCGCTGCCCGAACGCGTCTTGCTGCATTACGATTTTTCCGGCGACTGGCTGGCGACGGCGGGCGATCAGTGCGCCGAGCGGCTGGATCTGTCCGAAACGGTTTTCCTGTCGATCGCCGCTTCGCAGGAGAGCGAACCGGACCGGTACCACGTCGCCGATTTCTTCATGCTGGAGGAGGGCGAGCCGGCCGAGGCGTTGGTCGGGACCGCCGATGGCGACGGCAGGCTGGCGCTGGCCGTGGAGACCGAAGGTGTGGTCGACGGCCGCCACGCGGCGATCGTTTACGCGCTGCTGCTGGAACAGGAAGGGGCGCTCGCCATCCGGCTTCGCGCCTTCACCATGACGGTCCGCGACGGCCAGGGCCGCGCAACCGAAGCCGACCTGCTGGCCGAGGCTGCGGCCGACCCCTCGATCCCCTGTAAATCAGACGGATGGCACCCATGGGACGGTCTTGCGAGTTCATCCGGCAAGGCGCGGGTCGCGCCGCGATGCCGGCGCATCGCAAGCGGCGCGCAAGGCCGCCCGAAGGGTCGCGTTTCCCGACCTCTCGGTGCGTCGGGCGCGCTTGACGATGCACAAGCATCGCCCGCGCACGCCCTCCTGCCGAGGAAACAGGAGACGCGATCCCATGGGTACCATCCGTCTGATTCACACCACTAGTCCCACGGCGCCCGAACGCGCTGGTAAACTGCGCCATAGGTGATAGAGTGGCGCGATTCCGAGGCTACTGTATCATGACTGCGCCACGCCCAATCTTCATCGGTTTCCTGGGCCTGATCGCCCTGTCTTTCCTGGCGCCGCAACTGGCCCGGGCGCAGGTTGCAGCTCAAGAAGCATCCCGACCCTTTAGCACCATTACGTCGGAATGGAACGACAAGCTCGTTCTGATCGAGGAGTATGTCGGCGGGCTGGACCGGGATCCCGCGCGCTCCAACGTGTTCCGCAAGCTGGCCGACGAGGTTCGTACGTCGGCCCTGACCGAACGGGCGCGCGCCGACCGGGCCCTGGGCACCCTGCAGCGCCTTCACGATGCGCTGGGACCAGCGCCCGAAGAAGGGGCCCCGCCGGAAGACCCCGAGATAACGGCGCAGCGCACTCAGTATCAGCGAGACATCACCGTCTATCGCGGTCAGGTGGCCCAGGCCGAACTTGCGCTGGCGCGCGCCACCGAACTGGAAGATCAGATATCGACCCTGTTCATGGAACGCCTGATCGCGAATCTCTCGATCCGGCATCCCTCGCCGCTGTTGCCGGACACATTTGCGGTCGCCCTGCCTGAGGCCGGCCATGTGCTGACCCAACTCATCGTAACGCCGACCGCTTGGTGGCAAGAATTGCCGGAAAGGACGCGTCATCCAACGGTCATCCTTCGCAGCCTGGGGTTTTTGATTGCTGCAATTATCGCCGGCTGGTTCGTTCGCCGCGCCTTGTTGAAACGTTTCGGACGGGATCCGAGTATTCAGGAACCTACCTTCGCGAGGCGCTTGATCGGGGCTGTCGCGGAAGGCCTGGCGCGCGGAATCGTTCCCGCGGCCATTGTCGGCACACTGCTGTTTCGGGCGTTGGCAGCAGACTCCTTGTTCGCGGGACCGTTCGCCGACGTTATTGTGCTGGCCTGCCAATCGATCATTCTTTTCATCGTGGCGACCGCGCTGCCGAAGGCCGCCCTTTCACCGGAAATACCGTCCTGGCGATTGGCAAACCTGTCAGCCGACAATGCTGCTTCGCTGGCCCGCATCATCGGGATCCTCGCAACCGTTTTCGCCATAGACCTGTTCTTTTCCCGAGTTGACGACGTGCTTACCGGCGGAACCGATGCTTCCGTGGAACTGAAATCGGTTTACGCGCTTTTCTTCAATATTGTCGAAGGGGTGGGCCTGCTGGCGGTCCTGCAGGCGCGTCTGTGGGTCGGCGCCGCCTCGCCAGCAGGGGAAAAAGGCGAGGACGAATCGCAGACCCCGACCGACGACCACCCAAGACCAAACCACCTGTGGGGTGCGTTGCGGCTGCTGGCCGGACTGCTGGTGATCGCTGCGGTTATCGGAACCGTCGCCGGTTACGTGAATTTCGCCACCTATGCAATCAACAACATGCTGGGCACCGGTGTAATCGGCGGCCTTCTATATCTGCTTCGGGGTTTGCTGCGCGATGCAATCGGGATCGGCTTGCGCACCGCCTTTGTGGCGCGACATGTTTTCGTCTCTTCGGCCACCAGGCGGATCCTGAAATTCTGGTCGAGGTCGGCGCTTGACCTGTTGGTTTGGGGCGGCGCCCTGTTGCTCGTAGCGCCCGTATGGGGCGTACCGATCATCCCGCTGGTCCAATGGGTCGCGCAAACCCTGACCGAATTCAGGATCGGCAATTTCACGATATCCATCGCGGATATCGTCTTGGCGTTGCTGGTCTTCATCCTGGTGCTCGGTCTGATGCGCTGGATACAGCGAGGCCTCGCCGACCGGATACTTCCGGCGACGCGGCTGGATCCCGGCGTGCGGCACTCGCTGGCCGCCGGCTTCGGCTATGTCGGCTTCGCCATTGCAGCGATGGTCGCCATATCGATTGTCGGGATTGACCTGTCGAATATTGCGCTGATCGTCGGCGCCTTGTCGGTCGGTATCGGTTTCGGGCTGCAAAACGTAGTCAACAACTTCGTATCGGGGTTGATCCTGCTCATCGAACGGCCGATCAAGGTCGGAGACTGGGTCGTGGTGGGCGACAAGGAGGGGACGGTAAAGCACATAAGGGTCCGCGCGACGGAGATCGAAACCTTCCAGCGCGCATCCGTCATCATCCCGAACTCGGAACTCCTGTCGACCGCCGTGGTGAACTGGACCCACGCCGACCGGACCGGACGGGTGGAAATAACGATCGGCGTCGCATACGGGTCGAACACAGAGCGGGTTCGCGAGATACTGCTTGGCATCGCGCGCGAGAATTCCCAGGTCAGCAGATGGCCGGCACCCTATGTCCGCTTCAAGGATTTCGGAGATTCGGCGCTTGTTCTGGAGTTGCGCTGCTATCTGTATGACATAGGGCAGATCATCACGGTTTCGACGGATTTGCGTTTTGCCATCGATAAGGCGTTTCGCGAGAACAATATCCAGATTCCTTTCCCGCAACGGGATCTGCACCTGCCGGATTTCGAGCGTTTGGCCGAAACGATGAAAGCCGGATCACATGCAGCCTCTGCCTCGACGGATGCACCGGCAGCGAGCCCGAAAGACGAATGACGGAACCGCGTCGACGGCCGGGAAAACCTTATCTTCCCCTATAGTCACGCCGTGTTATTCTCACGCTGCAACGGATGCCCATGGAAGGTGCCGATATGGAGAAAGCGACCGCGCGGTCCGTTCTTGCCCTGATGTTCGACTATGGAGGCAAGCTGAACGACGCCATGCTGATGATACGCGAGACTTCCGACGAGGAAGAGTTCGCCCACTATCGACGTGCCATCGGGAATGTCCTGGATGCGGCCTTCGAGCAGGTCATCAACCCGATTCTGGACGAACATCCGGACCTGAAGCCCGACCAGTTGAATCTGGAATCGGAGAAACTGCAATAGTGCCCGTGCGGGAAGCTGGCACAGGCGCATTCTCCCGGCTAATTTTGCGGCCATGCGAATAGGGGTTCATGGAGAAGACGATGTTCGAGTTGAGCGATACGCAAAAAGACCTGCAGCAACATGCCCGAACCCTGGCATCGAAGGAGTTCGCGCCGCGGGCGGCGGAGATCGACCGCAGCGAAGCGTATCCCTGGGACAACATCGAAACCCTGGTCAAGGCCGGCTTCATGGGCTTCACCCTGCCCAAGGAGTACGGAGGCCAGGGCCTGGGCTACCTGGAAGTGCTGCTGATCGTCGAGGAGATCGCCAGGGTCTGCGGGGTCACCGCGCGCATCGTCGTCGAGGGCAACATGGGCGCCATTGGCGCGATCATGAAATACGGCTCCGAGAAACAGAAGCGGCTGGCGGCCGAACTGGTGCTGGCCGGCGACAAGCCCGCCATCTGCATCACCGAGCCCGGCGCCGGCAGCGCCGCCTCGCAAATGACGACGCGGGCCGAGCGGCGCGGCGACCGTTACGTCATCAACGGCAGCAAGCACTGGATCACCGGCGGCGGGGTGTCGCGGCTGCACCTGATTTTCGCCCGGGTCTTCGAGGACGGCGTAGACCAGGGCATCGCCGGATTCATCGTCGTGCGCGATGCCGACGCGGATAAGCCGGCCGGCCTTCGGATCGGCCGCCGCGAGAAGGCCATGGGCCTGCGCGGCATTCCGGAGACAGAGATTTTCTTCGAGGATCTGGAAATTTCCGAGGACATGGCGTTGATCCCGCCGGAAGGGGTGCGGCGCGGCTTCGCCGGGCTGATGAATGCCTACAACGCCCAGCGCCTCGGCGCCGGCACGGTCGCCCTGGGGATCGCCGCGGGCGCCTATGGCCTGGCCCTCGACTATGCCCAGGAGCGCCACCAGTTCGACCGCCCGATCGCGGAGTTCCAGGGGCTGCAATGGATGCTGGTGGACATGCACACCAGGCTCGAGGCGGCGCGCCTGCTGCTCCACCGGGCGGCGGCGGGCGCCGGGACGGGCTTCCCCGACGTCGCCCAGGCGGCAGAGGCCAAAATCTTCGCCAGCGAATCGGCGATTGCTGTTACCAACGATGCACTGCAAATATTCGGCGCCGCCGGTTATTCACGCGACCTGCCGCTGGAACGTATGGTGCGCGATGCGCGCATGTTCACCATCGGCGGCGGCACCGCGCAGATACTGAGAACCGTAGTCGCTTCGCGCATTCTGAACCGCAAGCTGCCGCAGACCCGTGACGGCTATTTGAACATGCCGCATAAACCATAAAAGGGAAGGGAACCGGGAAATGGCCACCGCCGCGCAACTGATTGCCCAACGCCTCAAGGAGGCCGGCTGCAAATATGTCTACGGCATCCCCGGCGGGGAGGTGCTGGTGCTGATGGAGGCGTTGCGCGAGGTGGGGATCGAATTCGTCCTGACCAAGCATGAAAACAATGCCGGCTTCATGGCTGAGGGCGCCTGGCAGGCGACCGGTCGCCCGCCGGTGCTTCTGACCACCATCGGTCCGGGCATGGCGAATGCGGTGAACGTGGTGGCCAACGCCAAGCTGGACCGAGTGCCGCTGATCTTCATCACCGGCTCCGTCGATCCCTGGGAACGCCATACCTACACCCACCAGGTGATCGACCATGGCGCCATCATCCGGCCCGTGGTGAAGGCCAGCTTCGAGGTGGTTCCCGGCGCCGCCGATGCGATTATCGACAAGGCTATGTCGATCGCCTTCGACGGCCCACCCGGCCCGGTGCATGTAGATCTGCCGATGGTCGCCGGCGCGGCGCTGGAGCCCGATGCGTCGCCGGTGCGCCGGCCGCGGCCGATCCCGACCCAGCCGGCCAGCAGCGAGGATCTGGTGAGTGCGCGGCATCTGCTGTCGGGCGCGGAGCGGCCACTGATGATCGTCGGCATGGAGGCGCTGGAATACAAGGATGCGCCGGACATGCTGAGGGCGCTGGCGATGGATTTCTCGATCCCCGTCATCACCACTTACAAGGCCAAGGGCGTGTTCCCCGAGGACGACGCCCTGTCGCTGGGAGCGGTGGGCCTGTCGCCGATCGCCGACGACCACATCATGCCGTTGATCGACCGGGCCGACTTGCTAATTCTGGTCGGCTACGACCCGGTGGAGATGCGCCACGCCTGGACCGCGCCATGGGACGCCACGGAAAAACCGGTCATCGAATTCGCCGGCGCGCCGAACACCCATTACGTCCATATGGCGAATGTCAGCTTCGTCGGCGATATCGGCGCCAGTCTGCGCACGATGGCGATCAAGCTGACCCCTAATCCGGACTCCTGGCCCGACAGCGAACCGGCCCGGGTGCGCCAGGAAATGGCAGTGGCCTTCCGTGGCGACGAGGACTGGGGCCCTGCAGCGATCGCCGACGAGGTCCGCAAGGTCCTGCCCGAAGACGGCATCGCGACGGTAGACACCGGGGCGCACCGGATATTGCTGAGCCAAGTCTGGCACTGCAAAAAACCCAGGACGCTGCTGCAATCCACCGGATTCGGCACCATGGGCTGCGCCTTGCCGCTGGCCATGGGCGTGAAGCAGGCCGCGCCGGACAGGCCGGTGGTCGCCTTCACCGGCGACGCCGGGTTGGAAATGGTGCTGGGGGAACTGGCCACGGCGCGCGACATGAAGCTGCCGATCGTCATTATCGTTTTCGTCGACGAATCGCTGGCGCTGATCGAGAAGAAACAGCGCGAGGCGGAACTGGAGAGTCTCGGCGTCGATTTCGGCGGCACCGACTTCACCGCGATGGCAAAGGCCATGGGCGGCAACGGCGTGGCCGTGCGCGACCGCAAGGCGCTGGCGAAGGCCGTCGAAGACGGGCTCGCCGCCGAGACTTTCACGGTAATTTCCGCGGCAATCGGTCGCCAGGCCTATGACGGAAGGCTTTAACACCCTAAATAAACAAGCATGACTTACGGCCGGAACTGTATTCGCGACGGGTTGTTCGAGGAAATCGGGCGGGAAGCCGAACGACTTGGCCTGATGCGCCGCTGCACTGACGAGGAGCGGGCGGAATCGCGTGCACGGATGCTGGCGGGAGTGGGCGCGGACGAGGATGTCTGGATTTTCGGCTATGGCTCGCTGATGTGGAACCCGGCCTTCCATTATGCGGATCGCCAGCCCTGCCTGATCCGTGGCTGGCATCGCAGTTTCTGCCTGTGGACGCCGGTCGGTCGCGGCACACCGGACAATCCGGGGCTGGTGCTGGCGCTGGACCGCGGCGGATCCTGTTGCGGCGTCGCCTATCGCGTCGCGGCGCGGGACCGGGAAACCGAACTGCCCTTGTTGTGGCAGCGCGAGATGGTCGCCGACGGCTACAATCCGCGCTGGGTCACGGCGCGCTGCGACACAGGCGAGGTGAGGGCCATCACCTGGGTCATCAACCGCCAGGGCGAGCGCTACGCCGGCAAGTTGCCGATGGAGACGCTGGCCAGGACGCTGGCGACCGCGGAAGGGCGGCTGGGCAGCAGCCGCGACTATCTGGAAAACACGGTCGCGCATCTTGACGAGTTGGGGATCGGCGAGCGGCCGCTGCACCGGATTCGCGACAAGGTGCGCGACTATGCGCGAACGAACGGAGAGGGATGATGGCGATCGAGAAAATCCGCAAGAGCGACGAGGAATGGGCCCGCGAACTGACGCCCGAACAGTTCAAAATTTGCCGCAAGAAGGGCACGGAGCGCCCCTTCACAGGCGAACTGAACGACTGCAAGACGCCGGGGACCTATGTCTGCACCTGCTGCGGCAATCCTCTCTTCGATTCGGATAAGAAATACGAGTCCGGCAGCGGCTGGCCCAGCTTCTGGGCACCGATCACAGAAGAGGCGGTGGCGACCGAGGAGGACCGCAGCCTCTTCATGCGCCGCACCGAGGTGCTCTGCGCCGCCTGCGACGCCCATCTCGGCCATGTTTTCGAAGACGGCCCGGAGCCCACGGGCCAGCGCTACTGCATGAACTCCGCGGCGATGAAGCTGAAGTCGAGCGACGGAGACAGTTAACCTTCGGGCGGCCCCTCTGGCGACGGTCCACCGGGAGGCGAGCGGCGGTCGCCGCCGGGGCCGCGCCGCATGGCGGCTTCGATAAATTTTCGGCGTTGGTCGGGAGTCAGTTTTGTTATCGCCTCCATCAACACCTGATGCATCACGGCCTGGGCATCATCGGAACGCTTTCGAATATCTGCCAGCGCCACATCCAGCGCGACCGGGTCGATCTGGTCAGCGCGCAGCATGCGACCGACCTCGCGGCGGGCGTCTTGCATGGCCTTGCCGGCCTCGCGCAGGCGCGGGCCATATTCGCGCCTTATCTCGCGGGCGAGCGGCCGGGCCTCACTGCCCAGCGCCGCCAGCCCGCCGCGGAAATCGAAGTCACCCGCCATGCCCACCTGTGGCGGTGGGCGCAAACCGCCATACTGGCGCTTGACGAGCCAGGCGGAGGCGATGGCACCGCCGAGGAACAGGTTGAGCCCGATCGAGACCGCCAGAACGATCGCCAGCTTGCGTGTGGAAGGCATGGTCATAGTCCGTTGTCCAGGTTCAGCGAGGGGCCGAGCGAGAGGCTCTCGACCTCGGCGATGGCGCTGTCGCCATAATCGGGAATGACGATATCCGGTGCAGCGGCACCGATGGCGATGCCCAGCACCGCTGCCGCGGCCATCGCCGAAACCGGTTGCCAGGCCGGGCCGAAAGGCCACAGGACGGAGAACCAGCCGGATGGTTCGCGGGCGGCCAGCACCCGCGCCATCAGTTCCGGCGAGGGGGCAGGCGCGGCGGAAAGGTCCATCAGCATGTCCAGGGCAGCCGCGTCGTCGCGCAAGGTTGCCGCCGCCGCCGATTCGGCGATCAATGCCTCGGCAGCCGCACGTTCGCCCGCCGGCCAGTGGCGCGGATCGGCGCCATAGGCGTCCAGAAGTTCCCTCAGTCTCGCCAGATCCATCGGTTCCTTGCCTTCCCCCGTCATTGGATATCCCCCATCAGATCGTCGCGCAGGCCGGCCAAGGCCTCGCGCAAGCCGCGGCGGCCGCGCGACAGCAGCGATTCCAGTGCCTGCACGCTGACCCCCATGATATCGGCCGCTTCGATATTGCCCAACTCCTGGTAATGCACCAGGGCAATCGCCGCGCGCTGGCGTTCCGGCAGGCAGGCCAGCGCGGCCTCCACCCTGCGGGCAACCTGGGTGCGCTGGTGTTCACCGGCAGGGCCAAGGGCTGGGTCAGGTAGGTCCGGCAGTTCTCCGCCGATATCGCCGCGGCGCTTGCGCAGCCGGTCGACACAGAGATTATGGGCGACGCGATGCAGCCAGGTGCCGACCCGCGCCTCGGCGCGCCACTTGCCCGCCTGACGCCAGAGCCGCAGGAAAGCCTCCTGCGCCACGTCCTCCGCCTCGCCGGCATCGCCCAGCATGCGCCAGGCGAAAGCATGGACGCGGCCAAGATGCGCCTCCATGAGCGAACGGCAGGCCGCCGAATCGCCGGAACCGACGCGCGCGACAAGCGCGGCGTCGGCCTGGACGGAGTCCGTTTCTGCGTCCCGGTCAGGCGCCATAAGCGATCATAGCGCGGATATGCCGGGATGCGGCAAGGTGGTTCTGTGCATGGGCGGGTCATTCGATCCCGCGTTTGAAGGATCGTGCCTCCGCCAGCGTCAGCACTCCGTCACCGTTGCTGTCGATCAACCCGAACAACCCTGCGGGCCGGGCCATGAACTCGTCATAGCCGAGGCGTTCGTCATCGTTGGCGTCGAGCGTCGCGAATCGCCGGTCAGCCACGGACCGCGAGACATCATGCAGCATATCTGCAAATTCGGCTGGATCGAGGTGGCTGTCACGGTTCCGGTCCGAGCGCCGGAAGCAGCCGCCGCGGGCCCGCTCCAATTCGCTCATGGTGACGCGGCCGTCATGGTCGCGGTCCAGCCGTTCAAAACGCTTCTCCACATGATTAAGGGACTCGTCGTCGCCGGACGTGGCGAATGCCGGCAGGGGCGCAACGAGGGCCAAACCGGCCAGTATTGTAAGGATTCCGTATTTCATTATCCGTCTCCTGTTCTTGCTTATCGCGTGCAAGGGACGCGGCGGCCAAACGACCACCGCATCCTGCCACCATTCAGTTCTGGCCCTCGGGGCCGCCCTTGCCGCCACCGTGGCGGCGCTTTTCGAGTTCGCCCTTGGACAGATAGCCGTCTTCGTTGTCGTCCAGGCGCTGGAACAGCTTCGCGCCGGCCTGGGCGAATTCGTCGGTCGTGACCTTGCCGTCGCTGTCGGCGTCCATTCGCTCGAATCGTTTGGCGATCCGTTCGGCGCGATCATGCTCTTCCAGTTCGGCCATCGTGATGACGCCGTCGCCGTCGACATCCATCCGGGCGAACAGGAACTTGCCGCCGGCCTTGAATTCTTCTTGGTCGACCCGTCCGTTGCCGTCCTGGTCCAGCCGGTCGAACCGGTCCTTCATATGCTTGTCGCCGTTATCCTCGCCAGTCGCCGCCAGCGCGATGCCGGGCAGGGCCGCCGAGATCGCCAGGGCGATAAGGGTGCTGCGAATATTCATTGTCTGTCTCCTTCAATGTTCCAAGGGATCGTTGAACCAATGATCCTTGAACGCAGGAGCAGGCGGGATTCCGTCGCGAAAAAGTCCGGGATTTTAGCGATTGTCGCTAAGCAATTGCCGCAGCTCGGTTTTCAGAACCTTGCCGTAGTTGTTTTTCGGCAGGGAATCAAGGAACCGGTATTCCTTCGGGCGCTTGAAGCGGGCGATGCGGTCGAGACACAGACGGTCGAGCTCTTCCGGCGAAACCGACCGCCCCGGCTGGGCGACCACGAAGGCGACGATACTCTCGCCCCATTCGGGGTCGGGTTTGCCGATGACCGAGATCTCGCGCACGTCCGGATGCTGCAGCAGCACCTCCTCGACCTCGCGCGGATAGATGTTGGTTCCGCCGGAAATGATGACATCCTTGCTGCGATCCTTCAGCGTCAGATAGCCGTCCCCGTCGAAGGCGCCGATATCGCCGGTATGCAGCCAGCCGCCGCGCAGGGTCTCGGCGGTGGCCTGTTCGTTATCCCAGTAGCCGCGCATGACGGAATCGCCGCGCACCAGGATTTCACCGGCCTCGCCCGGCGGCAGCGGCGCGTCGTCGCCGTCCACCACCCGAACATCGACGATGCCGAAGGGCATGCCGACCGAGGCCAACCTCTCCTCGTAGTAGGGCTCGCCCGCCTTGGGGAAGCGGTGTCTGGCCAGCGAGGTGATGGTCATCGGGCTTTCACCCTGGCCGTAGATCTGCGCCAAGCGGTCGCCCAGCACGCCGATCGCCCGCTTGCAGTCTTCGACATACATCGGACCGCCGCCGTAGATAACGGTCTTGAGGCCCGTGAGGTCGGGATCGGCGGACTCGGCGGCCGCGACCAGCCGGTGGACCATGGTCGGCGCGGCGAACATGGCGATCCCGCGGTGGGCGGCGAACAGGTTGAATATCTCGTCCGGCTCGAACCCGCCCGATTCCGGGACGATTTGCGCCGCGCCCGCCGCCACATGGGGGATGATGTAAAGGCCCGAGCCGTGCGACATCGGCGCGGCATGCAGGATGGCGTCACCGGGCGCGATCGCGTCCACATCGGCGAAATAGCCCCAATTCATGGCGAAAAGATTGCGATGGGTAAGCATCGCCCCCTTGGGCCGGCCGGTGGTGCCGCTGGTATAGAACAGCCAGGCGACATCGTCGGAATCGCAGGGTGCGACGCCCATGCCGTCGCCCTCACCCAGCCGCCGCCATTCTGCACCGCCCACCTCAATCACAGCCTGTGGGCCGGTCAGCGCGCCCACCGTCGTCGTCAGGTCTGGAGTTGTGAAGCCGACGCGCGCGCCGCTATGGTCGAGGATGTAGCGGAATTCGGCCCCTGCCAGCTTGGCGTTGACCGGCACGGCGGTCAGACCTGCATGCCAGCAGGCAAACATCAGTTCGGCATATTCCGGGCAATTTTTCATCACCAGCGCCACCCGGTCCCCGGGCTTCAGCCCCAATTGTCCACGCAGATTGGCGGCGATCACCGAAACACGCCCCGCCAGCAAACGGTAGTCAAGGACCACCCGTCCGCCCAGCGCCAGCGCCGGCCTGCTGGCGAAACAACGCCCCGCGCGATCGAGCAGTGAAGCCAGGTTCATGAATCCTCCAGGATTGGAAGGTGGGAGAATTGCAGGCGGGCGGCAGGCAGGTCAACCATCGGCGGACTGATAATTTTTTCGGGAAAACTCTACTTTCGGGCGCGATGTGTCGCCGCGAACGGATATGATACGAAAGAGGTATTTCATAAATCAAAAGAACACCCGAAATTGCCACTTTTCGGCGTATCGGGGCAAATCCTCTCGAGCGGGCGCCGTCTCGAAGCAATACCATTTTTGTTTATATATCTTGTTATTTTTCGATCAATCCACGATAACCTATTGTTTTTAAATGATAGAATTATTTGCGTTTCAGTAACATATTGCATGACAGGATTGACTGACTTCGAGGGGATATACGTCCGTAGCGCGAGATTATTCATATGGATGCGAAGCAGGGACATTTCGGTGTTTTGCTACTATTCAAGGTTTTTATCGGCTTTGCGATGGCCTCCCAGGCGCTGGCCGACGAGATGACGCCAAAACTTTCGGTGGCAACGCATTCTTCCTCCACGCATGTCATGGCCAGCGCGACGATAATCGAGCGACCCAGCATTTCATGCGACCGCATTCCGCGCGCCGTCACCGCCGAGATCGCGGCGTTCCATCCCCCGGCTGAAGAGCATTTGCACCCTGTAGCGATCCCGCGGCTCAGATGCCATCACCTCGAGAACATGGTCAATCTCACCATGGCAACGATTCCGGTCGGGCCGGCGATGCGCCAGTCAGGGACCGCGGCGCCCTTCCTCATCGTTGCGGCGAACATGAATTCGTCGACTTCATCCGGCACTGCCGGCCTGGCCGGCCATCGGCATGCCATTGAGACCACCTACAATTTCGAATAGTCGGCCATTCCTACAAGTCGCCAGTCCGGGTTAACGGGACGGCACCCCTAAAAAAGGGGAGACCTGTATTGTTGTACTTTATCCTGAATCTCATATCGCAATTGAGCTTTCTCTATCTGCTGACCGCCATGTTCATCCTTCTCGATCTGCTGTTGCTGTCAATGCGGCGACGGCGGCTAGGGTCAGAAAGGCTGGCGAGAGAAAGAACAGAGGCTAACGACCAGGCCGCCCGCCAAGCCCAACAACGGCAGGAACGGGCCGCATTCGAACAACGCCAGGCCCGGCTGGTACCGGCGTAGGGACGCGGGCTTGTAACCACCCCAACGCTGGCGTCCGGTGCCGCATTGGCCTATGTCACTGCGATGGAGTCGCCATCGCAACAGATCACGCCGCTGGCCGCCGGGCAGGTGTCGCCTGTCTTGCCCTTGGGGATGATCCTGACACTGGGCAGCCTGTGGGGGCTGGCCTTTTCCTTTTCCAAGATGGCGGCCAACGGCGGGGTTCATCCGGTTTCCTATACCTTCTGGCAGGGGCTGGCGGCGGGGCTGGTCGTGGCGGCGATCTGCCGCCTGCGCGGCCTGCACATTCCGCTGGGGGGCGCCTGGCTGCGCTATTATTTCACCGTCGGCCTGACGGGAATTGCGCTGCCCAACGTCAATCTTGTGGCGGTGATCGCCCATCTGCCGGCCGGCGTGATGGTGCTGACCATCCCCTTCGTGCCGCTGATAACCTATGGAATCGCCATTGGCCTCAAGATGGAACAGTTCTCCCTGCCGCGCTTCGCCGGGGTGATATGCGGGCTGGCCGGTGTGGCACTGATCGTATTGCCGCGCGCCAGCCTGCCCGACCCGGAGGCCGCACCTTGGTTCTTGCTGGCGCTGGCAACCCCGGCGCTATACGCCACGACCAACGTGCTGGCGTCGCGCCTGCGGCCGCCGGATACCAGGTCGATGCCGCTGGCTGCCGGCATGCTGCTGGCCGCTGCGACAATGCTGACGCCTGTGGTTTTCCTGATGGATGTGCTCTACCTACCCAGCCTGCCCGTTGGTGAGGCGGAAATCGGCATGCTGGGCCAGATCGTCATTTCCAGCGTCGCCTATCTGATCTTCTTCGAGGTGCTGCGGCTCGCAGGGCCTGTGTTCATGAGCTTCACCGGCTATATCGTGACGCTGACCGGAATCGCCTGGGGCGTGCTGCTGTTCGGCGAGAGCCACAGTCCGTGGGTTTGGGGAGCGGCGTTGCTGATCTTCGCCGGCCTGGCGCTGGTCAATCTTCGGCGTAACGCTTCTTCGGGCGGCGGCGGACAGGGCCGCCCGCCTTCGCCCACTTGATGAGGTAGTCCTCGAGATCTTCGGCGCCTTCTTCCGAGACGACGCGGCCGCGCACCGAGATGCCGGCCTGGTGCACGGTTCCCGGATCGCCGGAGACCAGCGGATGCCACCAGGCAAGGTCGCGGTCCTCGGCGACCAGGCGGTAGGCGCAAGTCCCGGGTAGCCAATGCAGGCGGCGCATGCGCTGCGGCGTCAGATCGATACAGTCGGGGACATTTTCGGTGCGGTTTTCGTAATCCTTGCAGCGGCAGGCACCGATATCGAGATATTTGCAGGCCGCGCGGGTGTAGTGAATATCGCCGGTATCCGCGTCCTCCAGCTTGTTCAGGCAGCACAGCCCGCAGCCGTCGCAGAGCGATTCCCACTGCTCCGCGGTCATGTGCTCCAGCGCGGTGGTCTTCCAGAAGGGTTGCTTTTCGCTCATGGCGCGCGATCGATCAGATGAATGAAGGAGCCGGTAACGCGACCCGCGGTCAGCCCGGCAGGCCCGAGATCCGCGCCCCTGGCGTCGGCAACGGTAAAGAGAGGGTCCGCCGGCCCCTCTTCCACGGTGGTCGCGTAATGGAACTCATGCCCCCTATAACATAGACCCCTAGTGCCCAGCGGCGAGTCGCCTGCCACCGTCACCGCGCGATAGCCCAGATGCAGCCTGCGTTCGGCGAAGGAGGTTTCCAGCGGCAGCAACCCGGCCATGGCGTGGCGCGCCCCATTCCCATCGATCAGGCCCCGGCCCAGCACCATATAGCCGCCGCATTCTCCGTAAACAGCGGCGCCCCGCGCCGCCGCTTCGCCCAGGCCATCCCGGAACCGCCCGTTACCGGCGAGACGCCCCGCATGCAGTTCCGGATAGCCGCCGGGAAGATAAACCGCGTTTGCGTGGCTGTCCGGCGGCTCGTCGGCAAGCGGCGAGAAGAAGGAAAGTTCCGCGCCCGCCGCGCGCCAGCCTTCCAGCACCGACGCATAGGCGAAAGCGAACGCCTCGTCCCGCGCCACCGCGATGCGCTGGCCGGGTGGCGGCAGCGGGATGGCGGCGGCGGGGGCGAGGCCGGCGGGACAGGCGAGGGCGCGAAGGGCATCAAGGTCGATACTGGCCGCCGCGATGTCCGCCGCCCGGTCGAGGAAGGATTCCAGGTCCGGATGTTCGACGGCCTGGACCAGGCCAAGATGGCGATCCGGCAGGGCCAGTGCATTGTCGCGCGGCAAATTGCCCAGGAGCGGCAGATCCGGCAGAACGGCGGCGATCGCCTCGGCAAGAATTTGTCGGTGCCCCGGCCCGCCGACGCGGTTCAGAATGACGCCGGCCAGGGTTACGTCGGGGCGATGGCCGGCGAAACCGCGAATCGTCGCCGCGGCCGAGGCCCCTTGTCCGCGTACGTCGGCAATCAACACCACCGGCCAGCCTGTGACGGCAGCCAGATCGGCGGTTGACCCGCTACCGTCGGCGGCGCCATCGAACAGGCCCATTACGCCCTCGCAGACCACAATGTCGGCGTTCGCGCCCAGCCCCGCCACCAGCCCACCCAGCGTTTCCCCGCGCATCGCCCAGAGGTCGAGGTTGAAGCAGGGATTGCCGCCTGCCGCCACATGGAAGGCGGGGTCGATATAGTCGGGTCCGGCCTTGGCGACGGCCACCTTGACGCCCTGTCGGGCCAGCGCGCGGATGATGGCCAGTGCCGTCACGGTCTTGCCCTGGCCGCTGGCCGGGGCCGCGAGGATCAGGCCGGGCGCCGCCATCGTTCAGGCGACCAGCCGCCAGGCCACCCAGGCCAGCATGACGGCGTTCACCGACATCAACAGCGGCGCCGCCACGACGGCCACACGACGCCAGCGCCCGGCCGCGAGATGGCCCGCGAAGCCGGTGACGACCAGGCCGGGCACGGTGCCGGCCACGAAGGCGGCCATCGCGGCCGCGCCGCCGACCGCCCCGCCGCTGCCCGCCGCCACCGCCAGTGCTGCATAAAGAAGGCCGCAGGGCAGGAAACCCAGCATCATGCCCAGCGCATAGCCGCGAATCCCCGTGGGCCGGGCGAACATCGGCCGGGCGAGATCGCCCAGGAGGCGACCCCAGCGGTTTTCCTTCGCAGCGCCGGTGCGGAATAGACCGCTGCCGAAAACCGCATAGGCCAGGAACATCGCCGCGGCAGAAAACAGCCAGCCCGCCGCGATCCAGTCCAGACCGGGGATCGAGCGGGCGGTCCGGCCCACGGCGCCGGCCATCGCGCCCAGCGTTATGTAAGTGGTGGCCCGGCCCAGATGATAGGGGACCAGCGCGGCGCCGGCGAGGCGATGGAATTCGCTCATTCGCGAGGCCGGGACGGATTCCAGCCGCGCCGTGGCCTGGGCCAGCACGAAGGGTCCGCACATGCCAATGCAATGCGTGCCGCCGCCGACCAATCCGGCCAGCAGCATGGCCGCCAGCAGGGCGAGTCCTGCTGCGTCGCCATAAGGCAGAAGGGCAAAAGCGCTGTGCATGGAGCGCTTTTACACGCCTCTTGAGGCATTGCCTAGCCTGTCGGATGGCGCGGGTCTAAACTGCCGCCCATGTCGAGGAAACCCGAGGGAGAACTACGCCGGGGCTGGACGACGGGCGCCTGCGCCACGGCGGCGGCGCGGGCTGCCTTCGAGGCCCTGCTGACCGGTGAATTCCCCGACCCGGTGACCATCGCACTGCCGCGCGGCGAGCAGCCCTCCTTCGCGCTGGACCGCAAGGAACTTGGGGACGGATTCGCGACGGCGGGCATCGTCAAGGACGCGGGCGACGACCCGGACGTCACTCACGGCGCGCTGGTGCTGGCCACGGTGCGGCGGGGCGAGACCGGAACCGGCGTCACTTTCCGCGCGGGCGAAGGGGTCGGGACAGTCACCTTGGCAGGGCTGCCGGTCCTGCCGGGCGAACCGGCGATCAACCCGGCGCCCCGCGCGATG
This sequence comes from uncultured Alphaproteobacteria bacterium, assembly GCA_947259795.1. Lineage (GTDB taxonomy): Bacteria > Pseudomonadota > Alphaproteobacteria > UBA8366 > JADFVY01 > JADFVY01. Next base: position 13,352 of record CAMYNJ010000024.1, on the reverse strand, counting down.
ATGCGCGAGGCCGTCGAGGCCGTCGCGGCGGCCCATGGCGCAAGCGCCGATCTGGATATTACCATCTCGATTCCCGGCGGCGAGGAACTGGCGTCGAAGACCTGGAATCCACGCCTCGGCATCGTCGGCGGGCTGTCGGTCCTGGGCACCACGGGGATCGTCATCCCCTATTCCTGCGGCGCCTGGATCCAGTCGATCCGCTCAGGCATCGACGTGGCACGGGCCAACGGGTTGACCCATGTAGCGGGCGCCACCGGCAAAACCTCGGAAGCCGCCGTGGCCAAGCATTACGGCCTGCCCCTGGAGGCGTTGATCGACATGGGCGATTTCGCGGGCGGGATGCTGAAATATCTGCGCGACCACCCCGTCCCGCGTGTCACCGTTGCCGGCGGCTTTGCCAAGATGGTCAAGCTGGCGCAGGGTCATATGGATCTCCATTCATCGCGCAGTCAGGTAGATTTCGGCAAACTGGCGGCATGGCTGACGGAACTTGGGGCTACAAAACAAACTGTCGAAGCTGCCCGCGCGGCGAACACGGCGGCGCAAGTGCTGGAGCTGGCCGGCGACCTGCCGCTTGGCGACCTGGTGGCGCGTCGCGCGCGCGAGGTTGCAATGGCCATGCTGGCCGGCGGCGTCGATCTGGATTTTCTGGTGGTCGACCGCGCGGGCCGGATTGTCGGCAAGGCGGGATCGTGAAACGCCTGTTGATCCTCGGCGGCACTGGTGAGGCCGCGGCGCTGCACGAGGCCGCCGGCGGGCGCTTCGAGGCCGGGCTGGAGGTCGTCAGCTCACTGGCCGGGCGGACAAACGAGCCTCGCTCACTGCCCGGCAGGGTGCGGACCGGCGGGTTCGGCGGGGCCGAGGGGCTGACAGGCTGGCTGCGCGAAGCGGAAATCGACATGCTCGTCGATGCGACGCATCCCTATGCCACGCGGATTTCCGCCAACGCACGGGCCGCCTGCGAGACTGCGGACGTTGTTCGTATCATCCTGTGGCGCCCGCCCTGGACGGTGCAGCCGGGCGACAACTGGATATCCGTGGCCGACGCTGCCGAGGCCGCCGCCCTGCTGCCAAGCATAGGCAAGCGCGCCTTCCTGGCGCTGGGATCGGGCCAGTTGTGGCAGTTCGGCGACGTAAAGGGCGTATGGCTGATGTCGCGGGTGGCGGAAACGCCTGAACCCCATTCGACGCCGCCCGGCTTCGTCCTGGTGGGCCGCGGGCCCTTCGACGCCGACGACGAGTTGCGTCTGCTGGAGGAAAAAGATGTCGATGTACTGGTCAGCCGCAACAGCGGCGGCGGAGCGACGGTGGGTAAGATTACCGCAGCGCGCCGGCGCGGCATCCCGGTTATTATGATAGAACGCCCCGTGCCCGAACCGGGCGAACGATATTCGGATATAGAGGAGGTCATGCAGTGGATAGAACGAAAACTGGATTGATGAGGCGGCTGGGGGCAGTCGCCGCCATTGCAACCCTCATTGCCGCCACCACCGCCCCACTGCCGGCAGGTGCGCAGACCATCCTGTTCCAGGACCCGGAGATCACCGTGGTCGCCAGCGAAGGCAATATCGACCGGATGAAGGAGCTGATCCAGCAGCGGACCCATCTCGACAAGCAGGACAGCAAGGGCCGCACCGCACTGGTGACCGGCACGATCGCCGGCGAGGTCGACATCGTCGATATGCTGCTGGCAGGGGGGGCGCGAACCGATGTCGCCGACAAGCTGGGCAATACCGCGCTGAACTGGGCGTCAAGTCAGGGCTACTACGACATTGCCGATTTGTTGATTGGCGGGGGCAGCGATCTCAACCACCAGAACCGGCAGGGGCTGACGCCGCTGATGCTGGCAGCATCGAAAAGCCATTTGGAAGTCGTCCAGCTGCTGCTGCGCGCCGGCGCTGACGTCAATATACAGGACTACACCGGCCGCGGCGCATTGGGGTGGGCCCGCGGCGGCCGCGACCGCCGCATCGAACAAGCCCTGGAGGACGCGGGGGCGCGGGATTGAGCCGGGGGACGGCACGGTTGGGCCGACCTAGCCCTTCCTTGGCCTCAACACATGGTGATGGTCAGCGGCGTAGAGGCGGCTTTCGTCGAAATCTGATGCGGCCAGCGTGCGGCCAACCAGGATCAGGGCGGTGCGGGTTATGCCGGCCGCCTTTACCTGCTCGCGGATGTCGGCGAGCGTCCCGCGGATAATTTGCTGGTCCGGCCAGGTCACGCGGTAGGCCACGACCACCGGACAATCCTCGCCATAGAGCGGCGTTAGATCACGCACCACCCGAGCGAGATTGTTGACCGAGAGATGGACCGCCAGGGTCGCGCCGCTACGGCCCAGCGTCGCCAGGTCCTCGCCCTCGGGCATGGATGACGAGCGCACCGCCGTGCGGGTCAGGATCACCGTCTGGCTGATCTCCGGCAACGTCAGCTCAGCTCCCAGTGCGGCAGCCGCCGCGGCGAAGGCGGGCACGCCGGGTGTCACGTCGTAAGCGATATCCAGCGCGTCCAGGCGGCGCATCTGTTCGGCAATCGCGCCGTAAAGAGAGGGGTCGCCCGAATGCACCCGCGCCACGTCGTGGCCCAGTTCATGGGCGGCTTTCATCTCGGCGATGATCTCATCCAGATGCAGCGGCGCGGTATCGACCACCCGCGCGCCCGCCGGCGCCTCCGCCACCACCGCCGCCGGCACCAGCGAACCCGCATAGAGCACAACCGGGCAACGCCGGACAATATTCAGCCCCCGAACGGTAATAAGATCAGCCGCCCCCGGCCCCGCGCCGATGAAATGGATGGTCATGGCTATTCCTCGCAGCGGTCCGGGCCGCTCATCTTTTTTGCATAACCGCGTGGTGTATATGTTCGCAGGGTCGTTCCCTGGCCGAAGCTCCGGGTTGCGCTGCTTCCGATCATGACGAGGGTCAGCATGTCGACCGATTCGACATCGAAATCGCCAAGCGTCACGTGATCGACCCGCTCGCCCGACCGGCCGAGATTGCGGGCAATAATCACAGGCGTCTCTGGTGGCCGGGCCATCAGCATGATGCGTTTTGTCTCGTCCAGCAACTCGCGCCGACGGCGGCTCTGCGGGTTATACAGGGCGACGACGAAATCTGCCGCGGCCGCGGCTTTTAGGCGTTGCAGGATAGTCTCTTTCGGGGTCAGCAGGTCGGAGAGCGAGATGGCGCAGAAATCGTGGCCCAGCGGCGCGCCGGCGCGGGCGGCGGCGGCCTGCAGAGCGGAGATGCCGGGCATAATGGTGACTTCGACACGGTTCCAGTCCGGCCGCGATTCGCGGTCGAACAGTTCGAAGACCAGGGTTGCCAGCGCATAGATTCCCGGATCGCCGGAACAGACAAGGGCGATCGACTTGCCTTCTGCGGCCAGGTCAAGGGCGATGCGCGCGCGGGCCTCCTCCTCACCCAGTTCCGAGCCATGGCGCGGCTTGCCGGCGATCAGCCCGCCGACGAGATCGAGATAGAGGCCGTAACCCACCACTTCGTCCGCGCCGGCCAGCGCCAAGGTGGCCTCGGGCGTGCGCCATTCGGCCGACCCCGGCCCGATACCCACAACAGCGAGCCGGCCTCTGGCCCGTCCGGCGGCGCTTGCGTCGATCGGTTTCGGGCTTCGTGCGATGGCGCAGGTGGCGCGTTTGGACTTGCGCTTCGGGACCACCAACTCGGCATCCAGCCCGGCCAGCGCCAACGCGGCGCCCTCGGCCACGCCGTGGCAACCGACCTCGTGGAAGACGGTTTCCGAGGGGTTGGCGAGGCGGGGGGCCTCGGCCTCCAACTCCGCCGCGGTGAAGAACCGCGCGGGCAGGCCGAGATGTTCGGCGCAGGCCAGCACGGCCACTTCGTCCGCTTTCAGATCCAGAGAAGTGACCGCCGCGACCGCACCGGCGGCCAGGCCCGCCCCGGCGAGGGTTTCGTCGACGAGGGCCTGCAGTTCGGCGATATCGGCGCCGCGTTCGCAACCCACGCCCAGCGCCAGCACAGGCGGATGGACGACCAGGGTCTTCTCATCCTCACGGCCGGCGCGATCGGTCACCAGCAGGGTCAGGTCGCCCGTATCGGAAAACGGCGCGGGCTCGGGCCAGGGGTCGTCGCCGGCCTCGATGATCAGGCGCACGGCATCACCGGCCAGCAGGGTCGCGGCCAGGGTTTTCGCGATCTCGGGATTGGCGACGGTCCAGCCTTCCGGAGGCTCGTCGAGCGCCAACCCCAGCCCCAGATCGCCCGCCGTGGTGATGGCCGCGCTGCCACCCAGGATATCGGCGATCCGGCGGGCCAGCCGGTTCGCGCCGCGATGACCACCCAGCAAGGGCACGGCGACGGAGCCGTCCTCGGCCAGGGCGATCACCGGCGGCTCGGCCTTTTTGTCGGCCAGTTGGGCCCCCAGCGCGCGGATCAGGATGCCGGCGGCGCAGACGCCGATAATGGCGGTGCCCTTGGCGAATAGGCCGCGCAAATGGGCCATCGTGTCGGAAAACGGCAGATCGGCCCCGTCGGTGCGTCCCGCCAGCCCATGCACCATTGCGCCGTCGAGCGACGGCTGCAGGCGGCGGGCCAGTTCCAGGCCGCCCCGGTTCAGGGCCACGATCGCGACCTTCATCGCCAGGCCTCGCCGCGCCGGTGGACCAGGACCAGCGAGAAGTAAGGCGCTTTACCCTGGGCGGCCTCGGCGAAGGGCAGGACGGCCTGGTTTTCCATCGTCGCATATTCGATGTAGCGGGCGGTGTCGGCCAGCCCCAACCGGTCGAGCACGCGGCGCAGCTTGTCGATATGGCGGCCGACCTTGATGATGACGGCGGCGTCGGCATTGGCGAGCCGGCGTTCCAGCTCCTCTTCCGGCAGCGGCGCAGGGATCACCGACAGCACGTCGTTCTGGGCTGCGAGCGGCGCGCCCAATGCCGCTGCCCCGGCAGTCAGCGAAGATATGCCGGGGACGACCCGGATCGGGAAACGATCCGCCATCCGCCCGAAGAGGTACATGAAGGAGCCATAGACGAAGGGATCGCCCTCGCAGAGCACGGCGACATCGCGGCCGGCGGAAAGATGCGCGCCCAGATCCTCCGCTGCCTGGTCATAGACGCCTTCGACGGGAAAACGGTCGGTGCTGATCGGCATGCGAATCGGAATTTCGATCCGCCCCTCCGGCAGATGCGGCGCAGCGATCCGATGCGCCATGCTCTCGCCTTCCAAGGGCGCCGGCCAGGCGATGACTGGCACTGACTGCAGCAGCCGATAGCCCTTGAGCGTGATGAGTTCTGGGTCACCCGGCCCAACGCCGATGCCGTAGAGGGTTCCGGTCATGCTTTGGTGACCTGCCATTGGGTAACCGTCATGAGCGGTCGCCATCCATGAAGTTTGCCGACCGGGGAAAGGCGCGAAATTGAGAGCCTCACGAGTTCCCCGCCATGTTCGCGATGAAGCCCGGCGAGAGCCGCTTCGCCTTCAATAGTGACGGTATTCACTATCAGTTTGCCCCCCGATCGCAACGCATCCCAGCATGCCTCGAACAGACCGTCCGTCCCGATCCCGCCGCCGACGAAAACCGCATCCGGCGCATCCAGGCCCTGCAGCGCCGCCGGGGCCTCGCCGGCGACCAGTTTCAGGTCGGGCACACCCAGCAGGGCGGCGTTGCGGGCGGCCATGGCCATGCGATCGGGGTTGTTTTCGATGCCGATGGCGCAGCCATCGGCGCGCATCCATTCGATGGCGACCGAGCCGCATCCCGCGCCTACGTCCCACAGCAATTGCCCCGGCAGCGGGGCCAGGGCGGCCAGCGTGGCGGCACGGACCTCGCGCTTGGTCATCTTGCCGTCATGTTCGAACGCGTCGTCGGGCAGGCCCGCGACACGAGACAGCGCCTGTGCGCCCGGCGCGGCCACGCATTCGACGGCCACCGTGTTCAGGTCGGCGACCGGCCCGTCGCCCCAGTCCTTCGCCAGCGCCTCATGCCGGTTCTCGCGCGGGCCACCCATATGTTCCAGCGCGGTCACCCGGCTGTCGCCGAAGCCCCGCGCCGCCAGCATCCCGGCGATCCGCGCCGGCGTATTCCCGTCGTTCGCCAGGATGCGCATGCGCGATGCTGCCAGCGAGAAGGCCCCCGGCGCCGGGATCACGGTCGCGATGGCGTCTTTCATACGCCGCGAAAGAACAGCCCCGGCCCCGAAATACATCGGGTCGCCTGTGGTCAGCACGGTGACGCGGCGGCCCGCATGCGCCTCGATCGAGGCGAAGGAGTCGTCGAACGGCTTGCCCCAATGCAGCCGTTCGGCCGGGTGATCGGCGGGAATCATGGCCAGATGGCGCTCGCCGCCGACCAGGATTTCCGCCGTATCGACCAGTGCGCGGGCGGCCGGCGACAACCCGTCCAGCCCGTCCTCACCGATGCCGACGATGTTCAGCCAGCCGCTCATCCCCCGCCCCCCGCCAGCGCATTCACGGCCGCCGCGGTAATGGCGCTGCCCCCGGCGCGGCCCAGCAGGGTGACATAAGGGATACCGCCGGCGTCCCGAACCAGCGCCTCTTTCGATTCCGCCGCGCCGACGAAGCCGACGGGAAAACCCAAGATCAGCGCCGGTTTCGGCCAGCCGGCGGCGAGCCCTTCCAGCAGATGGAACAGGGCCGTCGGCGCATTGCCGATGGCGACCACCGCGCCCGCCAACGCATCGCGCCACAGCTCCACCGCGGCGGCCGAGCGGGTGGTTTCCAACCGCTTGGCGATATCCGGTACGTCGCTGTCGCCCAAGGTGCAGAGCACTTCATTCGCGGCCGGCAGCTTTTTGCGGATGATGCCGGCCGCCACCATGCGGCTGTCGCACAGGATCGCCGCACCCCGTTCCAGCGCCTCGCGCCCCGCCCGTCCGGCACCGGGCGACCAGGACAGCTGCTCAAGGATGGCCGGATCGCCGCAGGCATGGACGATGCGTAGCGCCAGCGGCTGCAAGTCGTCGGGAACGCGCGAAAGGTCGGTCTCGCGCCGGATTGACGCAAAGGATTCCGCATAGATCGCGGCCGGGTCGCGGAGGTAGTCGTAGCGGTGGCGGGTCACTCACCGCCCCCTTCCTTCTCTTTCAGCTTTTCCATCGTCACCGGGCCCAGCGGGTGATCCGCATGAGGATAGGGGTGGTGATGGTGAGCATGATCGTGCCCATGATCATGATCGTGATCGTGGTCGTGATCGTGGGAATGCGCCGCGTCGGTGCCGATACCCTCGACATGGTGGTGGTGGCTTTCCTGGGGCAGGCCGACTTCCGCCTCGAAGCCCAGCACCTGTTCGCGGTATTTGCACAGCGCGCAGTTCATCAGGTTCCGGCCTTCGAGTATCTCGTTCACCCGATCGACGAAGCAGTCCAGCACCAGCGGATGGTCATTCAGGTAGGGCGCTTTCACGAACTCCACGCCCGGATGGCGCGCGGCGACGATGTCGGTGTGCTCGTGGATGCGCTTCACCAGTCGGCCGGTGAACAGGAAATAGGGGAACACGACGATGCGCCTGAAGCCCAGCTTTACCGCATGTTCCAGCCCGGGTTCGACGAGCGGGAAGGTGACGCCGGAATAGACCGTCTCGGCCCAGCCGAAGCCCATGCCTTCCCACAGCATGCGGGTCACCTTGGCGACGTTGGAATTGGCGTCGGGGTCCGAGGCGCCGCGCCCGACTACCGCCAGCAGGGTCTCGCTCGCCGGCACGGAGTCGCCGGCCGCCGCCAGCGCCTCGGCCACCCGGTCGCCGGCGGCCCGCATCATCTTCACGTCGATGCCCAGCTCGCGGGCGTAATCCACCTGCACGCCGGGGTTCTGCGCCGCCCAGCTATTGAGCACGGAGGGGATGTCGTTCTTGGCGTGGCCGGCGGCGAACAGCATGCCCGGCAGGGCGAGGATGCGCCGAACCCCGCGGTCGCGCAACTTGTCCAGCCCCTCGCGGATCACCGGCTTGGCGAATTCCAGGAAGCCGCTTTCCACCGGATAGTGCGGCAGGCGGGCGCGGATGCCGGCGGCCACAGAGGCGAACTCCGTGACCGCATTGTCGTCGCGGCTGCCGTGGCCACAGACCATGATACCGATATCGCCGCTCATCGCTTTTCGCCCCCTGTCCTGGCGTTACCCGCCTGCTTTTAGCAGTAGCGCGCCGCCGGGTCAGGTCAATAGTGCCCCGGCGACGAAAGTTGGCGCGCGGACGGCGCGACCCGGCCCGGACGGATGGGGGTGATGTATATTCAGGTAGGTTTCGCCGCCGGTGCGCAGGGCGATTCGGGCCTGTCCGCGGGCGAACTGGCCCCCGGCGGGGAAAAGAGGCAGGAAAGATGTAGGCGAGAGGTATGCGAGGAGCATGGAAAGAGGAGCCGAAGTGGAGCCGGAAGTAAGGAAAAGGGTATGAAATGAGTATGAAACGATACCATCCCCGAGGCTTGGGGCTGGTTCGGTCCGGCCAGGCCAACCATCCGAACTGCCGGCAGGCGCCGCTCTCGCCGGCACAACCCTAACTCATTGACGCGCCGACCGCGGCCACGCATTGTCGCGGCCATGCCGGGACTTTGGACACAGTGGGAATCGCTGACCATCCTCGCCGCCGCGCTGGCCCTGGATGCGCTGTTCGGCGAGATGGCGGCGCTGTTCCGCCTGCTGCCGCATCCCGTCGAGGCGATGGGGCGGCTGATCGGGGCGATGGACCGGAAACTGAACCGGCCGGAACGCGGCGAGGGCGCGCGCTTGGCCCGCGGGGCTTTCACGGTGGCGGCGGTGGCGGGCATCGCGGCCGCGGCGGGCTGGCTGGTGGCCACCCTGGCGCGCGGCATTCCGGGGGGCTGGATGATCGAGGCGCTGGTCGCCGCCACCCTGCTGGCCCAGCGCAGCCTGTACGGCCATGTCGCGGCGGTGGCGCGGGCCCTGGCGGATGACGGGCTGGCCGGCGGGCGCCGGGCGATCCGCCATATCGTCAGCCGCGACCCCGCCGGCCTGGACGAACACGGCATCGCCCGCGCCGCGCTGGAGTCGCTCTCGGAGAATTTCGCCGACGCGGTGGTGGCGCCGGTGTTCTGGTACGCCGTCGCCGGCCTGCCCGGGATGCTGGCCTACAAGGCGATCAACACCGCCGACAGCATGATCGGCTACCGCAGCGACAAATACCGCGCCTTCGGCAAGGCGGCGGCAAGACTGGACGACGCCGCCAACTGGATCCCCGCGCGCCTCGCCGGGCTGATAACGGCGCTGGCCGCGATGCCGGCCGGCATGGACGCGACCCGCGCGCTGCGCGTCATGTGGCGCGACGCCGGCACCCACGCCTCGCCCAACGCCGGCTGGCCCGAAGCCGCCTTCGCCGGCGCCCTCGGCCTGGCGCTGGGCGGCCCGCGGGTCTATCCGGGTGAAGGCACGAAAGAACACTGGATCGGCGGGGAGGGCAAACGGAAATACGGGCCGAAGGGAATCGGGCGGGGGTTGAAGCTCTATGTGTGGGCCTGCGCGGTGAATGCGGGGGTGGGGCTGGGGATATTGGCGGTCAGGGTGAATCTGGGGTAGCGGAGCGACCTGCGTCGCCGCCTGCGTCCACCATCGCTTCCCATTCCAACATTGCAATCCAACGACCGAAACTGAGCGCGAACATGACGACAAACAGAGCGTAGACGCCGCCGCCAGGCGCGCCCGGAACGATCGGCTTTACGATAAGCCAGTGAACCGCGGCCCATTCCGCGACGGTGATGAACATGGCCGCAAATGCAATAAACAGTGAAAGCAGCTCTCTGTATTCATCGGGATAGCAAGGCTCTTGTTCTTTGTGCCGGTAAATTATCGACTGTAATCCGATGGCCAGGCAGAGGATCGCGAACCCGCCGAGCAAGGAATAAAACGGGTCAGGCTCGACAGCGATCGCCGGAAGATACGTTACCAATGCGATATGCACGGCAGCCGACCCGAGCGTGACCGCTGAGGTAGATCCGATGAATAATGCCCAGTATCGCCAGGATTTAAGAAACTCGAGGCCCGCGATCATGCGTCGGACTCATCCGCAGCGCCGCTGGGCCGGTCCCGATGCGTGCGTTCGCCTTGCTGCACGGTATTCATGAAAACGAACATGGATGCGAAGGTCACCAGGAGGACGGTGGTCCCCCCAACAGCATTGAGACCGGCGACTGATTTCATGTAAAGGCCGTCCATTATCATGACAATCGTGTAACCGATAAGCATCCCGGGTATCCCGCGAAGAATCTCGGCGACATCCATATCCTGCTTCCTGCTGAACCAGCCGGGCCGGAAGAAGTTCGTTCGGTAAATCCCACTGAGAACGAGGAGGTCAACCGCGATCAGCAGCAGCAGCAAGCCGAGGATTTCCAGAAGGCTGGCGACGATGCCGGCGTCCTCCAACGTCAGCCACGGCAGGCCGAGACCCAGATGCAGGCCCGCGAAAACAGCAAAGGCGAAGAAGACCCGCAGCGGCGGGCCAAGTAGGATTATCGCCCGGTAGCGCTTCGACTCGAGATGTTCAAGGCTCTTCACTATACCTCGCGTCCCATCCGTTTGCCTGCCGGCAGTATGCCCGGGGCAGGTTCAGGAAAGATTAACGGTTGCGAGGCCTTCGGCGGTTGCGTCTGTGCCAGGGGGGAATCCCACCCCCTCCCAACCCTCCCCCGCGCGCGGGAGAGGGCTTCTTTCTTTCGGGCCGCGCCGTCGAGCCCCTCTCCCGCGTAGCAAAGGAGGGGTTGGGGAGGGGGGGCTTTGTCTCACACGCCCCGCTCGGCGATGGCGAGCAGGGCGTCGAGGTCGCAGTTTGCTTCCAGGTGGGCGGCGAGGGCGTCCAGCGTTGTTTCCACCTTCGACTCATAGGCTTCCGTCTGGGGGCAGCCTTCGCGCAGGCGGGACAGGAAGGCGCGGCGGAAATCGTCGGATGCGAAGATTCCGTGCAGGTAGCAGCCCATGACCAGGCCGTCGGGCGAGACCGCGCCGTCGGGGTGGCCGGCGATCTCCAGCATGGGGCGGGCGAGGGCCGGGCCGGTGGTTTTGCCGATATGCATTTCGTAGCCCTTGACGGGCTGGCCGGTGGTGAGGTCGCGGCCTTCCGCCTCGACCAGGCGTTTGTCGCCGGTCAGGGTCGTTTCGATCTCCAGCAGGCCGAGGCCCTCGACCGCGCCGGGCGCGCCTTCGGCGCCGTCCGGGTCGTCGAGGCGCATGCCCAGCATCTGGTAACCGGCGCACAAGCCCATCACCGGCTTGCCCCGACGCAGATGCGCGTGGATGTCGATGTCCCAGCCCTGTTCGCGCAGCATGGCGAGGTCTGGGATGGTGGATTTCGAGCCGGGCAGCAGGATCAGGTCCGCCTCCGCCGGGATCGGGCGGCCGGGTTCGACGATGTCGATGGCGGTGTCGGGCTCGGCGGCCAGCGGGTCGAGATCGTCGAAATTGGCGATGCGCGACAGGCGCGGCACGGCGATGCACATGGCCCCGTCGGCGCGGCCGGGCCGCTTGTCCAGCGCCACCGCGTCCTCGGCCGGCAGGGCGGCCGCGCCCGCGAACCAAGGGATGACGCCGTGGCAGATCATGCTGGTGCGTTTGGCGATTATGTCGACGGCGGGCATGAACAGCGCCTTGTCGCCGCGAAACTTGTTGACCAGATAGCCGCGCAGCAGGGCGCGCTCGTCCGCCTCGATCAGCATATGGGTGCCCACGAGGCTGGCCAGCACGCCGCCGCGGTCGATGTCGGCGACCAGGATCACCGGCACATGCGCTTCCAGCGCGAAGCCCATATTGGCGATGTCGCCCTCGCGGATATTGACCTCCGCCGGGCTGCCCGCGCCTTCGACGAGGATGAGGTCGGCCTCGGCCTTCAGCCGTTCGAAACTGTCCAGCACGCGCGGCATGAGCTTGGGCTTAAGCGCGTGGTAGTCCGCCGCCCTGGCATTGCCTTCAACCTTGCCCTGCACCACCATTTGCGCGCCGATTTCCGACTGGGGTTTCAGCAGCACCGGGTTCATATGCACCGAGGGCGCCACCCCGCAGGCACGGGCCTGCAGCGCCTGGGCGCGGCCAATCTCGCCGCCTTGTGCCGTGACGGCGGCGTTGTTCGACATGTTCTGCGGCTTGAAGGGGCGCACCGCCAGCCCGCGCCTCGTGAAGGCCCGCGCCAGCCCGGCGACGACCAGCGACTTGCCGACGTCGGAGCCCGTGCCCTGCAGCATCAGGGTGGCAGTCATATCAGGCGCTCCGCTGACAACGCCGGCGCGACCTCGTCCTTCGAATTTGTGAATCTTTCGATGTTCGCTTGTTCGGCGCCGGCCATGGCCGGCACGCTTTCTGTTGTCCACCCCCTCCCAACCCTCCCCCGCCAGCGGGAGAGGGCTTTATTCTTGCGGCGAACGGCCCCCTCTCCCGCTCGCGGGGGAGGGTTGGGGAGGGGGTCGTTGAACCTCATCCAGGAGACCTGTGCGCGAAGCGCAAGGCCGTCATTGCGAGCCAGAGGCGAAGCAATCCAGCGGCGGCGCGTCGCGGCTCACTTCGACGGCATGTTGGCCAGCGCCTTGCGCAGGGAATCGGCGTGGGCGTTGCTGTACTTGCCCTCGAAGACGATGGGCCGTGTCACCACCTCGGCGCCGTAATATTCCTTGTTCAGCCCTTCGCGCGGCTCGACGACGGAGCCCTCGAGGCTGATGCCCAGATAGGCGCCCTGGGACAGGGACCAGGCCAGCACGTCGGCGCTGCCCAGTGTCGCTGCCGCCTCGGCGCCGCCGCCGACCGGGCCGAGTGCGACGCCGAGATCGGCGCCGAGCTTCAGCTTCTTGTCCTCGACGAAGGAATTGACGCCCCTGTCGGTCATCAGCAGCAGCATAATCTGCGACGACGAGCCGCCGATCTGCAGCCCCCAGCTGATACCGCCCAGCGTAAAGAAGGCGGGATAGCTCCAGACGCCGTTGCTGCCCTTGACCAGCAGCACGCCGCTGCCGCCTTCGCCGCCGAAGATGAAGGCGCCCTTGATCATGTTGGGGACGATCAGCACGCCCTTGGCGTTCTTCATGTACTTGCGGACATACTGGCCGAATTCCTCGTTCTTGGCCATATCCTCGACGGTGAGCTGCGATTTGATCACCAGTTCCTCGGCCTTGGTGGCGGCGGATGCCGGCTGCGCCGCAAGGGCAAGCCAGCCAAGCGCAATGGCCAGTGCAGTCAAACGCTTCATCATGTCTATCACTCTCCCAATTCGGCGGGCGCCCAGGCCCGGCCCTTTGTTAAACGAAATTTGCCCCAGCCCTTGACATGCCACTGTGGCGATTTTCGGGCGGTAATCCTAAAACATTCCCCGCTTGCGCGGGCGGCTCCGGCCCACTCCCCCACCCGGCCACCCATCGGTATCGTACACTGTGG
>CAMYNJ010000023.1 GCA_947259795.1 uncultured Alphaproteobacteria bacterium | reverse complement strand
GCTCTCGCGGCGAGCGCCGCCGCCTCGAACGTCGCGCTGAAGATCGATCCGATCAGCGACTGCAGACAGGCCTTGACGGTCTGGCCCATGCCGGGCGTGTCGCCGACGCGATGGATCGTCTTGCTGACCGCCTCCATGACCGGGCGGAACTCGTCGAGCGCCGCGTCGGACCCCGCCGCCATCATGGTGAGCGTCCCGCCCTGCGCGCCAGGGAAGCCGCCGCTGACCGGTGAGTCGATCAAGTGCAGGCCCGAGCCTTCGAGCCCCTGCGCAATCTCGCGGGCTTCCGGCGCCTTGATGGTCGCCGTCAGGATGACCGCGGATCCCGGCGCCATGGCCGATTTCAGCCCGTTTTCGCCGAGGATTACCGATTTCGCCTGGTCGCCGTTCATCACCATCACGTAGACGGCATCGGCGTTTCGGCCGACCTCGGCCGGGTCCGACGCAGGCTTGCCGCCCATGTCGACGAAGGCCTTCATCCGATCCTGGCTGAGATCCAGCCCGGTCGTCTCGAAGCCGTTCTTGATCAGATTCCTGGCCAAGCCACTTCCCATATCGCCCAGCCCAATCACGCCTGCACGTTTCATGACATTTTCCTTTTTCGTCTCAACCAGCTCCGGGGGCGTCGCCGCCGCTCCTCAGCGCGCGTCCGGCAGTACGGCCTGGCATTCGATTTCGACCTTCATGCGCGGATCGACCAGAGCCGAAACCTCGACCAGGGTTGACGCAGGGCGATGCTCGCCGAAATAGGTGATGCGCCGCGGATTGATGGCGGCGCGTTCGGAGATATCGGTCATGTAGACTTGAACCTTCACCACATGCTCCGGCCTGCCGCCCGCCGCGCGAAGGCAGGCGTCCATCGCATCCATCGCAATATCGAACTGCGCCACCGTATCCTCCGGGATGGTGCCGTTGGCGCGCATACCCACCATCCCTGAGACCCAGACAAGATTGCCGGTCCGAACCGAATGGCAATAGTGGCTGACCGGCGGCAGCTGCCCGTCCACCATATAGCGCTCAATCGTCATGTCCCCGTGCTCCGTGAGTAGCGCTGGCGGATCGCGCCAACAGTCCCGCAGATGACGCGGCCACGGACCCGCGGTCGGCGGGCAGGCGGCCATCTGCGAAGACGTTGTACAGTGCGGTGCGCGGCATCGACAACACTGACGGACTCCCGGCGGGGTTGGGGGAAACGGTGACGTTCGAAGGATAACGGCGCCCGTGTTCGAACGGCCGCGGCCCGTGGGCCCGCTGCCGTCCATCCTGTCCCACAAGCGACAAATCGCGTCCCAAATCGACGCAATTCGGGATTTCTGTATATCCCAGATTTGTCTTGTCGTGCTGTATACACCTGATTAACGTTGTGCCTGCAAGGGGAAAAACCTTTAGGAAAAAAAACAAACGCACCTGCTGGGTGCGTGGCTTCAACTGTAGGAGACAACAATGAAATACGTGAAACCGGTGTTGGTTGCCCTCGCGGCAACCGGTCTGATGACCGGCGCCGCGCTTGCCGAAACGACAAAGCTTCGCATCCAGACGCACTATGCGCCGGAGACGGTATCCGGCAAGTTGGCCGCGCAGTTCGCGGACGACGTGCAGGTCATGTCCAATGGCGAAATCCAGATCGAGATGTTCTATGCGTCGTCCGTCGTGAAGTCGGTGGAAACCGCGGCGACCGGCATCCTCGACTGCGACATGACCGGCGGCGCCTACCAGACCGGCAAGAATCCGGCCTTCCAGTTCGTCGGCGACATCATGGGCGGCTACGACACGCCATATCAGCAGCTCTCGTGGCTGTATCACGGCGATGGCTTCGCCGCGGCCGACAGCCTGTACAACAAGTATGGCATGAAGCTTGTCGGCTGGTGGGTGTATGGTCAGGAATCCCTTTCTTCGAGCAAGCCGATCGCAGGTCCCGCCGACCTGAAGGATTGGAAATTCCGTTCGCCCCCGGGGCTGGAGACCGAAATCTTCGCCAATCTCGGCGCCAAGCCGATCGTGATGGATTTCACGGAGATCTTCACCGCGCTGGAAACCGGTATCATCGATGGTGCGGATGCGTCGGGCATCGCCAACAATGTCGGCCTCGGCCTCTATGACATTGTCAAGCATGCCAACTATCCGGGGTTCCATTCGATGCCGTCGGATCACCTGGCCTGCAATAAGGCCAAGTGGGACGCCATGCCCGAGCACCACCGCCGGATCATGGACACCGCCATGCAGAAGCTGGCGCTGCAGACTGCGCTGACCTTCGAAGTGAAGAACGCCGAGGCCGTGTCGATGCTTCAGGCCAAGGGCGTGAAGATCTACAACTGGTCGAAGGAAGACCGGGCCACCTTCCGAGCCGCGGCACAGAAGGCCTGGGACGGCTGGGCCAAAAAAACGCCCGAGGCCGATTCTCTGGTCAAAAGCCACCGCGCCTATCTCAAGCAACTCGGCCTGATCGAATAAGAACAGGATAAGGTCGTTGCGGGTCCCTTCGGGGACCCGCGGATCTTTTTTTGTGTCGCCGGGGCCCGTCGGGAGGACGCCATGGTTGAACACGAACGTACGGGGCCGGTGGACCTGGCGACCTGGGCGTTCAGCCGCGTTGCCATGTGGGCGCCGGCATTGCCATGTGGGCGCCGGCATTCGTCGTCGCGATCATGTTTTACGAAGTCGTCATGCGCTATGTCTTCGTGAAACCCACCCTCTGGGTCAACGAGATGTCACTGTGGATGGCCGGCGCTATTTACCTGACCGCGGGGCTCTATGCCATGCAGCAGCGCAGCCATATTCGCATCTTCCTTCTCTACGACGTGGTGCCGAGGTGGCTGCAGAAGCTCTTCGACATCATATCCGCGCTGTGCATCTGGCTGTTAGCCGGCGCCGTCATCTGGGGTGGTTATGGCGAAGCCTCGGCAAAGCTGCTGCGATGGGAGCGCTTCGGTACGGCGTGGGATCCTCCGATTCCGGCAACCATCAAACCGCTCATACTGCTGACGCTGGTGCTGCTGGCGATCCAGGTCCTCTCGAACCTGATCAATGACTGGAACCGTCCGCCAGAACACCATACACCGGTGGACGAGTTCGACATGCCGCCCGATCAAGCGCCGTCCGACAGTCCTTCCGAACAGGAAGGCCGGGACCAGGCCTGACGCCAAGGCACTTTCATGGATATCGGCACAATTTCGCTTATTCTGCTGTTCGGTATGCTGGGCCTACTGGTTCGGAACCGGACCGCTCAACATTCTGGCGCAGCGCATCTATGGCGTGACCACCGAATATGTCCTGATCTCGGTACCGTTGTTCATTCTGATGGCAACGCTGCTCGAGCGATCCGGCATTGCGCGAGACATGTATTCCAGCCTCAACAACTGGCTCTCGCGCACCCGCGGCGGGATCGCGATCGTCACCGCCCTGATGGCAATCGTCATGGCGGCGATGTCGGGCATTATCGGCGGCGAGGTTGTGCTCCTCGGTCTCATTGCGCTGCCGCAGATGCTGCGGCTGGGCTACAACCAGAACCTTGCCGTCGGCACGATCTGCGCCAGCGGGTCTCTCGGCACCATGATCCCGCCGTCCATCGTTCTTATTTTCTACGGCCTCATTACCGAGACCTCCATCCACGCACTGTTCAAGGCCGCCTTCGTGCCCGGCTTCATCCTGGCCGGGTGCTATATCGTCTACATCATCGTCCGCACGCAATTGCATCCGGAACAGGCGCCGCTGCCCAAACCCGGCGAGGACGAGATTGCGCTCAAGGACAAGACCAAGTGCTTCATAACCTTCATTGGATGGCTGGTCGCGATCTGGGGCGGCGGGGGGCTGGTCCATACCGTCGCGGTGGAAATCCAGAACGCGCTGGGGCTGCTCAAGCCCGATGATTACCAACCGTTCACCTGGGCGGGGGTGCTGCGCCACGGCGTCATGCTGGCGGTCGGGCTTGTCGGGACCCGCCTGCTGTTCGGCAGGGACATCATCACCCGGGCCTGGGCGATGAGCAAGGGCCTGATCGCGCCGCTTCTGGTGGTCGTCGTTGTCCTCGGCTCGATTTACGGTGGGATCACGGGTATCACCGAGGCCGCCGGTATGGGGACCGTTGCGGTCCTGCTCCTGATCTGGCTGCGCGGCGAGTTCTCGATCACGCTCGTGCGCGAAGCGCTGATGCGGACGTTCAGATCGACCGGCACCATCATCTGGGTGACCTTCGGCGCGACGGCGCTTGCCGGCGCCTACACGATCGCGGGCGGGCCGACCTACGTCGCCAATCTGAT
>CAMYNJ010000022.1 GCA_947259795.1 uncultured Alphaproteobacteria bacterium | reverse complement strand
GTCTTGCCATTGGCCACCAACTAATATGGTAAGTCCACATCCCCACCAGAATCGCGGTATCGCTCTTCCCGCATCTGATCACGCTTATACTGCAAGGGGCCGCCCGATTGCGCGGGCGAAGCGGAGCTTCAGCCCTGGATCGACGCCTGGAGCGATCTCGTCGACTTCGAGGTCGTGCCGGTGGTCGAAAGCGCCACCGCTGCCAAGACGTTCAGGCGCTAAGGCCCTAGTTGTCGAACCAGAAACGCTCCGGCCGATACATGCCGAACTGCGCGCCCGGATTCCAGTTGTAGATGCCCTTCTCGGGCACGTTGCGCAGTGCGCTGGCCACGACGATCGGCTGCGGCACCTCGGCGACCAGGCCGATGGTGTAGACTTCCTCGGCATGGATTTCGAGGATCTGCCGCCACGCTTCGATCTTTACCTCGGGTGATTTGGCATCGATCCATTCGTGGTAGAGCGCCATCAGTTGCTTTGGCTTTTCCATGTCGACCGGCTCGCCCGCGTTGCCGTTGGTCTCGGCGTACTGGCCCCACATCGGCCAGTGGTAGCTCTGCTGGTGGACCGGCACGAACTCTTCGGGGCTGCTAAGGGGGGTCGGGATGCCGTTCTCATAGCCGAACCAAATCGCCATCACGGTCTCACCGGCGAAGATGCGGTTGCGCAGCACTTCGCGCTGCGAAGGCTTGGTGAAGAGTTTCACGCCGATCTGCTGCCAGGAATCGCGGATCAGCTCCAGCACGTCCACCTCTTCGGTGTTCTCACCGGCGGTCTCGACGATGATCTCCATCGGACGGCCGTCGGGCAGCAGGCGGATGCCTTGGGAGTTGCGCTGCGTCAGGCCGATCTCGTCGAGCAGCTCGTTGGCTTGGTCCGGGTCGAAGGCGCTCCAGGCCTGGCGGTACTCAGGCTTGTAGAGCGGACTGTCCGGAAGAACCGAATTGTTCCCTTCCAGGCAGAGGCCGTAGTAGATCACCTGATTGATCTCACTGCGGTTGATGCCGAGGGACAGCGCGCGGCGAAAGCGGGCATCCCGGTTCAAGGCGCGCCAAGCGGGATCGGCGACGTTCATGTTGGGATAGAGGGCCAGCTGCGAGCCGCGGACCGTCTTCCACAGCCGCACATCGTAGCTGCTGCGCTTTTCCGCAGCCTTGAGGAAGGTGTAGTCGGAGAAACTCAGCCCGCGCGACTGCAGGTCAGCATCGCCGGCGGATGTCTTGGCCGGCACCAGGGCGCCGCCGACCACGTCCATGATGAAACGGTCGGCATAGGGCAGCTGCTGCCCCGCGGCGTCGATGCGGTGGTAATAGGGATTGCGCTCCGCGATGAAACGGGTCGACGGCGGCCTCACGACGTTCCGCCAGGGCTGTATGGTCGGCAGGTCGGGGTTGGTGGCGCGGTACATGTTGCCGATGCGGTTGTGCAACTGGGCCCAATTGCGGGCGCCGGCTTCTTTGACCGCGGCGGCGATCTTGTCGGCGTCGCCGTATTTCGGGTGGAATTGCTTCAGGTAGTGCGCCGGCATGAAGAGGTCCAGGGGCCGTGCGCCGGCGATCGCGGGAATGAGAAAGGGATTGGGCTTCGACCAGCTATAGCGGATCGTGGTCGCGTCGATGATCTCCACCTTCGGCAACTCGCCATCGACGCGCAGGATCTGGTTCGGGCCGACCGGGTAGAGTTTCTCGTTGTTGGCGACATCTTCCCAATGATAGCGGAAGTCTTCGGTCGTGAAGGGCGCGCCGTCGGACCAGCGGTGGCCTTCGCGCAGCTTCATGGTGAAGATGCGCCCGTCTTCGACCTCCAGCCATTCCAGCATGTCCGGCTCGATACCGAGTTTCTCGTCGTAGCCCACAAGGCGCGAGTAGCCGTAGACGATGAGCAGCCGCACGTCCTTGTCACGGGTGACCAGCATGCGGATGTCGCCGCCGTGCTTGCCGATTGAGAGGTTGGGTCCGCTCACCGAAACCCGCGGCTTGGCGGGCAGGC
The DNA here is from genome assembly GCA_947259795.1 of uncultured Alphaproteobacteria bacterium. GTDB lineage: Bacteria > Pseudomonadota > Alphaproteobacteria > UBA8366 > JADFVY01 > JADFVY01. The sequence continues at coordinate 3,284 of CAMYNJ010000022.1, read as the reverse complement.
GTTCGGCAACTGCCGGCAGTTCCTTGGCGTCGACCTGCGGGACCAGGTAGGGGGTCTCCTTCAAGGCTGCAACACGTGGCTCTTCAGTTGCCTCATAGCGGATGATCGCGGCCTCGGCACTGCCGGCGGCGAGCACGAACAATCCGGCCAAGGCCAGCGCAATGGCGGTCGGCGCAAATCGGAAAGACATCAAGCGATTCCCTGAACTCATTGTTATTAAGGGTGTTTTCCCCAATTACCGCCGATTATAGAGCGACAGCCTGGAAAGTGCCATTTAAGATCAGGGCGCGCGCTTGCGCGGTTGTGTCTCGCGTCAATGTTCTCATAACCGCATCCCCGGTTGAGGGATAAAATCCAACGGAAGAAGACGGCATCGTGAATCGCTTGACCAACATGATTAAACGGCTGGAGACCCAGCGCCTTTGCCTGAACGAGGCGGCCCGTTTGATTCAATCCGTTCCCGGCCCGGTAGTGGAGATCGGTTTAGGCAAGGGCCGCACGTATAGCCATTTGCGTGAAATCCTCGGGACGCGGGAGATCTATGCTTTCGACGGCAGTATTCACGCGCCCGCAGACGCGGTCCCAGATTCCGATCACATGATTGTGGGCGATTTCAAACAGACACTGCCCCAGATTCCAGAGATCGTTGGCGCGGCGCCGGTCTTCGCCCACGCCGATTTCGGCAGCGAGGACCGCGCTGCCGATGCGGTGTTGGCATCGGAGGTGGCGGCGAGCCTGGCTGCGTGCCTGGCGCCCAATTCGGTGGTGGCGAGCGACAGGGCCATGGAGGGACAGGGCTGGGCGGTTCTGCCGCTACCCGATGGATGCCTTTGGCCCTATTTCATGTATAGGATCCCAGCAGGGTCTGCCTAAAGAGCGGCAATGAATTCGGCGCTGTCGTCAGCATCGACGATGGAGACGAAAAACCCGGCCACGGCAAGCGCAATGGCTGTCGGTGCCGCTCGATAAGACATCAAGAGAATTCCAGAGCGCTCTGTTATTACAGGTGTCTTTCCCAACTACCGCCGATTATAGAGCGACAGCTTGGAAAGCCCCATTTAAGATCAACCGGCGCGAATGTGCGGTTGTACCTCACATCGACATTCTCTTAAAAGGAGTTGTGCTGCGCAAAGCCCGCGCCCCCCAGGGCCGGGTGTTCGGGGCCTGGGGATTCTAAGGAGCAGGTCGAGATGGACGAGGTTTGGTGCCGGGACGGCTTTCAGGTAAGCACTGATCCGGCGCGCCTGGACCTGGACGCCATGCACCGCTTTCTCCGCACCGCCTACTGGTCCGAAAATATCCCGCGCGACCTGGTCGAACGGGCGGTCGCCGGATCCCTGAACTTCGGCCTCTACGGCGCGCGTGACCAGGCCGGCTATGCGCGGGTGGTGACCGACCGGGCGACCTTTGCCTGGATCTGCGACGTTTTCGTCCTGGAGGAGTACCGCGGCCGCGGGTTGGGGCATTGGCTGATGGCCTGCGTCATGGCGCATCCGGATCTGCAGGGCCTGCGCCGCTGGATGCTGTCTACCGCCGATGCGCAGGACCTCTATCGCCCCTTCGGCTTTGAGGTGCCGGACGATCCCGGCCGCCTCATGGCCCGTAAAATGCCGGATAGCCCTTTGGCCCCCGAACGGCGCTAAAGAGCGCCGCGCATAGCTGCCTTGGGGATTCCAAGTTTTTCGGTGAGATTCCAAGCTCGTAGCTAGGCTACTGAAAAATATTAAGGTTTTTTTAAGCCGCTATGCCTTAGATGCATTGCTGCGGTGCAGCATATGCGCTCGTCGCATGGCACCTGGTGGTCCATATAACAGCTGTCGAAAGCACCCGGCCCGTTCGCCCGAAACACTGACTTGGGTCCGTAGGTGCTGGAACCGGATTTGCCGCCTCTGGCGGGCGGCCTTTGAGGAATAAGAAAATGGATATGATGCAGTTCAACCACATTCAAGACCCAATCGCGCGCGCGGAAGCCATGCGTTCCCAGGCGGTCGCGGCCATGATTCTCGACGGCGTCGAAGCGCTGCGCGGCTCTTTCAAGGCTGCTGCGGGCAAGCTGACGGGCTACATGAGCTATCGCCGGACCTACAACGCGCTGGCCGCCATGACCGACCGCGAGCTGGACGATATCGGCATTGGCCGCAGCGACAATGAAGCCGTGGCCCGTGGCTTCGACCCGCGTGCTGAGCGGAACGCGGTGCCCGCCGATGCGCTGGCGCAGCACGCGGCTCTGGCCGAGGAATTCGAGCAGGAAGCCGAAGTTGCGGCGCCGGCGACCGGCAGCAACGACAATCGTACCGCTGCCGCTGCTTAATCGCAGCGTCTGACGCTAAGCGTCTCGGCCGGAGAAATCATCTCCGGCCGGATTGATCCGCCCGGTCGCCAAATGCACCGGGCAGGGCGATCCACAGTTGCCAAAAGAGGGCCGCGCATCGCGCGGCCCTTTGTCGTAGGTGGCGCGCGCAGCGGAATGCCGCGGGCGGAGAGCGCAGCCTCGTCGAGAGAAGCTGGCCAAGGCATAGAGGCGCCTCTAAAAAGGGCATCTTGAGCGTCTCAGCGAGACGGGCGGCAAGGGAGAAGGAACGGCATGAGCGGGACGGGAGAGGTGAAGTCGGTGACACCGCCGGAGATTGCGGCGCGAAAAGGCGGCACCCCGATTGTCTGCCTGACCGCCTATACGACACCGGTCGCTCAGCTCGTCGATCCGCATTGCGACGTGGTGCTGGTCGGCGACAGCCTCGGCATGGTGTTGCACGGTCTGCCGTCCACGCTCGGGGTTACCCTGGACATGATGATTCTGCACGGAAAAGCCGTGCGTCGGGGCCTGGAGCGGGCGTTGTTGGTCGTGGACATGCCCTTTGGGTCGTACGAGGAAAGCCCGGCGCAGGCCTTCCAAAATGCAGCTCGGCTGATGGCGGAAACCGGGTGCGGCGCGGTCAAGCTGGAGGGCGGTGTGAGCATGGCCGAGACCATCCGCTTTCTCACCGCCCGGGGCATTCCGGTCATGGCGCATGTCGGTCTGACGCCCCAGGCGGTCAATATGTTCGGCGGCTACAAGGTCCAGGGCCGTGGCGAGGATGCCGAGAGAATCTTGCGTGATTCACTTGCCGTTGCGGCCGCCGGCGCCTTTTCGGTGGTTCTTGAAAAGGTGCCCGAGGCGCTGGCCCGCAGGATCACCGAGGAAATCGCAATTCCGACCATCGGCATCGGCGCCTCGGCGGCCTGTGACGGGCAGGTACTGGTGATCGATGACATGCTTGGCATGTTCACCGGCTTCCAGCCGAAAT
>CAMYNJ010000021.1 GCA_947259795.1 uncultured Alphaproteobacteria bacterium | reverse complement strand
GGCACGACGATCTTTTTCGGGCCCGCCTGGATCAGATCATCAACATGAGGCACGCGCTTGTCGCCCTGGCGGACCGGATCGACTGGGCCTGGCTCGACGACGAACTGGCGGATTGTTTTTCCGACCAGGGCCGCCCGGCGGAACCGGTGCGGTTCATGATCGGCATGTTTTTGTTGAAGCACACCTACGCCCTGTCCGACGAGCAGGTCTGGGAGCGCTGGGTGCACGATCCCTATTTCCAGTACTTCACCGGCGAGGAGTTTTTCCAGCACGAACTGCCGCACGAGCGCTCCGGCATGAGCCATTGGAGGAAGCGCATCGGCGGCAAGCTGGACGTTCTTCTGGCCGAAAGCCTGCGGGTGGCGCACGATGCCGGCGCCCTGAGGAAGGGCGACCTGGCCCGGGTCACGGTGGACACCACGGTGCAGCCCAAGAATGTCGCCTTCCCGACCGACGCCAGGCTCCTGGAGACGGCGATCCGGCAACTCGGCAAGCTGGCGAGGACGCACGATGTGCCGCTACGCCAGTCCTACGGGCGGGTCGCTGGTAAGGCGGCGATGATGGCCGGGCGCTACGCCCACGCCAAGCAGTTCAAGCGCATGAACCGGCAGATCAAGTTCCTGCGCACCCGCCTGGGCCGGCTGATCCGCGATGTCCGGCGCAAGATCGACGGCGACGAGGGGCTGGAGGAAGCCTTCGCCGTTGCGCTGGGCCGGGCCATGCAGATCCGCGGCCAGAAGCAGCGCCAGCGCGGCTGGAAGCTCTACTCGTGGCACGCCCCGGAGACCGAGTGCATCGGCAAGGGCAAGGCGCGAACGCCCTACGAGTTCGGCGTCAAGGTCTCGCTCACCACCACCAACAAACGCTGCAAGGGCGGCCAGTTCATCCTCCATGCCAAGGCGCTGACCGGCAATCCATACGACGGCCACACCTTGAAGGAGGTCATCGAGGAAACCGAGGCGCTGACCGGCCGCGAGATCGAGCGGGCCTATGTCGACAAGGGCTATGTGGGCCACGACGCGCCGAAGCCGACACGGGTCTATCGGTCCGGGCAAAGGCGCGGCGTCCAGGGACAGATCAAACGCGAGCTCAGGCGGCGATCCGCCATCGAAGCCGTCATCGGCCATTGCAAGACCGACGGACATCTGGGCCTCAAGTGGCTGAGGAAACTCTTGCGCAAAATCATCGCCGCCATATGGGCCGCGATAAGCCCTCCATCAGTCCTCAAACTCGCTTCTTAACAGCCGACTAGTGGTGGAGCCGAGGGGATTCGAACCCCTGACCTTCGCATTGCGAACGCGACGCTCTCCCAACTGAGCTACGGCCCCACAAGATTGCGTGTTTTCCCGCCCCGCCGGGCGAGGCGGAATATGTGGTGGAAGGGGCCGCCTGTCAAGCGCTGGCTGCACGGGCCGGTCCTTTGCCAGGCTCGCCGCTTGCACTTGCTGCGGCGGTGCCATAACTGTACTGTCGCCTGCAAATCATGGATTGAAACAGCGGAAGAATTGTTGGATGGATCCGTTTCTCTGGTTGATCTTGACGGTCTTGGACCTGCTGATTTTCCTGGTGTTCGCCTATGTCGTGATCAGCCTTCTGGTGAGTTTCCGGGTGCTGAACACGCGCAATCGGATTGTCTATTTCATCTACGACGCCCTGTTCCGCGTAGCGAACCCGCTGATCGCTCCAATCCGCCGTCGCATGCCGGACACCGGCAGCATCGACTTCTCGCCCGCCGTTTTGCTAATCGCGCTGCTGTTTCTCGAAAGGGTCATCATTTATTTCTGGCCTGTTTGACGGCCGGTGTCGGGATATCCGTTCCAGCCCACCAAGAGTGGTGTGCTCGCGGCCATCCGTCTGGCGCCGAAATCTTCAGCAGACCGTATCCGGGGTATCGAACGGGACGCCGACGGATCGTCCATCCTGAAGGTTGCCGTGACGGCGGCGCCGGAAGCGGGCAAGGCGAGCGCCGCCCTGGTCAAACTTCTCGCAAAGACGTGGAAACTGCCGAAAACGTCGCTTTCTGTAGTCTCGGGCGCGACATCGCGCCGTAAGGTCGTGCTGGTTTCCGGGCCGCCGGATGCCTTGATCGCCAGGCTGAAGGAATGGAGAAGGACCTTAACATGAGCGATATCGATCCGAAGATCATCGATGGCAAGGCGCTTGCCGCTTCCCTGCGCGGCCGTATCGCAGGAGTGGTGGCGGCGCTGAAGAAGGCTCATGACCTGACGCCGGGCCTCGCCGTGGTGTTGGTCGGCGAAGACCCCGCAAGCCAGATCTATGTCCGCTCCAAGGGCAGGCAGACCCAGGAGACCGGCATGAGGAGCTTCGAGCACAAACTGCCGGGCGAAACCTCGCAGGAGGATCTGTTATCGCTGATCGCCACGCTCAACGGCGATCCGCAGGTCCACGGCATCTTGGTACAGCTTCCCCTGCCCGGCCAGATCGACGAGCAGGCGGTCATCGACGCCATCGATCCCGCCAAGGACGTGGACGGGTTCCATGTCGTGAACGCCGGACGGCTGGCGACCGGCGGCAAGGCGATGGTGCCCTGCACGCCGCTGGGCTGCCTTATGCTGTTGCAGGACCGGTTGGGCGATTTGACGGGCATGGAGGCAGTGATCGTCGGTCGCTCGAATATCGTCGGCAAGCCGATGGCGCAGCTTCTGCTCGGCGCGAACTGCACCGTGACGGTGGCCCATTCGCGCACCCGCGACCTGCCGGGCGTTTGCCGGCGTGCCGATATCCTGGTCGCGGCGGTCGGGCGGCCGCAGATGATCAAGGGCGACTGGGTCAAGCCGGGCGCGGCCGTGATCGATGTTGGCATCAACCGGATCGACGCCGGCGGCGACAAGCCGAAGCTTGTCGGCGATGTGGACTTCGTGGGCGCGAAGGAAATCGCCGGGGCGATCACGCCGGTGCCGGGCGGCGTCGGGCCGATGACCATCGCCGTCCTGCTGCGCAATACGGTCGTGGCGGCCTGCCGGCGGGCCGGGATTCCCGATCCGGACCTGTGAAGCTCTCTCGGCTTATGCCGAATCGCGGCGGGTGAGGGCGCGGCCGGCGCGGTAAGTGCCGAACATGCGCCGGCCGGGATTTCCCCCACGACACCGCCGTCACGAGCTATCATGGTGCCCGTCACGGGAAAAGGGGCCGTCCGATTAAGCTGATCGAGCGGAGCTTGGCCACCTCACATGGCGCGATTACGGCCGTGGACAACGGCGTTGCGGCCCCGGCTGTGCTCCTGATACACGGCAATTCAATGTGCTGGCAGGTATTCACCGGCCAGTTTGAATCCCCGCTTTCCGAACGCTACCGGATGATCGCATTCGACCTTCCGGGGCACGGCGCATCCGCGGACGCCCGCGATCCGGAACGGTCGTACAGCATTCCCGGTTACGCTGAACTGGCGCTCGAGGTCCTGGCCACACTCGGCGTCGATGAGGGGGCGATCCTCGGCTGGTCGCTCGGCGGCCATGTCGGACTCGAGATAATGGCGCACTGGAGCGGCCTGCGTGGCCTGATGGTCGTGGGCACGCCACCTGTCGCGCCCGACCCGGACGCACTCGCGGAAGCCTTCCTGCAGACCCCTCTGATGGCATTCGCGGGACAGAAGGAGGCGGCGCCCCATGAAGCCGAAGCCTATGCCCGGGCATGCTGCGGTGCCGCCGTTGACCGGATGCCGGCGTTGCTGGAGGCGGCCCGCCGGACCGACGGACGGGCCCGGCACTGCATGATGAACAGCGTGCTGGCAGGACAGGGCGCGGACGGCAGGCGGGTTGCCGAGACCGCGGCCGTCCTGCTGGCGATCGTCGCCGGAGCCGAGGACCCGTTCGTCAGCAGGCGATTTCTGTTGTCGCTGGACTATGGCTGCCTGTGGCGGGGCAAAGTCCATTTCATGGAGCACTGCGGCCATGCGCCGTTCCTCGACCGACCGTCCGCGTTCAACGCACTGCTCGGTTCCTTCCTGTCGGATATCTTGCGGTGAGCGGATCGTGTTCTCGCTGCCGTATGTATACATATGGGTTACAGCAGGCGTGCACTTGCCCCCATATTAAGTTAATATACAACCGGAGTGGGGGATATTTGATCGCTCCGCCCGTACGGATGGTGCCGTTACGGCAGGGCGATCGCAAGCGGAGGCCGATGAGGGTCGACGAGTTCATAGATGTCTCAAACCGGGCGGAAACGCCGGGGGAATTGCTCGGCCTTTTCCGGACGGCCGTGGGCGGTTACGGCTATGACAACGTCATTGTGGCCGAAGTCTGTGGCAACGACATCATGGATCTGCCGATCCTGATATGTCCGGAGGGCTATGCCGAGTATTATTTCGATTCCGGTTTCCAGGAAATCGACCCGGTCCTGCCGATCGCCATGACTGCACGACTGCCATACCATTGGAACGATATCGGGAATTCGATAGAACTCTCCTCGAAGCAGCGTGATTTCTTCGAAGAGTGCAACGAAGTCGGTGTTGCGGACGGCATTACGGTTCCGATCCGCGGCCCGCGGGGCAATACCACCGTGATCAGCCTCAGCTGCCATGAAAGAAACACGGACACCGATCGTTTCACGCCCTACATCAACTCGCTGGCCGTGCAGTTCGATGCGGCCCGCTGGCGACTCATGAATCCCGATAGCGGTCTCGAGCAGCCGGTGCTGCTGACGGCGCGCGAACGCGAGTGCCTGCGCTGGTGCAAGGCCGGCAAGAGCGCCTGGGATATCAGCCAACTCCTGGGCATCTCGGAGCGCACGGCCCAGTTCCATATTTCCAACGCAATGGCGAAACTGGGCGCATCGAGCCGCCTTGCGGCCGTGGTGGTGGCGATTCAGAGAGGTTTGCTGAGCCTCTGATCCTGCCCAGGGATACCTGTAGGACTCGACAGTATCATGATGCGCTGAAGCCTGTTTTCCTCATTTCGGGACGTAGGGAAGAGGAAACGGCACATGATCGACGTCGTCACGCTGGCTACAGCGCATTTGTTCGGAGACGCCCTGGCATCGCAGGCCCGGCTTCGTTATCGCATGTTCGTTGGGTGCCGCAATATCGAGCACGCCCATTTCGGCGGCATGGAATACGATCGGTTCGATACGCCGGCAGCCGTTTTTTTGCTATGGCGCGACACCGACGGAGAGACACGCTGCATGACCCGTCTTTTGCGGACGACGGAAGCCTATATGGTAAGGTCTTATTGGCCGCATCTGGCGGACGAGAAGGACCTGCCGTCGTCACCCGACGTCTGGGAGGGCACCCGGCTCTGCGCAGATATCGCGCTCGACAGACGCACCCGTCAGCGGGCCCTTGCCGAACTCCTGTGTGGCGTGACCGAATACCTCGAGGCGCAGGGCGCCAGGAAACTGATCGGCGTCACGTCGCGGGCACAGGCGATGCGGCTGTTCCCGCGCGATCTGGAGTGGCTGGGTGAGGACGCCCTCATCGAGGGCCGCACGGAGTCCGCGTTCCGCATTCCCGTGCGATCGATCGCACCGCAAGGCGCGCGGGAGCGCTATGGATTCGGGCCAAGCGTCCTGTGTATGGACGGACGGGCGCCGGAACGTGTCGGCGGGATGTGGGCGGCCTGATGGACATCCGGAACAAATCCGCGCCGATGCATGGCGGCGCAAGACAGGTCGCCACCGACATGAGCGAAGCGGTCTCGTACCTTATCGGGGTCGCGCTTTCCGCCGGCCTTGGGGACGTTGCGCGCAAACTCAACGATATAAATCTGGAGCTACAGTGTATGCAGCTTGCCGCGGGCGAGGACGATCAACCTGAACGACGACGAGCCATTCAGCATTGAGACGAAAATCCGATAGCGCGCGAAAGTCAGGGAGTCCAACCCCCGTAAAACAGCGCCAAGGGGAATGTTTACAAGCATGAGGACAGAGCGATGATGGTCGTAAGCGAAAACGAGCACACCGAGGCAACGATCAAGGCCGAGCTCGAACAACTCTATCTTGCCGCTGGCTACATCCACGCCGAACAAGGCAATATGGAGATTGCCATGCACCTGATCGGCGCTGCCATAGCGGAAATGGAATACATTCTGGAGACCCGGCAACAGCCGACGATGCGCCTCGTCCACGATGCAGGCAAGCATTGCGATGAGGGTTAGATCCCCGCGATGACGGGGTAGACGGGTCACCCTGCTGCCGCGATAATCGGACCATGGCCGGTTCGATCGAAATACTCGTTTTGGCCGTCGGCTGCTTTGTCGGCGGTCATTTTGTGTTGTCCAGCATGAACGTGCGGACTGTCCTGATCGGGGTTCTCGGAGAGGCTGGATTCCGGGGTATCTATTCGCTGGTGGCAATGGCGGCAATGGTATGGACCGTTATCGCATACGGGGCGGCGCCGCGGGTGGAGTTGTGGACGGCGGGTTTCGGTCTGACGCATGTGCCGGCCGTTCTCATGCCCGTTGCCTGCATTCTGGCCGTCGCCGGCATGACAACCCGCACCGTGACCATGGTGGGTGGTGAATCGGTGGCGCGAAGTCCGCAACCCGCGGCCGGTATCGTATCCGTTACA
>CAMYNJ010000020.1:1935-7408 GCA_947259795.1 uncultured Alphaproteobacteria bacterium | reverse complement strand
TTCGCGCGCAGCCCGTCGGCGCAGGCGAGGCCGGCCAGTCCGCCGCCGACGATCCCGACATCGACGACGGGTAGCCGTGGCGCGGCGAGCACTCGGCCCATCGGCCCCGCCGCCGCACCGATCATACCGGCCGCCGTCGCCTTGCCGACACTGCCCAGAAATTCACGCCGATTCTTGCGCTGTGCGGCAAGTCGCTCCTGCAGGGCGGCGAGCCGCTCCATGCCTTCCTCGGTTGAAATGTTGTGTTCATCGCAGTACCGGCCAATCGCCATGACCCTGCGCAACTTGTAAAACAGATTTGATTTGCCCATTTCCTGTTCCTCTCCAGTTATATGCCAAGTTATTTGCCGCAACGCGCGGCCTACCCGTGCCATTAACGGCCGTTTTCTGCCGATTCGGCGAGATAAGACAACCGATTACGCCCGTTCAAATTTCAGGAAATTCGTTGGTTCCCTCCCAGAAAATTTGTATTATTTCTATAGACGATACAAAACTTGAGAGAACTTGACAACCCTGAAGAACTCGGCGGATGCAACATTCCCGCCATCCCCGGTTGTATTGCTGCCTGCCCCTTTGCAGGCGTGTCTTCCGTTGAGCCGAACACGCGCCACCCCGGCTTCCACATGAAGGAGGGAGACATTGGCGCGGTATTGGTACTGAAAAAACCCTTCCGTTGATGGAAGAGGGTTTGCGTGGGGGCGCGCTTCGCGGCTACTGCCTGTGAGGGCCGGCAAGCGCCATGGGCCGCGCATCGCGGAAGCGCTACCCGATCCTGCCGCTATCCCGCTGGCCGGCGGCGGGTGGAGGGAACTGCACCTCCCTCACCCGTTCAGTTTCTCCCACATTTCCTGGTCGCGTTCGGCGGTCCAGATTTGCGGGCGTTCCATGCCGCCGGCTTCGTCCCAGGCACGCGACGCGTCGAAGGGCATGCAATGTTCATAGATGACCCAGTCGCCGTATTTCGGGTCCATCCTTGCCTTCGCGGCATCAAACGCCTGTTTCAGGTCGTGGCCCCGGGCTCGGGATTCCTTGGCGCTTTCGAACAGGTCGGTAACGAACGCCCGGGTCATGGCCATGCCCTCCTCGCATTGCGACGCCGTCATCAGCGCGTCGCCGCGGCCGGGCACCAGCTTTTCGGGCTTCAGCGCGCGCAGCACGTCCAGCGTCTTCGGCCAGTCTCCCAGATGGGCGTCGCCGGCATAGGGCGTCGCGCCATATTCCACCAGGTCGCCGGCATAGAGGATATTCTGGTCCGGCAACCAGGCCACCGTGTCGCCCTGGGTATGGCCGCGCCCGGGCGAGAAGATCTCGACCTTTCGATTGCCGAGATCGACCGTCATCTTTCCGTCGAACACGATGGAGGGCCAGGTCAGGCCCGGGATGGACTCGACATCGTCGAACAGGCGCGGGAAGCGGCCATATTCGGACTCGTAATCCTGCTGGCCACGCTCCGCGATCAGTTCGTAAGTCAGGCGGCTGGCGATGATGTTATCGGCGCCATAGGCCGAGGCGCCCAGCACGCGCACCGCGTGATAGTGGCTGAGCAGGATGAACTTGACGGGCTTGTCGGTGACTTCGCGGATATGGCGGATCACGTCGTTGGCCATGGCCGGGGTCGCCTGGGTGTCGATCACCATGACGCCCTCGTCGCCGACGATGACGCCGGTGTTGGGGTCGCCCTCGGCGGTATAGGCATAGGCGCCGTCGCCCAGCTTCGCGAAAGTGACCTTCTTTTCCCCCAGATCGCCCGTCGAGGCGAATGTCGCGCTCATCGCTCTCTCCCGTTTTGCCGGCTATTTACCCGGCCGGATGATTAGTTTCATATGCAACTTCTGTCAAGCCGCGATGCGCGCTCATTCCGCCTTGACCAGCACCAGGGCGATGGCCGCCAGTTGGCTCGACTGGGAAAGGGAAACCATCCCACCGCCGATCAACGCCTTGAGCGGTTCGGTGCTGGCCAGGGCCCCTTCGCGATCGCCGGTCAGCGCCTGCGCCCATGCAAGATAGGCCAGCACGCTGGACCGGTCTCTTGCGGATGCGTTATCGGATTCCATATCAGCGAGGTATTCCTTCACGCGACCTAGCGACGCCCGGGCCCGGTCTTGCGCACCGGCCACACTTTCCGCCACGGCGACAACCGCCGCAACGCGCGCCCGGAACATGTCTCCGTCTAAGCTGTCGGAAAGTCCGAGAGCGCTGTCCGCGATCGCCAGTGCCTCTTGTTTGTCGCCCGCGTAAGCCCGGGCGATCGCCATCTGCGCGAAGGGAAAGGCAAGCCGTTCTTGAGGAAGGTCTTCGGCCTGGGCAAGTGCAAGGGAAATCGTCTCGTCGGCGCCCGCCCTGTCGCCGTCGCGGGCCTGAATCTGCGCAATCCAGGCATAAGCCAGGGTAATGCGCCCCGGATCGCCTATTCCTTCTGCGATTTCCGTCGCCTTGCCGACCTCCCCCAGCAACGCATATATCCGCGCCAGATTAGCGTCGATCCGGTCATGGGCGCCGGAGTCCATGAAGTCCCGCTTCAGGAACAGTACCCGTTCGATCATGTTACGCGCGTCCGCCTCGCGGCCGATATCCGCCTGCACGCGGGCGAGCTAGGAAAGCACACCGGCCCGCTGGCGCCTGTCCTCGACCGCCCCAGCCGCCGCCACGGCCTCTTCCAGGGCGCAGTCCACCGTGGTTTCCGCCAGGCATTCATCCAGTGACGGGCTCTCGTAACCGGTCAGCCAGAAAAACGCCGCCGGCAGCAGCAACCATCGAAATACGCGCATCTCGCCCCTCCTCTTCGGCTCACAGGGCGCAGGCGCATTGCAGCATTCAATGGTGGCCCCGGCAAGCCGGTTTTTTCGCTCAATGAGATGTCCCAGGAGGCTGTTCATTCGGCCCTACCGGGAGGCATTCCGCACGGCCCGGCGGCGCGACGGCGGATGCTCAAAGCCCGGCGCGGCCCAGAGCCATGGCGGCGAGCGCCAGGGCATCCGCCCTGTGGGCCGCGGTGGCCTCGCCAAGATCGAGCGCGGCCATTTCCCGCATCGCCGCCAGCATGGCGTCGCGGTCGCCCTGTTCGGCATGGGCCCAGCTCACAAAACCCAACAGTACGGCGCGAGAGCCATTCTCCTCCAGTTCCGCGTCCCTGGCCCGCGCTTCGGCGATAAAGGCAGCGGAATCCTCGTCATGGCCGGCGATCGCCTCGGCCACGGCGGCGGCCGCCCGGGCATAAAGCACCCAGTCGAGCCCGGACTCCTCCTCGTCCATGTCGTTGACGCGGTGGGCGAATTCATGGGCGCGGTCGGGCTGGCCGGCATAAGCGAAGGATATGGCCAGGAAGGCCCTGACATAGCCGTCGCCCCAATCCTCGTTCAGGTCCGCTGCGAATTCCGCCATGCGCAGGGACCGCGCCGCGCCCTCGAGGTCGCCGTTGAGCGCCTGTCCCTCGGCGAGAGACGACCAGGCGAAGGCGCTGTCGTAGGGGCTCTCCACATGGGCGGCCAGTTCGGCCGCCTCCTCGATGTCCCCCATCCCGGCCTTGGCCCAGATGACCAGCGTGGCGAAATATTCGCGCTGCCAGTCCTCATCGATCGACGAGGCGCAGGCGAAGGCGCGCTCCAGCGATTCCGCCGCATCCCCGCGCCGGCCGCCCAGCGCCTGTGCGCCGGCCAGGAAGGCGAACAATCTCGCCCGCTCGCCGCGATCCGGCTCCGAATCCACCGCCGCCCTCGCACCGGCAACCAGGCAGTCGTAGGACGGCGCGGCCAGGCATGCGCCATTGTCCGGTTCGGCGACGGCCGACGCGGCGAATGCCGACAGCAGGACCAGCAGCCCGATCGTCTTATGTACCACAGCCCGCATTGCCGGCCCTAAAGCCCCACCCGCTTCATGCCGCCCGCCGGATAGCGGGTGCCCAGCGCGGCGCCGGGGGTGAAGGTGCTGTCAAGTTTCGCCAGGTCGCCAGCGTCCAGCGTCACCGCCAGCGCGCCGATATTCTCGTCCACCCGTTCCGGCCGCTTGGTGCCGGGGATCGGCACGATATCGTCGCCCTGGGCCAGGATCCAGGCCAATGCTGCTTGCGCCGGCGTGCAGCCATGCTTGGCGGCGACTTCCTCCAGCGGGGCCAGCAGCTTCAGGTTTTCCTCGCGGTTGCCGTCCTGGAAGCGCGGCATGTCCTTGCGGCGGTCCTTTTCGGCGAGGTCGGCGAAGCCGTGGATCGTCGCGGTCAGGAAGCCGCGGCCGAGCGGCGAATAAGGCACCAGCCCGATGCCGAGTTCGCGGCAGGTGGGCAGGATTTCCGCCTCCAGGTCGCGGCTCCAGAGCGAAAATTCCGACTGCAGCGCGGCGATGGGGTGGACGCCGTGGGCGCGGCGGATGGTCTGGGCGCCGGCCTCGCTGAGGCCGACATGGCGCACCTTGCCTTGCTCGACCAGCCGTTTCATGCCGCCGACGGTTTCCTCGATCGGCGTGTCGGGATCGACCCGGTGCAGGTAATAGAGGTCGATCACGTCGGTTCCGAGCCGCTTGAGGCTCTTCTCGCAGGCCTCCAGCGCATATTCGGGCCGGCCGTTGACGCCGCTCTTGCCGTCGGGCAGGCGCAGATTGCCGAACTTGGTGGCCAGGATCGCCTGCTCGCGCCGATCGCTAAGGGCGCGGCCTACCAGTTCCTCGTTCGAGCCCTGCCCATACATGTCGGCGGTGTCGATGAAATTGGCGCCCCGTTCGATGGCACGGTGAATGGTGGCGATGGACCGGTCATCGTCCGGCTGGCCATAGATCGCCGTCATGGTCATGCAGCCCAGCCCCATGGCCGGGACCTTCAGGCCGCTCTTGCCCAGTTCACGCTTTTGCATATCTCTTTTCCTCCCGTCCGTGGTCAGATCCCGATCCGTTTCATTTGCCCGGCAGGATAGCGCGTGCCGGCGGTGACGCCCGGCGTGAATACGCCCTCCAGCTTCGCTATGTCTGCGTCATCCAGAATCACTTCCATCGCACCCAGATTTTCGTCCACGCGGCCCGCCCGCTTGGTGCCGGGGATCGGCACGATATCCTCGCCCTTCGCCAGCAGCCATGCAAGGGCAAGTTGTCCCGGCGTGCAGCCCTTGGCGGCCGCGATTTCCTCCAGCACCGGCAACAGCCGCAGGTTCTTTTCGAAGTTTTCCGGATGGAAGCGGGGATGGTCGTGGCGCCGGTCCTTGGCGATCAGGTCGGCGCCCAGATCCTTGATGGCGGCGGTCAGGAAGCCGCGGCCGACCGGGCTGTAGGCGACGAAGCCGATGCCGCATTCGCGGCAAGCCGGCAATACGTCGGCCTCGAGGTCGCGGCACCAGAGCGAATATTCCGACTGCAGCGCCGAGATGGGATGGGTGGCGTTGGCCCGGCGGATGGTCTCCGGCCCGGCCTCGCTTAAGCCCAGATAGCGCACCTTGCCGGCCTCGATCAGCCGGGCCATGGCGCCGACCGTGTCCTCGATGGGAACCGTGGGGTC
>CAMYNJ010000020.1:0-1895 GCA_947259795.1 uncultured Alphaproteobacteria bacterium | reverse complement strand
GATTTGGTCGACACCCAGCCGCTTCAGGCTGGCATCGCAAGCCTGCGGCACATAGTCGGGCCGGCCGACGATCTCGCGCCCGCCGTCGGGCAGCCGGATATTGCCGAACTTGGTGGCCAGGATCACCCGGTCGCGTTTTCCTGTTATGGCTTTGCCGACCAGCTCCTCATTGACCCCGTTGCCGTAGGCGTCGGAGGTATCGAGGAAACCGGCGCCGCGCTCGATGGCCCGGTGGATCGCCTTCGTCGAGCTCTCGTCGTCGCGCTCGCCATAGGCCGTCGACATGCCCATGCAGCCCAGTCCGATGGCCGGCACCCGCAGGCCCTGATCGCCCAGATTCCGCATCTGCATCTTTTATTCTCCCTGCTCGGGAACAAGCGCCCAGTTCGCTTCCACGTCGACATCCGCCGAGCGGAAAAGATTCATCACCGGACAGCGATATTCCACATTCTTCCGCAGCTTTTCCAGCCGTTCCGGCGTCTCGTCGCTGTGGATCCGGATAGTCATTTTCACCCAGTTGAAATAGGGCCGGACGCCGCGCACCCCGCGCGAGCCGCGCTGATCGACCTCGCCCTCGGCGTCGATCTCCACCGCGCTGTACTTGAAGCGCATGGCGGTGGCGCAGCGATAGATGATGACGCCCTCGCAGCCGGCCAGCGCCGACAGCGTGGTTTCCAGCGGCGTCGGCCCGGTATCGCCGTCGCCCGGCTCGTCGGTGACCACCGTATGGCCGCGCACCGTCATCACGGATCGCGCCGTCGCCTCGTTGCGCATGCTCACCTGGCGAATGCCGATCTTCAGCTTGTCGGGGTCGATACTTGGCGGCAGCAGGTCCGGATCGTTATCATTTCGCTTCATAGCCTGTTCCCTATTCCTTCAGCCGCCCGTGGCGGCGCATTGCATCGCACAGCGCGTCATGGTCGATGGCCCGGCAGGTCAGGCCCGCGGGCTTCACGGTCGTCATCGTCTCGGCCGCGACCAGGGCGTTGACCACTGCCTCCTCGACCGCCTCCACGGTGGCCAGATAGCAAGGGTCGAGCACTTCATTGTTGATGAATTCGAAGCTCTGTTTCGCCGCGGCCAGCTGCGGCAGCGCGCGCTTGTTGGCGGTGCTGAAGGCCAGGAAGATATCGCCCGACCCGTTGCCGCTGGGCGTGCCGTGGCGGCCGATGCCGATCGAGGCGCGTTTCGCCAGATGCTGCAGGCTGAGCGGCGACAGCGGCGCATCGGTGCCGATGACGACGATGATAGAGCCGCTTTCGCGATGTTTCAGAAGGTTCTCGCGCATCTCTCTGCCCAGCGGCGCGCCGAGTATCGTCAGCCAGTCGCGGATGCCATGGTTCGCCTGCACCAGCGCGCCGACGGCATAGTCCTCGCCGCCCAGGCTCACCCTGCGCGACGCGGTCCCCGTGCCGCCCTTGAACTCGTAGCAGATCATGCCGGTGCCGCCGCCCACATTGCCCTCGGCGGGGACGCCGCCCACCGCGCCATCGATGGCGGCCATGACGTGCTCGGCCTGGACATGCTGGCCGTTGATGTCGTTCAGCACGCCGTCGAAAGTTTCCGCGACCACGGGCATGGCCCAGATATAGTCGTCGCCGAAGGCCTCGCCGTAAGTGTCGATCATCCAGCGCGTCGTCGCGTGATGCACCATGCCCACCGAATGGGTGTTGGTGATGCAGACCGGGCCGGTGAAATAGCCGGCGTCGTGAATCCAGTGCACCCCGGTCATCTCGCCATTGCCGTTCAGGCTGAACTGGCCGGCCCAGACCGGGCGCGGCACGGCATCATGGCCGTAGGGCAGGATCGCTGTAACCCCGGTACGGATCCGCGCTTCATCGTCGATCAGCGTGGTGTAGCCGACCAGGACGCCGGGCACGTCGGTCAGGGCGTTG
>CAMYNJ010000019.1 GCA_947259795.1 uncultured Alphaproteobacteria bacterium | reverse complement strand
TTTGAAGCTGCCCACGAACAGCACCACCACGACCTCGTCGAACGAGGTGATGAAGGCGAACAGCGCGCCGGATATGACGCCCGGCAGGATCAGCGGCACGATGATCTTGAAAAACACGGTCGGCGGCGAGGCCCCCAGATTCTGCGCCGCCCGGATCAGACTGTTGTCGAAGCCGACCAGCGTCGCCGTCACGGTGATCACCACAAACGGCGTGCCGAGCGCGGCATGCGCCAGAATGACCCCGAGATGCGTGCCCTGCAGGCCGATATCGGAATAGAAGAAGAACATGCCCGCGGCTGAGATGATCAGCGGCACGATCATCGGCGAGATCAGGATGCTCATGACCAGCGTCTTGTAGGGCATATGCGTGCGCGACAGGCCCAGCGCGCCGAGCGTGCCGAAGAAGGTGGACAGGATGGTCGCGAAAAACGCGATGATGAAGCTATTTTTCACCGCACCCTGCCAGTTCAGGCTGGTGAAGAAATCCACGTACCATTTGGTGGAGTAGCCCGCCGGGTCGAACGCCAGCATCTCCTTGGTAAAAGTAAAGAACGGCACCGCGTTGAAGGACAGCGGGATAATTACCATCAGCGGGAAGATCAGGAAAAAGAAGATCGCGCCGCAGATCGCGAGATAGCTGTAATGCCATATCCGCTGGGCCGGCGTCGTATAGGATGGAAGGGCCATGTCGCTATCCCATCTTCATGTTGTCGATGCCGACGATCTTGTCGTAGAGCCAGTACAGCACGATCACGATGCCCAGCAGGATCGCGCCGAGCGCCGCGGCGAGGCCCCAGTTCAGCGACGACGAGATATTGTACGCAATGCGGTTGCTGATGAAGGTGCCCGATGTCCCGCCCACCAGTTCGGGCGTGATGTAATAGCCGATCGACAGGATGAAGACGAGGATGGCGCCGGCGCCGATGCCGGGCACGGTCTGCGGAAAATAGACCTTGAAAAACGCATAGGCCGGTGTCGCGCCGAGCGATTTCGCCGCCCGCACGTAATTCGGCGAGATGGTCTTCATCACGCTGTAGAGCGGCAGCACCATGAACGGCAACAGGATATGCGTCATCGCGACGATCGTGCCGGTCGCGTTGTGGATCATGGTCAGGCGCGATTCGTCGCTCAGGATTCCAATCCCGACCAGCAGGTCGTTGATCACCCCCTCTTTCTGCAGCAACGCGATCCAGGACGTCGTCCTGACCAGCAGCGAGGTCCAGAAGGGCAGCAGCACCATGATGATCAGCAGATTGCTGATCCGCGTCGGCACGGTGGCCAGCAGATGGGCAATCGGAAAACCGAGCAGGAACGTCATGAGGGTAATGAAGGCGCTGAGCAGCATCGTACGCCAGAACAACGGCAGATACACGCGCTGGCGATCCGGCAACATCCGAATATCGCCATCGACCGTCTGCTCCGCGTCGACGGCCGCGAGAAAATAACCCGGCGTGTATTTGGCCGAGACCCGTTGAATGACCTTCCAGGTAGCGGGCTCGGCCCAGCCCTTGTGCGCCTTGATCAGCGCGTCCTTGTAGGGCGGCTCGTCAATTCTGGCGACCTTGCGGGCAGTCGACCTGAACAGGCTCGACATGCCGGAAAATTCGTAATTCAGCCGCTGTCCGACGCGCGACGCGGTGCGGGCCTCCCGGGCAATCTTGAGATCCGCGACCATCGCCGCGAAGACCTCCTCATCGGGCAGTTCCTGCACATTGGGGTTCCATTCCCCCAGCGCGGCCACGGTTCTGGGCAGGGTATCGCCGACGATCTGGTTTTCGACCGACCGAAACAGCATGCCGCCGATCGGCGCCAGAAAGGTGACCAGAACGAACAGGAACAACGGCGCGACCAGACCGAGCGCCTGCAGCTTCTGGCGCCTGAGCGATCGGCGAAGACTGACCTTCAGGGGCTCGCCGCTCGCCGAGCGGAGCGGCTCGTACCTGCCTGTGTCCGTTTCATTGGCCATGAGTCGCCCTATCCCCGAACTGCTTTTCTTATTTCGAGAATGCGCCGGGACGCAACGTGGCGCCCCGGCGAGTCTCAAACGCCTACCGAATCAGCCAGGCCTGGAATTTCGCATCGATGTCGTCGCGATAGTCGGCCCAGAACTCGTAGTTATACAGCAGGGTCGTCTTGGCGTTTTTCGGGTCGGTCGGCATATGCGGCGCCATGTCGATACCCAGCGTCGCGTGCTTGCCGACCAGCGGCGCCGAGGACTTGCGGGCCGGGCCGTAGGAGATGTACTTGGCCTGGTCCGCCAGACGCTGCGTGTCGGTGGCCCAACGCACGAAGGTCTTGACCTCTTCCAGGTTCTTGGTGCCCTTCGGGATGATCCAGCCGTCGAGGTCGAAGACCTGCCAGTCCCAGAGCATCGCGATCGGCTGTTTTTCCTCTTCGATGACCGAGAACAGACGGCCGTTGTAGGTCGAGCCCATGACCACTTCGCCATCGGCCAGAAGCTGCGGCGTCTGGGCACCCTTGGTCCACCAGATCACCTGGTCCTTGATGGTGCCCAGTTTCTTGAGTGCGCGGTTGACACCTTCATCGGTCGCCAGCATCTCGTAAACCTTGCCCGGATCGACGCCATCGCAGATCAGCGCCCATTCGACATTGTTGATCGGGTTCTTCTCCAGCGACCGCTTGCCCGGGAATTTCTTGAGGTCGAACACGTCGCAGACGCTCGTCGGCGTGGACTTGACCATGTCGGTGCGGTAGCCGAAGGTCGTCGAGTAGACGATCTGCGGAATGAAGCATTCCGACACCAGCAGATCGCCGAAATCCTCGCTCGCCGGTGTGCCGTCGGGCGCGGGCGCCAGCAGTTCGTCCGGATCGAACTCCATCGCCAGACCTTCGTCGCACAGACGGATCGCATCCGCCGCGACGACGTCGACCAGATCCCAGGTCATGTTGCCGACTTCGTTCATGGCGCGCAGCTTGGCCACCGCCTCGTTCGACGAATCATCGTTGATGATGTTGATGCCCGCATTCATCTTCATGTAGGGGGCGTGGTAGGCGTTCTGCTGGCTGGAGGAATAGGCGCCACCCCACGACACGACGACCAGGTCGGTCGCAGCGTACGCAACGGATGCCGCGGCAAGCAGACCGGCCGCCACTGACACTCCGAATTTGGTAGACAACTTCATGGATTGAAACTCCCTGGTTATTTGTTTTCAGTTTGCCGGCAGAACCGGCGGCTTCCAAATCGGTCGGTTCGCGAGGGCGGCCCCAAGACGCCGGTCCGGCCACCACGCACCACCGAAACCGTCAGGCGTCGAGCGCCCGACAATCGTCCTTTTCCCACCCGACCCTGACCGGGGCCTTTTCCGCCAAAGATGCATGGCCGGCGGCGTTCGGGATCTTGACGATAAAATCATCATGGCCGCAGACGTTGACGCGCGTGCGGATATGGTCGCCGAGATAGATCAGTTCCTCGACCGTTCCTTCGAACACGTTGGGCGAATTCTCGGGCGGATCGACGGTTACGCGCTCCGGCCTGAGAGAGAGCGTCGTGCGCTCACCGACCCCGCCGACATTCACCGGCAGCGCCTTGACGATGCCGCCGCCGTCGACGTCCACCGTACAGGTCTCGCCATTGACCTCCGTGATCGTTCCCATCAGCCGGTTGTTCTCGCCGATGAACTGGGCGACAAAAGCGTTTTCCGGCCGCTCGTAGAGGTCGTCGGGCGTCGAGAGCTGCTGCACCACGCCGTCATTGAACACGGCGATGCGGTTCGACATGGTCAACGCCTCGGACTGGTCATGGGTCACATAGACCACCGACACGCCCAGGCTTTCATGGATATGCTTGATTTCGTACTGCATTTCCTCACGCAGGTTCTTGTCCAGCGCGCCCAGCGGCTCATCCATCAAGACCAGGTCCGGGTCGAATACCAGGGCGCGGGCCACGGCCACGCGCTGCTGCTGGCCGCCGGACAATTGCCCCGGCCGGCGTCCCGCCATTTCCGGCAGGCGGACCATTTCGAGCGCGCGCGTAACGCGGCTTTCAATCTCGGCCTTGCCCATGCGGCGGACTTCAAGCGGAAAAGCGAGGTTTTCCGCCACCGTCATATGCGGGAACAGCGCATAGTTCTGGAACACCATGCCGATGCCCCGCTTGTAGGGCGGGACATTATTGATCGGCTTGCCGTTCAGCGTGATCTCGCCATGGGTGGCGGGTTCGAAACCGGCCAGCATCATCAGGCAGGTGGTCTTCCCCGAGCCCGACGGACCAAGCATGGTGAGGAATTCACCGCGCGCGATATCGAGATTGAGATTCTTGACGACCAGAATTTCGCCGTCATAGCTCTTCTGAACGTCGATGAACCGAACGATCGGCTCGTTACTATCTGTCATACTTGAACTAACGATCCCTGTTTTCCCGGTGCGACTCAACGCACTCTGTTGGCCGGCGGCCCCGGCTCTGGTTCCTATGCTTAAATATGCATGGCGAAAAGTAAAGGGGATAGTGGGGCCAGGGCAATAGCACTCAAGCGACCGGAACTCGCCGGTTCCCGCCGCCTTTTCGGCCGAATCATCCTATGATTGAGAAAGAAATCAGGCCGCACGCTTCAGCGACAGAAACTGCCATACGTCGAGCAGCGCGTCGACCAGCCGGTCCATCATCGCATCGTCGTGCAGCGGACAGGGCGTGAGCCGCAACCGTTCCGCGCCCATCGGTACGGTCGGATAGTTGATCGGCTGGACATAGATACGGTGGCGCTCCAGCAGCAGGTCGCTGGCCTGCTTGCACAGGGCGGCGTCGCCCACAAGAACCGGGACGATATGGCAGACCGACGGCATCACCGGCAGACCGGCCTCCTTGAGGCGGCGTTTCAACGTTTCAGAGCGCTCCTGATGCCGGTCACGCAATGGCTGGGTCGCACGGACATGGCGCACGCTGGCGCGGGCGCCGGCCGCCACCGCCGGCGGCAGCGAGGTCGTAAAAATGAAGCCGTTGCCAAATGAGCGCACGAAGTCGACCAGATCGGCAGATGCCGCAATATAACCGCCGATCACGCCGAACGCCTTGCCCAGCGTGCCCTGGATAATGTCGATGCGGTCCATCACGCCGTCACGCTCGGCGACGCCTGCACCGTTCGGGCCGTACATGCCGACGGCATGTACCTCATCGAGGAAGGTGATGGCGTTGTATTTCTCGGCGACGTCGCAAATCTCGGCGATCGGTGCGATATCGCCATCCATCGAATAGACGGACTCGAAAATCACGATCTTCGGCGCGTCCGGGTCGTCCGCCGCCAGCAGCCGCTCGAGATCGGCCGGATCGTTATGTTTGAAGATGCGTTTATCGGCGCGGGAATGGCGGATGCCCTCGATCATCGAGTTATGATTCAGCGAGTCCGAATAGAGGATGCAGTCAGGCAGTTGCGCGCCCAGCGTGGACAGGGTCGTCATGTTCGCGACATAGCCGGAGGTGAACAGCAGCGCCGCTTCCTTACCGTGCAGGCTGGCCAGTTCCTGCTCCAGCAGCACATGGTAATGATTGGTGCCGGAGATGTTGCGCGTGCCGCCGGCCCCGGCGCCGCATTTGTCGATCGCTTCGACCATGGCGTCGCGCACCAGTTTGCTCTGGCCCATGCCCAGATAGTCGTTCGAACACCAGACCGTTACGTCGGACAATTCGTCGCCGTCATGGCATAATGCTTCCGGAAATGCGCCGGCCTTGCGTTCAAGATCGGCAAAGACCCGGTACCGGCCCTCATTCCTGAGCGCCCGCAGTCTTTCGTTGAAAAAACGGTCATAGTCGATCATCGCAAATTCCTCGTCCGGTCCCCCGATTACAGCCAAGAATACCATAATTGCGCGCCAATGTACGCGACTTGACCTGCATCAAAGACGGGACCATTTGCCGCAACCCGCGCAACCGGGGCAGTCATAGTCCCGCGGCCATCTCCGCCGTGTCGTCCAGTGCCTTGCCAAATCGTACCATGATTTCGCGGATTTCGTCATCCTTGACGATCAGCGGCGGGCACAGGGCCACGGTGTCGTTCATCATGGCCCGGCAGAGCAGCCCATGCTCCTGCGCGCGCGCCATGAAGAACGGGCCAACGCCGTCGGCCGGCGCGTAATTCTCTCGCGTTTCCTTGTTCTTCACCAGTTCGATGGCGCCAATCAGGCCGGCGCCGCGAACTTCGCCCACCAGCGGATGGCCGGCGAATGCCTGCAAGCCTTCCTGGAAGCTCGGCGACACCGAACGGACATGGCCGAGCGTATCGCGCTCCTCATAAATCTTCAACGTCTCCAGCGCAACGGCGGCGCTGACCGGATGGCCGCTATAGGTATAGCCATGGCCGAAAGTGCCGATCTTGCCCGAATTGTCGCGGATCACCGAATAGACTTTCTCGTCCATCATCACCGCCGAAATCGGCAGGTAGGATGACGACAGCGCCTTGGCCATGGTCATCATGTTGGGCTTGATGTTGTAGGTCTGCGAGCCGAAGGTGTTGCCAGTGCGATGGAAGCCGCAAATTACCTCGTCGGCGATCAGCAGCACGTCGTACTTATCCAGGACGACCTGGACCTTCTCCCAGTAGGTCGCGGGCGGCACGATCACGCCGCCGGCGCCCATGATGGGCTCGCCGATCATGGCCGCGACCGTGTCCGGCCCTTCGTCGAGGATCAGTTTTTCGAGGTTGGCCGCCATACGCGTCGCAAAATCCTCCTCGCTCTCGCCGTCCGTGCCGTAATGGTAGTAGTGCGGGCAGTCGGCATGGAGGATGTTCTTGATCGGCAGGTCGAAATCCCGGTGGTTCGCGGGCAGCCCGGTCATGCTGGCAGATGCCACCGTGACGCCGTGATAGGCCTTCATGCGGCTGATGATCTTCTTCTTTTCGGGCCGGCCCAGGGCGTTGCTGTAATACCAGACGAGCTTGACCACCGTGTCGGTCGCTTCCGAACCGGAATTGGCGAAGAAAACATGCGACATGGGCACCGGCGCCAGCGCCTTCAGCCGTTCGGACAGCTCGATCATCGGCAGATGGCTCTTGGACGCAAAGGAGTGGTAATAGGGCAGTTCGCGCATCTGGCGCGCCGCCGCCTCGACCAGGCGCTCCTCGCCAAAGCCCAGCGACGTCGACCACAGCCCCGCCAGCCCCTCGATATAGCCCTTGCCGGTATTGTCGTATACCCACACGCCCTCGCCGCGCGCGATAACCAGCGGCCCCGTTTCCTCATGCTTGACGAGGTTGGTGTACGGGTGCAGCACGCTGGCGATATCCCGGCTTTCCGGTGAGTTTCCGGCTGAAATGGCCATGTCGGTCTTCCTTGTTCTGGACACTTGCGCACCGGGCCGCCCCCGGCGAAGCCGCTAAACTACACCGGCGCACGACGAAGTCAAAGGGAAGTACGGCCCGATTGACAGCAGCAAACCGCCAAGCCTAGCCTGCAGGCATATCGAACGGGCGTCAGGGGAGCGGCGACGAGTGAACTTTCGGCGTTATCTTACAGCGATGCTGTTTTGCCTGACCTTCGCGGGCGAGGCCGCGGCGCAGGTGAAGACGCTGGTCTTCTGCTCCGAGGAAAGCCCGGATATCCTCAATCCCCAGCTTTCGTTCCGCCAAGCGGCATTCGACGCTTCATCGCGCCAGGTCCATGACCGTCTGGTCGCCTACGAGCCGGGGACGGCGGAAATCGTCCCCTCGCTCGCAGAATCCTGGCAAATCTCGGAGGATGGGCTGCGCTACGAATTCCGGCTTCGGCCGAACGTGCCGTTCCACAAGCTGCGCCATTTCACCCCGTCGCGCCCCCTCGCGGCCGAGGATGTCGTTTTCAGCTTCATGCGCCAACTGGATCCGAAGCATCCCTACCACGAGGTATCCGGCGGAATTTATCCCTACTTCCGGGGGTTGGGACTGCCGAAAATCATCAAGTCGGTCACGGCGGAGGACGCCGGAACCGTCATATTCGAGCTCAAATCCCCTTATCCGGCCCTCCTGTCGACGCTCACCCTGGATTTCGCCTCGATCCTGTCGGCGGAATATGCCGATGCGATGCTGGCGGCGGGGACACCGGAACGGGTGGACAGAGAGCCCTTGGGAACCGGCCCGTTCCAGATGATCCAGCATCAGCGGGACGCGCTGATCCGTTACGTGGCGCATCCCGGATACTGGCGCGGCAAGGCGCCGCTGGACAATCTGGTCTTCACCATTACCCCGGATGCCACCGTGCGCTATCAGAAGCTGCGCGACCGCGAATGCCATGTCGTCGCCAATCCGGACCCGGCCGACCTTCCCGCCATGACCCTGGACGGCGACGTCACGCTGGTGCGCCAGGTGGGGATGGATATCGGCTATATGGCGTTCAACACCCGCAAACCGCCCTTGAACGATCCGCGTGTGCGCAAGGCGCTGGCGATGGCGATCGACCGAGAGGCGATCCTGAAGGATGTCTACCAGGGACTCGGCCGGCCGGCGACGACCATGGTTCCGCAGGGCCTGTGGTCGCGGGGAGGGGCGCCGTCTTTGCCACCCACCGACCCCGACGGCGCCAGGCGGCTGCTGGAGAAAGCCGGCATTTCCGGCCTGGAACTGGAAATATGGCCCAGCCCCGTCGCCCGGCCCTATATGCCGGACGCCCGGCGGACCGCGGAAATGATCCGCGATGACTGGCTGAAAATAGGCGTGGAGTCGAAGATCGTCATGACCAGCGGCCGGGACTTCATCAAACAGACCATGGTCGGCCGGCACGATGTCGCCCTGTTCGGCTGGATCGCGGAAACGCTGGACCGGAGTCTCTTCCTCTCCCCGATCCTGGGCTGCGAGGCAGCGGCCGACGGCGCGAACCGCTCATTCTGGTGCAACAGAAACTTCGACCGCCTGCTGGAAGAGGCGGCCCGGACGAGCAACCCGTCCGAACGCGAGACTCTGTACGAGTTGGCGCAGTCGGTTCTCGACGACGAGCTTCCCGTCCTGCCGATCGCCCGTTCGATAAGCTTCACGCCGATGCGAAACGAGGTCGTCAACTACCGCGGATCGCCTCTCGGTGGCCATTACTTCTATGGTGTCGACCTGAAATAGGGCGGTACGCGGGTTATTGGCGATTCCACGTTCAAGATAGATTGACAGTATGAGGGTAAGGGGCCTAGCATTTTCGCCAATGCTTAATGAACGGCCCTGCAGAGGGTCTGCATCAATTCTCGCCTCAGGGCAGGTAAAAGGGTTGTCCCGAAAGGGTCAATTGTAACATCGCAGGGAGACAAAAAGTGAAACACCGTATTTTTGCGGCTGCCGTCGGCTTGTGTGCGACCGTGGCATTTTCGCCGGCCGTTATGGCCAAGACGCTGGTTTATTGCTCGGAGGGTAGCCCGGAGGGCTTCAATCCCTCGCTTTACACCTCCGGCACAACCTTCGACGCCTCATCGCGCACGATATTCAACAAGCTGGTCGAGTTTGAGCGCGGCAGCACGAAGATCGTGCCCGGCTTGGCCGAATCCTGGGAAGCGTCGGCCGATGGGCTGAGCTACACCTTCAAACTGCGCAAGGGCGTCAAGTTCCACACGACGAAGAACTTCACGCCGTCGCGCGATTTCAACGCCGACGACGTGCTGCACAGCTTCAACCGCCAAGGCGACCCCAACCATCCCTATTACAAGGTGTCCGGCGGCACTTACGAGTATTACCAGGGCATGAGCATGCCCGCGCTGATCAAGGAAATCGTCAAGGTCGACGACTACACGGTGAAGTTCGTCCTGAATCAGCCGGAAGCGCCCTTTATCGCCAATATGGCGATGGATTTCGCGTCGATCATGTCGGCCGAACATGCCAACAAGATGATGGCGGCCGGCACGCCCGAAAAGGCGGACCTGGAGCCGGTCGGCACGGGCCCCTTCCAGATGGTCCAGTACCAGAAGGACGCAGTCATCCGATTTAAGGCCAACCCGGATTACTGGGACGGCAAGGCGGCGATCGACGATCTGATCTTCGCGATAACGCCGGATGCCAGCGTTCGTTATCAGAAGCTTAAGGCCGGCGAATGCCACGTCATGCCCTATCCGAACCCGGCCGACATCGCCGCGATGAAGGCCGATCCCGCCATCAACATGCTTGAGCAGGAAGGCCTCAATGTCGGCTATCTTGCCTTCAACGTCGAAAAGAAGCCGTTCGACGACAAGCGGGTCCGCCAGGCGCTGAACATGGCGATCAACAAAAACGCCATCATCGACGCGGTCTTCCAGGGGGCCGGCAAGGCGGCCAAGAACCCGATTCCGCCGACCATCTGGTCCTACAACGAGGCCACCAAGGATTATCCCTACGATCCCGGCAAGGCGAAGGCGTTGCTGGCGGAAGCCGGCGCCGCGGGCCTGAAGACCAACATCTGGGCCATGCCCGTGCAGCGGCCCTATAACCCGAACGCCAAGCGCATGGCCGAGATCATCCAGGCCGACTGGGCCAAGGTCGGCGTCGAGGCCGAAATCGTCACCTTCGAATGGGGCGAGTACCTGAAGCGCTCCAAGAATGGCGAGCACGACACGGTACTGTTGGGCTGGACCGGCGACAATGGCGATCCGGACAACTTCCTCTACGTGCTGCTGGGCTGCGATGCGGCCAAGGACGGGACCAACCGCGCGCGCTGGTGCCACGAGCCGTTCAACGACCTGCTGGTGCAGGCCAAGCGGACCAGCGATATCGGCAAGCGCACGAAGCTGTATGAACAGGCACAGACGGTGTTCAAGGAAGAAGCCCCCTGGGTCACGGTTGCCCATTCGGTCGTCTTCATGCCGGTGCGCAAGGAAGTGTCGGATTACCGTATCGATCCGTTCGGCGGCCATATCTTCTATGGCGTCGATCTGAAGTAGCGTTCCGGACGGCTCTGTTGGATGGGCGGGGACATCCCCGCCCATCCGGCTTTGCGGCCACTCCACCGCCTGACAGTGTTTCGCTTTTTCATCACCCGTTTCGGCATGGTCGTCCCGACCTTTTTCGGGGTGACGGTCGTTGCCTTTTTCCTGATCCGGCTGATCCCCGGCGATCCCATCGAACTGCTGGTCGGCGAACGCGGAATCGACCCCGAACGCCACGCCTACCTGCTGAAGGAATTCGGATATGACCGGCCCCTTTGGCAGCAATATCTGGGCTTCGTCGGCAATCTTCTGCAAGGCGATTTCGGCACCTCGATCGTCAGCCGGGAGCCGGTCCTGAGTGAATTCCTGACCCTGTTCCCAGCCACCATCGAGCTTTCCTTCATGGCCATTGTCTTCGCGCTGGCGATCGGGCTGCCGGTGGGAATCCTCGCGGCGGTGCGCCGCGGGTCGGTTTTCGACCATACGGTCATGGGCATATCGCTGACCGGCTATTCGATGCCGATTTTCTGGTGGGGCCTGCTGCTGATCATCCTGTTCTCGGGAATACTGGGCTGGACCCCGGTTTCGGGCCGCATTTCCGTCCTGTACTATATCGAACCGATCACCGGCTTCATGCTGATAGACAGCCTGCTGATCGACGAACCCGGCGCCTTCAAATCGGCGTTTCGGCATCTGATCCTGCCGACGATCGTGCTGGGCACGATCCCGCTGGCGGTGATCGCGCGCCAGACGCGCTCGGCCATGCTGGAGGTGCTGGGCGAGGATTATATCCGCACCGCCCATGCCAAGGGTCTGGGCCCGGCGCGCATTATCGGGCTGCATGCGCTGCGCAATGCACTGATTCCGGTCATCACCACCATCGGCCTGCAGACCGGCGTGTTGCTGGCCGGCGCCATCCTGACGGAAACCATCTTCTCCTGGCCCGGCGTCGGCAATTGGCTGGTCAATTCCATCTACCGGCGTGATTACCCGTCCGTCCAGGGCGGCATCCTGCTGATCGCCTGTATCGTGATTACCGTGAATCTTCTCGTCGACCTGGCCTACGGGCTGATCAATCCGCGCATTCGCCATGCAGGCCGGTCATGAGTGAAAACACCGTCAACGGCATCCCGGCGGCGCCGCATCCACTGCGCGAATTCTGGAGCTATTTCAGCGAGAACCGGGGTGCGGTGGCCGGGCTCGCGGTGATCGTGACGATCACTTTCATGGCGGTGTTCGCCGATCTGATCGCGCCTTACTCGCCGATCGAACAATATCGCGACCATCTGCTGCAGCCGCCCTTCTGGCAGGAAGGCGGTTCCGCCGCTTTTCCGCTGGGCACCGATGCGGTCGGCCGCGATATGCTGTCGCGCATCATCCATGGCGCGCGCTATTCGCTGTTGATCGGGATCATCGTGGTGACCCTGTCGCTGTCGGCGGGCATTACGCTGGGACTGGCCGCCGCCTTCCTGCGCGGGACGGTGGAAACCCTTATCATGCGGGCCATGGACATCATGCTGGCGCTGCCCAGCCTGCTGCTGGCCATCGTGGTGGTCGCGATCCTGGGGCCGAGCCTGATCAATTCGATGTTCTCGCTGGCGATCGTCTATCTGCCCCATTATGTGCGGCTGACCCGGGCCTCTGCGATCGGCGAGATGTCGAAGGATTATGTCACGGCCAGCCGGGTCGCCGGCGCCGGCGTGCCGCGGCTGATGCTGATAACGGTATTGCCGAACTGCGCGGCGCCGCTGATCGTGCAGGCGACGCTCAGCTTCTCCAGCGCGATCCTGGACGCGGCCGCGCTCGGCTTCCTGGGACTGGGCGCGCAGCCGCCGACGCCGGAATGGGGCACGCTGCTGGCCGAAGCACGGGAATTCGTGCTGCGGGCCTGGTGGGTGGTGACCTTCCCGGGCCTGGCGATCCTGGTGACCGTCCTGGCCTTCAACCTGATGGGCGACGGGTTGCGCGACGCCCTGGACCCGAAACTGAAACGCTGATGGCGCTACTGGAAATCAGAAACCTGTCCGTCGATTTCCGGACGAAATCCGGACCGTTAAGGGCGGTGGACGGGCTCGATCTGTCGGTCGGCGCGGAGGAGGTTGTCGCCATCGTCGGGGAATCGGGTTCGGGCAAGAGCGTCGCCATGCTGGCCCTGATGGGGCTGCTGCCCTGGACGGCGACGGTTACGGCGGACCGATTGTCGTTCGACGGGCGGGATCTGCTGTCGCTGTCGAAACGTGAGCATCGCTCGATCCGCGGCAAGGACATGGCGATGATCTTCCAGGAGCCCATGACCAGCCTGAATCCCTGCTTCACTGTCGGATTCCAGATCACCGAGATGCTGGCCGCCCATGAGAGCGGGGGCCGGACGGAGCACCGCAAACGGGCGATCGAACTGCTGGATCTGGTCGGCATCCCGTCGCCCGAAAGCCGGCTCGACGCCTTCCCGCACCAGCTTTCCGGCGGCATGAGCCAACGGATCATGATCGCCATGGCGATCGCCTGCAATCCGCGCCTGCTGATCGCCGACGAGCCGACCACGGCGCTGGATGTGACGATCCAGGCCCAGATTCTGGACCTGCTTCTGGATTTGCAGCGCGACCATGGCATGGCGCTGGTGCTGATCACTCACGACATGGGCGTCGTCGCGGAAACCGCGCAGCGGGTAACCGTGCAATATGCCGGGCAACAGGTGGAGAAACAGACGGTTAAAGGATTGTTTGCCCGGCCCAGCCATCCCTACACCGCGGCGCTTCTCAATGCCCTGCCCGAACGCAGCACCGGACGGCATCTGCCCACCATCCCGGGCGTCGTGCCCGGTCTTGGCGACCGCCCCGACGGATGCCTCTTCAATCCACGCTGCGGCTACGCGACGGATAAATGCCGCAGCGATCCCCCGACCCTCGTCGAAGCCGCTGACGGATCGGCCGTGCGCTGTCACTATCCGCTGACGGGGGGTGAGGCATGAGCGAAGTGCCCGTCGTCGAGGCAATCGATCTGGCCCGCCATTACGATGTGCGGCAGGGGCTGTTCGCCGGCACCGACACGCTCAAGGCCTTGCGCGGAACCAGTTTTTCCTTGCCAGCCGGACGGACGCTGGCAGTCGTCGGCGAATCGGGTTGCGGGAAGTCCACGCTCGCGCGCCTTGTGACTCTGATCGAAAGGCCGACCTCGGGAATGCTCAGGCTGGACGGCATGGATGCGGGCGCCGCCGGCAAGTCCCTGCTGCGGGAGCTCCGGAAAAAGGTGCAGATCGTCTTCCAGGACCCATACGGATCCCTCAATCCCCGGCAGAAGGTCGGCACTATTCTGGAAGAGCCGCTGGCCATCAACACCACCATGAGCGCAAAGGACCGTGCAGCCGCGGCCCGCGCAATGATGGCCCGCGTCGGCCTGCGGCCCGAATTTTACGACCGTTACCCGCATATGTTTTCCGGCGGCCAGCGCCAGCGCATCGCGATCGCCCGGGCCCTGATGCTGCGGCCCAAACTGATCGTGCTGGACGAACCGGTTTCGGCGCTGGACGTGTCGATCCAGGCGCAGGTGCTGAACCTTCTCGTCGACCTGCAGGAGGAGTTTAACCTCACCTATCTGTTCATCTCCCACGATCTCAGCGTGGTGCGCCATTTCGCCGACGAGGTCATGGTGATGTATCTGGGGCGGGCGGTGGAACAGGGGCCGCGGGAGGCCATATTCGGCTCGCCGCGACATCCCTACACGCGCGCCTTGCTGTCCAGCACCCCGATCGCCGATCCGGAACGCCGCGGCGAGCGGATAAAGCTCGTCGGCGAGCTGCCTTCGCCCATCAATCCACCTTCAGGCTGCGCCTTCCATCCGCGGTGTGCCTACACCAACGAGCGCTGCCGTCAGGCATTCCCGGAAACCGTCCCTGCCGGTGGCCGGCTGGTCGCCTGTCATGGTGTCGAGGAAGGGCGTATCGCTAGTTCAGGCTGATTGAGGGAAATCAATGCATAACCGGGCCGGATACGCGAGAGATTGTGTCAGGATTTCACGATTTTGCAGAGGGGTTCGAAAATGCCGTTAAAGGATATCCTGGTTTATGTCGATGATTCAGCGCAGGCCACCAGTACAGTGGCGGCAGCCTGCTCGCTGGCGCGGCGCCACGATGCGCATCTGACCGGGCTGGCGGTCGACAGGCCGGCCGATATCCCGGGTTTCGCGGCCATCGAGATTCCGCCGTCGGCGGTGGAGATCATCAGACAGCAGCGCCAGGAAAGCCTCGACAAGGCCCGCAAGACCTTCGACAAGGCCGTCGATGCGGCCGGACTGACCGGCAGAAGCGGCTGGTCCGTAGCCAGCGGCCGGCCGCTGGAAACCCTGTCGCTGCGCAGCCGGTATGCGGACCTGACGGTTGTTTCGCAAAACGCGCCGGAGGGCCAGGGCGGCGGCGAGGACCTGGTGGACGATCTGATCATGGCCAGCGGACGGCCGATCCTGGTCATCCCCTATATCGGCGCCCCGGCGGAGATCGGGCGCACGGTGCTGATCGCCTGGAACGCCAGCCGCGAGGCCGCGCGGGCGGTCTCGGATGCGATGCCACTGTTGGAGAGTGCCGACAGTGTCGAGATCTTTGCCGTGGAACCGCGCGGCATCGGCGACATTCCGGGCGCGGATATCGCCGAACACCTGGCGCGCCACGGGCTCAAGACCAATGCCGTCAAAACCGCGGGGCTTGACATCGAGGTGGGCGACGTGCTGCTGAATCAGGTTGCGGACACGGGTGCCGACCTTATCGTGATGGGCGCCTATGGCCATTCGCGCATGCGCGAGCTGGTGCTGGGCGGAGCGACACGCCACATCCTGGAGCATATGACGGCGCCGGTGCTTCTGTCCCACTGACGCCGACAAGCGGGGGAAAGGGGCCGGCAGAACGTGATCGTCGTTTTTGGCTCGATCAATATCGACGTCGTCATTCAGGTCGACGCCTTGCCGCGGCCGGGCCAGACCGTGCTGTCGGATGCCTACAACCTCTACCCGGGCGGCAAGGGGGCGAACACCGCCGTGGCCGCGGCCCGCGCCGGCGCACATACGCTGTTCTTTGGACAGGTCGGCCCGGACGGCTTCGCCGACCGGGCACTGACCATGCTTCGCGAAGCCGAGGTCGGACTGGATGGTGTGGCGCGCGACGATCTGGGTAGATGCCGGCGGCGAGAATTCGATCGTCGTGGCGAGTGGTGCCAATCTCGATGCACGGGCGCAGCAGGTTCCGGATACGGCGCTGGGCCCGGATACGCTGGTAGCCCTGCAGATGGAGGTGCCGGTCGCGGAAAACTGGGCGATCGTCGAACGGGCCAAGGCCGCGGGCGCGCGGGTACTCCTCAACATGGCCCCGGCGGGCATGGTGCCGGAGGCCATATTGCGTTCTGTCGATTATCTGGTGGCCAACGAGATCGAGGCGGCGATGCTGGCCGGTGAACTGGGGCTCGACGCGAATCAGCCGACCCGGGTTCCGCGGCTACTGGCGCAGCGATACGGGCTGACCTGCATCGTTACCCTCGGCGGCGCCGGCGCCCTGGCCTTCAGTCCCGATGTCGGCTATTCGATCCCGGCCCTGCCGATCGCAGCAGTCGATACCACGGCGGCGGGTGATGCCTTCTGCGGGGGGCTGGCGGCGGCCCTGGACGATGGAGCCGGACTTTACGACGCGCTCTGCCGCGCTTCGGCCGGCGCCGGACTGGCCTGTCGAATCGAGGGCGCGCAAAGCAGCCTGCCTTATCAGGAAGATATCAAAGCGAGCCTTTCGGATTTGCCCGAAGGCAGGCGCCTGGTTTAGACCATTTCAAGGCTGATCGGCACCGGGCCGGCGCCGACTCCACACAAGTGGGAAATACCCTAAAGACTCGCCATGCGGCTGAGCTCGGCGATAGCGCGGTCGAGGCCCTCGTCCAGTTCGGTCTGGATATCGTCCTCGGCCTCGACATCCGGCTCGATTCCGCCATCGACGGACTCGCCGTGCGGCCTGAAATACTGCGCAGTCGTCAGCTTCATCGCCGTGCCGCGGCCCATCGGTATAACCGTCTGCACCGTGCCCTTGCCGTAACTGCGGCTGCCGATAAGGACCGCACGGTCGTGATCCCTCAGGGCGCCGGCCAGGATTTCCGCGGCCGAGGCCGAGCCCTTGTTGATCAATACGACAATCGGCAGTCCGGCGGCGATGTCGCCGGTGGTTGCGCGATAGCGCTGCCTGCTCTTGCGGCCCTCGGTCAGGACGATATCGCCGCTTTCGATAAAGGCGTCCGAGACCGCAACGGACTCGACCAGCAGGCCGCCCGGATTATTGCGCAGATCGATGATCAGGCCGGCCAGGCGCCCGCCAAGATGCTGGCGGATTTCCTGGACCGCATGCTGTACTTCTTCGGCCGTGCGCTCGCTGAAGCTGGCGATGCGCAGATAGCCGAATTCGCCTTCAAGCCGCCAATTGACCACATCCATTTGGATCACATCACGAACCAGCGGTACGTCGAAGGCGCTGGCCGATTGCCGCTCGACGGTCAGCACGACGCGCGACCCGACCGGTCCCCGCAGGTCGGCGACGACTTCGCGCAGCGTTTTATCCATAATGCTCTGGCCATCGACATGGGTAATCAAGTCGCCGGCGCGCAGACCGGCCCGTTCCGCCGGCGTTCCGTCCAGAGGCACCACCACGACTACGCCGCCGCCTTCCTCGGGCGCGGCAATCTGAATGCCCAGCCCGCCGAACTGGCCGCGCATCGACTCCTTCATCGAGGCATATTCGTCGGATGCCAGATAGGTGCTGTAGGGATCGAGCGATTCCAACATTCCCTTGATCGCACGCTCGACCAGCCAGTTGTGGCCGATTTCACCGGGCGCAGGGTCGGCGTCCTCGATCGCGGTGGCGGCCGCGGCAAGCAGGAGGTCCTGGTCCACCGGGCGCACATAATCCGATCTGACCCGTTCGAAAACGCGCGCGAAAAGCTTTATGTCGGGTTGGGCCTGGTTGGGGCCGGCGCCGTAGTAGGCGCTGCGGGCATTGATGTCGGCCGCAAGCTGTTCAGCCGCGGCGCGCGCTTCCGGCCCCGGATCGGGAGATACAGTACAGGCACCGAGAAGAAGAGACAGACCTGTCAGGAAACCGGCACGCAACCCACGCATTCCAAAAATCTCCATAAAAAAATCGTCGCTTCAAAAGCCGGTCCTAATAATCAGGCTTCGCGACACGCAGTGCGATGTCGTCCGGCCAACCGGTCACATGCATCATGACTCGAAAAAGTAAACGAATATGCTACAAGGGCGCGGATGGGGACCCGCCTGGCCCTGAAATCGCCGAGGAAACAAGATAAATGCGCGGAAAACCGGTCGTCCTGGTGACCAGAAAACTGCCGGATGCGGTGGAGGACCGGCTACGCCGGGACTACGAACCGAGGCTGAACCCCGACGACCGGCTGTATTCCAGCGACGAACTGGTCGCGCTGAGCGATGGCGCCGACGCCATCATGCCCTGCCATACCGAACATTTTTCCGCCGAGGTGATCTCGCGGCTGCCGGATTGCGTTCAGGCAATCGCCAATTTTTCGGTCGGAGTCGACCATGTGGACCTGCAGGCGGCGGCGGCGCGCGGCGTCATCGTCACCAATACGCCGGATGTGCTGAGCGACGCGACCGCCGAGATCGCTGTTCTCTGCATGCTGGGCGCGGCGCGGCGCGCGAGCGAGGGCGAACGCCTGGTGCGCGGCGCTGGCTGGAAGGACTGGAGCCCGGCCTTCATGGTCGGCCTGCAGGTCACCGGCAAGCGCATCGGCATCGTCGGCATGGGCCGGGTGGGCCAGATCGTGGCCCGGCGCATGCGCGGCTTCGACATGGAGGTGCATTATCACAATCGCCGGCGCATCGACGCGGGGCTGGAACAGGGCGCGATCTTCCACGAATCGCTGGACGAGATGCTGCCGCTATGTGCGGTGCTGTCGCTGAACTGTCCGGCGACGCCGGAGACGTCGGGCCTCCTGAACGCGGAACGGATCGCCCTGCTGCCGGACGGCGCCATCGTAATCAATACCGCGCGCGGCGCGCTGGTGGACGACAATGCGCTGATCGCGGCGCTGAAATCGGGCAAGCTGCATTCGGCCGGGCTGGACGTCTACAACAACGAACCGGCGATCGATCCCCGTTACCGCGAACTGGACAATACGTTTCTGTTGCCGCATGTCGGCAGCGCCACACGCGAAACCCGCGACGCCATGGGTTATCGGGCGCTTGATAATCTGGATGCGGTCTTTGCGGGCCGGGAACCCGGTGATCGCGTCGCATAATGCCGGGACTCGTCGACGATAATTTTGTTAGTATACAAATGATGAATGAGGGGCTCGCCCGTTAAATCGCATACAATTTGCAAATTATGTTGCGCTGGCGGAGAAAATGTTGAAATTTGGGGTCGCCGGATCGTCGCTGATGGCGCGCCGGCTGTCTTAATAACGATCTGGCAGGGAGCATTTCCAATTTTCAACCGGTTCAGATCGGACAGATCGAAGGCGGGACGGTGCGGGGGCGCCGGGCGGAAGTCCGGAGTACCTATTGCGCTGAGCTCGCATTTTATTCCTTGAAGTCGGGAGGAGGAAACCAATGACGACCAAGGACACCAAGGCCACAACGGCCAGCCGCAGAAAGTTTCTCAAGGTCGGTGTAGGCGCCGCCGCGGGCGCCGCCGCCGCCGTTTCAATGCCGAGTGTTTCAAGGGCCGCTCCGGTGACCCTGAAGGTTCAGGCCGCCTGGGGCGGCGGCATCTTTCTTGAATTCGCCCAGGACTATGTCACCCGCGTGAATGAAATGTCGGGCGGGTCGCTGAAGATCGACCTGCTGGGCGTCGGCGCGGTGGTGAAAACCGCCGAAATGCAGACCGCCGTGCACAAGGGCGTTCTCGACGGCGCCCATTTCGTCACCGCTTACTGGTACTCGAAGAGCCCGGTCGCCTCGTTGTTCGGCACCGGCCCCTGCTTCGGCTGGTCGGCCAACGAGCTGATGGGCTGGATCCAGTATGGCGGCGGCAAGGACCTGTACTACGAGCTGATGGGCGACCTGAAGCTGGACCTGGTCGGCTTCTTCTCCGGCCCGATGCCGGCCCAGCCGCTTGGCTGGTTCAAGGAGCAGATCAAAGACGCCAGCCAGATGAAGGGCCTGAAATACCGCACCGTCGGCCTGGCCGCCGACGTTCTGCAGGAAATGGGCATGTCCGTCGTGCAGTTGCCGGGCGGCGAAATCCAGCCGGCGATGAAGAGCGGCCTGATCGATGCCGCCGAGTTCAACAATCCGACCTCGGACAAGGACTTCGGCATGCAGGACGTTTCCAAGCATTACCATCTGGCCAGCGTCCATCAGTCCCAGGAATGCTTCGAGATCATCTACAACAAGACCCTGTATAACAAGCTCGCCAAAGAGCATCAGGCGATCCTGGAATACGCCTCCGAGGCGGCGTCGTCCGACATGGCCTGGAAGGCGATGGAGCGTTACTCGCAGGATCTGGTCACGCTCAAGAAGGATTTCGGCGTCAACGTCTACCGCACGCCGGACAGCGTCATGGCCGAACAGCTCAAGGCCTGGGACATCGTCGTCGAGCGCTTCAACAAGTCCGATCCCTTCTTCAAGAAGGTCATCGACTCGCAGAAGGCCTGGGCACAGCGCCACGGTGCCTATGCGCTCAACAATGCGCCGAACTACCAGGGTGCCTACGAGCACTATTTCGGCAAGCTGTGATGTTGCCTTCGGCGGCCTGATCCAGGCTGTCACTTGACAAGGTTCAGGGGCGGCGGCTACATGGCGCCGCCCCGACTTCTTATTCCCCGAGACGACAGATCTCGACGACAGATCTCAGAGATGCCCCCATGATCCGTATCCTCCATTTTATCGACAGCCTCAGCGCATGGTTCGGTAAGGCGTTCGCCTGGTGCATCGTCATCCTGACCTTCTCCACAGTTTACGAGGTGTTCGTCCGTTACGTCCTGAACGCGCCCACCGTCTGGGCCTTCGACATGAGCGTCCAAATGTATGGCGCGCTGTTCATGATGGCCGGCGCCTACGCCCTGTCCCAGGATGCCCATGTCCGCGGCGACGTGCTTTACCGCCTGATGCCCACCCGCGTTCAGGCCAGCGTCGACCTGGCGCTGTATATCCTGTTCCTGGCCCCGGGCGCGCTGGCGCTGATCTATTACGGCTACCATTTCGCCGCCGATTCCTGGTTCTACAAGGAAGTCAGCTGGTCGAGCCCGTCCCGTATCCAGATCTATTTCTTCAAGACGCTCATTCCGGTGTCGGGCGTGTTGGTCTTGCTGCAGGGCGTCGCCGAATCGGTGCGCTGTGTCATCTGCCTCAGGACCGGCGCGTTCCCAGACCGGCTGCATGACGTGCAGGAAACCGAATCCATGCTCATGCATGAGCAGGAAGACCTCAAAGTGGCGGAAAACTAAAAATGACTGATCCCCAAATTGCCATCGTGATGCTCGGCCTGTTCATTTTCGTGGTCTTGCTGGGCTTCCCGATCGCTTTCACCCTCATCGCGATGGGCCTCGGTTTCGGCTACTACGCCTATTACGACGAACTGCGGATGAATACGATATTCGACAACAGGATCTTCGACCTGTTCGTCCAGAACACATTCTCGGTGATGTCGAACGACGTGCTCGTGGCGGTGCCGCTGTTCCTGTTCATGGGATATATCGTCGAACGCGCCAACATCGTGAACCGGCTGTTCTTCAGTATCCAGCTGGCCGCACGCAATCTGCCCGGCTCGATGGCCGTGGCGGCGCTGGCCACCTGTGCCGTGTTCGCGACGGCGACCGGCATCATCGGCGCGGTCGTCACCCTGATGGGCATGCTGGCCTTCCCGGCGATGCTGAAGGCCGGTTACGATACCCGCTTCGCCTCCGGCGTGATCTGCGCCGGCGGCTGCCTGGGCATCCTGATCCCGCCCTCGATCATGCTGATCGTCTATTCCGCCATCGCCGACATATCGCCGCTCAGGCTTTATGCCGCGGCGATGCTGCCGGGCCTGATGCTGGCCGGCATGTACATGGTCTATGTGGTCTCGCGCGCCGCCTTCAACCCGTCGCTGGCGCCCAAGCCGCGCGAGGAGGACGTGCCGAGCTTCGTCCGGATTCTGTATGAATTGGCGACATCCTTCGTGCCGCTGGCGGTGCTGATTCTCAGCGTGCTGGGCGCGATCCTTGCGGGCCTGGCGACCCCCGCGGAAGCCGCCGGTGTCGGCGCCGCCGGCGGCCTTATGCTGGCTGCGATCTACCGCTCGCTGAGCTGGGAGCGGCTGAAGGAATCGGTCTTCCTGACCGCCAAGACGTCGGCTATGGTCTGCTGGCTGTTCGTCGGCTCTTGGACCTTCGCCTCGGTGTTTTCCTATCTCGGCGGCCATGACCTGATCAGGGACTGGGTGCTGGGCCTGGAAATGAGCCAGGTCGGTTTCCTGATTCTTGCCCAAGCCATCATCTTCCTGCTGGGCTGGCCCTTGGAATGGACCGAGATCATCATCATCTTCGTGCCGATCTTCCTGCCCATGCTGCCCCATTTCGACGTTGATCCGCTATTCTTCGGCATGCTGGTGGCGCTGAATCTGCAGACTTCATTCCTGACGCCGCCGATGGCGATGGCCGCCTATTATCTGAAAGGCGTAGCGCCGCCGCATATCCAGTTGATGGACATCTTCCGGGGCATTATGCCGTATCTGGCCATCGTCATCCTGGCCATGGTCCTGATGTATAACTTCCCGGGAATCGCCCTCTGGCTACCCGAATATCTGTTCCCGCAGAAACTGGGCTAACGATGGTGGTGGACGCCAACTTCCCGACTGCGGCGGAAGCGCTGACGGCATTGCGCGAGGGCCATGTGTCCTCGCGCGAGGTCGTCCAGGCCTGCCTGGACCGGATCCGGGAGCACGACGATAACGTCGAGGCCTGGGCCTTTCTCGACCCCGAACTGGCGCTGGGACAGGCGGACCGGGCCGACGAGTTCCGCGCCCGCGGCCGGCCCTTGGGGCCGCTGCATGGCCTGCCGGTGGGCGTCAAGGATATCCTCGATACCGCCGACATGCCCACGGAAAACGGCACGGTCCTGCATCGCGGCAGGACCCCGGCTGAGGACGCGGCCGTGGTCGAGCGGCTGCGTACGGCCGGCGCGGTCATCCTGGGCAAGACGGTCAGCACGGAACTGGCCGTCTATTCGCCCGGCAAGACCAAAAACCCGCACGACCCCGCTCGCACGCCCGGCGGCTCGTCGAGCGGTTCGGCGGCCGCGGTGGCGTCCTTCATGGTTCCGTTAGCAGTCGGCACCCAGACCAACGGTTCGGTGATCCGACCGGCCGCGTTCTGCGGCGTATTCGGCTTCAAGCCCAGCCACGGGCTGATTTCCCGCCACCGCATTCTGAAGCAGTCGCCCCCACTGGATACCGTCGGCGTTATGGGCCGGACACTGGAGGATACGGCGCTGCTGGCCGACGCGCTGATCGGCTACGATTCCCGCGATCCGCACTCGCGGCCGCGCGCCCATCCGCAAATCGGACGCATCTTGGCCGAGGAACCGCCGGTCGAGCCGAAACTTGTCTTCATCCGCACGCCGGTCTGGGACCAGGCGGAGGAATCGACCAAGGATGCGCTGCGCGAGTTGTGCGAACATATCGGCGATATCAGCATCATGGAACTGCCGCCGGTCTTCGACGGCGCGCTGGAGGATCATCGCCGGATCATGGAGGCCGACCTCGCGGTGAGTTTCGCCAAGGAATATCGCGACGGCAAGGATCAGCTCAGCAACGTGCTGCGGGAAATGATCGAGCGTGGCCGGCAGGTGCTGGCCATGGACTATAATTCCGCGCTGGCGCGAATCGCGGACTACCGGGCGGAGATCGACGAGATCACCCACGAATTCGACGCGATCCTGACTCCCGCCGTCGCCGGCGAGGCGCCGGTGGGCCTGGACGCCACCGGCAGCCCGGCCTTCTGCACGATTTGGACACTGGCCGGTGTTCCTGCCCTTACGATGCCTGTTTTGCAGGGCCCAAACGGCATGCCGCTGGGCGTGCAGATGGTCTCGGCCAAGGGCGACGACGCGCGCCTGTTCCGGAACGCGCGCTGGCTGCTGGGAACCCTGGAAGAAGAATGAAATCGTCTAATGGCTCTGCGGAGCACAAACAGGTAATATAGCGACATGGACAATCTGATCACCGGCATCCTGGCAATCGCCGTCTTCGTGGCTT
Source organism: uncultured Alphaproteobacteria bacterium (assembly GCA_947259795.1). GTDB lineage: Bacteria > Pseudomonadota > Alphaproteobacteria > UBA8366 > JADFVY01 > JADFVY01. The sequence continues at coordinate 17,173 of CAMYNJ010000019.1, read as the reverse complement.
TCACGGCCGGTCTGGCCCAATCCATCGGCGCGATCCCATTCGTGTTCATCGTTGCGATCGTCATTGCGATGGCGGGGTACGATTTCTGGCAATCGGCCCGCCATGGACTCCGCGAGGAGCGGGAGCAGAAGGCTGGCAAGGAATAGCCCCGTACCTTCTCCGACGGGATCGCACCTGAATGGAGACGCCTGAATCCGGCTTGAAATTCCTGGTCGTCGTCCTTCTGTCGGCGATCTTCCTGGCGATCTTCATCAAGCGCCGTTACGGCGCCGTGGGCAAACAGCTGATCGGGCGGATGGGGCCGCGCTGGCCCTTGATCATCAAGGTCGGCTCGATCGCGACCCTGGTCCTGTGGCTGATATTCTGGGTCGCCGTCAGCCCGGAACGCCGGGCCGAGTTACAGCAATTCAATGAAGACAACGCCCCCTGGGTACCGCGCTGACGGGTACGATCCGCAATGTTTTTGCCGCGGAACCTGAAACAACGGGGCCGGCCGGCGGGGTGTTTTCTGAAATTTCGGAACTTTCTTGCGGCGGAGCCTTTACAGGATCCCGCTTTTCGATTTATAAGCCGAACCCTTCTTGATACGCGCGCAAGCGCATGGAGTCATGAATGTTGAAGAGCGAACGCAATACAGACAGGAACGGAGTCCGGCTTGGCTTGGGCGGCGGTCTTGCGTTCGGGATCTTCGGCTAGCTTCTGCTCGCCGGTCCCCGCCGCGAGACGGCGCACGGGACCGGATATCTCCTGAAAATTCGGAATCGGGAACCTGTTGGTTTCCAGAGTTTTGCCGTGAGGGTACGTGCGTCTGCGCGGCCCGCTGGAGCGAGTGATGTACGAGCAGTTTTATCAATGGCTGTCGACGCAGTTCGTCGACAACGAAATGTTCATCGGCGTGATTACGGCGTCGTCGATCGGCACGGCGCTGTATATGGCGCGGGCCTTTCCGGCCACGCTGTGGCGGCTCGCCCTGCGCTATGCCTCGGTGACTCTTGAGGTGGACAACACCGACCCGGGCTTCGGCTGGATCAAGGTCTGGTTGTCGCGGCATCCCTATGTCCGGCGCAGCCGCAAGCTGCGCCTGTCGGGCCGCCAATACCGCCCCGATGCCGGCCAGTCCGGCGACTCGGAAGCCTGGGACATGGTGCCCGGCGAGGGGCGCCACGTCTTCCTGCACAGGGGACGGCCGGTGATGCTGAGCTACTGGATCGACGAGGAAAACTCGAAGGGCAGCTTCCTGCGCCAGCATTTCCACCTGCGTACGGTGGGGCGCAGCCAGGACTTCCTGCGCGTCCTCGTCTCCGAAGCGGCCGCGCTCTGCACCGACGACGAGCATGTGCAGGTCCATGACTGGCGTGACGGCCACTGGCAGTTTTCCTGCCGCAAGCGGCCGCGCCCGATGGATTCGGTGATCCTGCCGCGTGGCCAGGCCGACCGCCTGGTGGCCGACGCGCAATGGTTCTTCAAGGCCGGGGAATGGTATGCCGAACGCGGCATTCCCTACCGCCGCGGATTCCTGTTCTCGGGCCCGCCGGGAACCGGCAAGTCCTCGGTCGTACTGGCACTGGCCAGCCATCTGGGCAAGCCGGTCTATGCGCTGAACCTGGCCTCGGTTTCCCAGGACAGTTCGTTGATGGAGGCCTTCGCAGAGGTTCCGCAGGACGCCATCCTGCTGGTCGAGGATATCGACGCCATCCGCATCGCCAAGAGCCGGACCGGCGACGCGGCGAAGAAGGACGGTTCGCAGGGCGGCGGATTGACGACGCTCAGCGGCCTGCTGAACGCCATCGACGGGGTGGCGGCGCCGGAAGGGCGGCTGCTGGTGATGACCAGCAACCACCCGGAACATCTGGACCCGGCCCTGATCCGGCCCGGCCGCATCGACCTGCATGAGTGGTTCGATCTGCTGGGGCCGGACGAGATCCGCCGGATGTTCCTGCGGTTCCACCCCGGCCGCGACGCCGACGCGATGCGTTTCGCGCATTCGATCGGGCGGCCGATCTCGCCGGCGGAACTGCAGTGCATGCTGCTGGCCGGCGACCCCTTCGAGGCGGGCGACGTGCCGGATACGGATGCCGCGAAGGCGGCACAGGAAGACCTCGTCGAGGTCGGCTGAAGCAGATCGTCTGCGTGAAGGGGATGAAAGGGGCGGCGGGGATATCCACCGTCCCTCTCGTCCTTCAGGGTCAGCCGCCGGCCTCCGTCCTCAGCGCAGCCTCCATCGTGTTCCAGGCTTCAAAGGCGGCGTCGGGCAGGGTGTGAGCGATGCCCTTGTGGCAGTCGATACAGGTGCGGCCCTCCTCGATGCCCTGCTGATGGCGGCGCGAGGCGCGGCTTTCCTGGAGCGTATAATCCATGAAATCGAAATTGTGGCAGTTCCGGCATTCGCGCGAATCCGTTTCCTTCATTTCACGCCACACGTTGGTCGCAAGTTGCACGCGCTTGGCTTCGAACTTGTCGCGCGTCTCGATCGTCCCCGCGAAATGATGGAACAACTCGCCGGTCGCCCTGATCTTTCGCGCCACCTTGTGAATCCAGGTCTTCGGCACATGGCAGTCCGGGCAGGTCGCGCGCACGCCGGTGCGGTTCGAGAAATGGATGGTCTCGCGATATTCGCGGAACACATTCTGCTCCATCTCATGGCAGGTGATACAGAAGGTCTGGCTATTGGTCATCTCCATCGACCAGTTGAATCCGCCCCAGAAGACGATTCCGGCGACGAACCCGACCGCAAGCAGCGTGCCGAGCGCCGCCGTGCTGGGCCGGGAGATGAACTTCCAGAGCTGAACAACCCTGCCGCGGACACCGGGTCCGCTCTTGCCGTTTTTGTCACTCATTATTGAGGCCTTCCCCTACTATTCCAGATCCACGGCGGATTTGAAGTCGTTCTTCACCAGTTCCCTGGCGTTCGACTGCGGCACATGGCACTGGGTGCAGAACCAGCGGCGGGGCGAGACTTCGTCGAGGGCGACGCCGTCGCGGTTGACGTAATGGGTCTCGCTGATCTTGGGCGCGCCCTGGTCGACATTGTACGGCCAGTCGTGGCACAGCATGCACTGATTTGCCGCCCGGTCGATCTGATAGCCGTCGATCTTGTGCGGGATCAGCGGCGGCTGTTGGCGGTAAGCCCGCTCGAAGCTGCCGGCCTGGGTATCCTGCCGCGGCAGGACCGGCGCGATGTTATCGTCCGGAATATCGGTTTCGCCGCGCAGGGATTGCACACCTCCGGCAGCCTGCTGCGCCATGGCTTTCTCTGTTCCGTGCAGGGATAGCGCTGTGACAGTTACCAACGACAGGACGGCCAGCACCCCGAGAGCGGTAAGCTTGGAATATCTTCTGATGATCTTGTACATGGTGACTCTCCCTTCATTGGGGTCTTATGCAGCTTTCCGCCGCGGCTGCGAGGCATCATCGGCCGCTTGTGCAAATCGCGAGGAAAATTTGAAAACCAGTCTGTCGCAGACGTCGATGCAACGGCCGCAGTTGCTGCAGTCCGGCGACAGGATGACGGGTCCGTGCCCTCTGTCCGTTCCTTTGAGAGCAGGGGTGATGACATGCGGCGCGGGGCAGACGGCATAACATTCCATGCAGTCGTCGCAAGCCGCGCGGCCAGCGGCGCTGACCCGCAGCAGCGCAAAGCGGCCGACCAGGCCGTAGAACGCACCGACCGGGCAGATATGCCCGCACCAGCCGCGGCGACTCACGAACAGGTCGAAAAGAAACACGGCCAGTACCGCCGCCCAGGCGAAGCCGGCACCGAACAACATGCCCCGATGCAGCAGCGTGATCGGGTTGACCAGTTCCCAGACGATAACGCCGGTCACCGCGGAGGCAACGAGAGTCATGCCCAGAACCCAGTAGTGCAGCGAGCGTTTCGGCTGCCATCCTTTCGGAATGTCCAGGCGCTCGGACAGCCAGTGCGATGTATCGGTCACGACGTTGATCGGGCAGACCCAGGAACAGTATACCCGCCCGCCGATCAGCGCATAGACGGCCAGTACGATCAGCGCGCCGGTGAGTGCCGCGGCGGCGGGAACATTCCCGGCAACCAGGCTTTGCAGCAGCATATAGGGATCGGTCAGCGGCAATACCCCCAGGGTCAGGCTGGAGGCGAGCGTACCCTTGACGATCCAGACGCCTGCCACGGGCCCGGCCAGGAACAGCGCGAGGATGCCGAACTGGGAGGCGCGGCGCAGAATCAGCCACTTGTTGCGGGCCAGAAAGCCGCGTTCCGGGGCCGTATGTTCGATCGGCGCCGTCATTGCGGCAATTCCGGCGCCCGGTCGGGCAGATCGAGAATATCGGGCAGCAGCGGCCCGCCATGTTTTTCCTTTTCCTCCCAACCGATCCGGTAATGGGCGCCGAGTTCGCCCTTGGCGAGATCGATCGGCAGCACCTTGATGGCGGCCACTTCAAGGACGCAACTCTTCTCGCATTTTCCGCAGCCGGTGCATTTGTCGCTATGCACGGTGGGGATGAAGACGGCATGCGCGCCGGTGCGTACGTTGTGCTGGCTTTCCAGCGTGATCGCCTTGTCGATCAGTGGGCAGACCCGATAGCAGACGTCGCAGCGCAGGCCCAGCCAGTTGAGGCAGTCTTCCGTGCCGACCAGCACGGCGACGCCCATGCGGGCGTTTTCGATCTTCGTGAGTTCCTTGTCCAGCGCGCCGGTCGGACAGGCGGCGACGCAGGGGATATCCTCGCACATTTCGCACGGGATATCGCGGGCAATGAAATAGGGCGTGCCCGTGGTGACGGGTTCGCCGAGGTCCGCCAGGCGCAGGGTCTTGTAAGGACAATCGCGAACGCACAGGCCGCAGCGCACACAAGCGCCGGCGAAATCCACCTCATCGCGGGCGCCGGGCGGACGAATCGCCCATGCCGGCCGGGCACGGCCCTGGCTGCCCAGCAAGCCCAGCAACAGCCCGGCGACCCCGACACTGCAGGCGGTGCGGGCAACGCCGGCAAGGAACCGCCGCCTGCCCGGCCCGCCGGGATTCGCCCTGTTTGGATCCTGCGCCGCCATGGTTTATCGGCCTCAGGCCGTCTCCACCTTGCAGGCGCATTTCTTGTAATCGGTCTCCTTTGAAATCGGACAGGTCGCATCGAGCGTCAGCTTGTTGACCAGCTGGCCCTCGTCGAACCACGGGATGAACACGACACCCTCGGGCATAACGTTGCGGCCCTTGGTCTCGACGGTCGTCCGCACTGTGCCGCGCTTCGTGCTGACTCGTACGGCCTGTCCCCGTTTGAAGCCGCGCTTGCGCGCGTCGTCCGGGTTCATGAACAGCACTGCATTCGGCACGGCCCGGTGCAGTTCCGGCACGCGCCGCGTCATCGAGCCTGAATGCCAGTGTTCCAGCACGCGGCCGGTAACCAGCCAGAGGTCGTAGTCCTTGTCCGGTTCCTCCGCCGGCGGCTCGTAGGGCAGCGCGAAGATCACCGCCTTGCCGTCGGGCTTGCCATAGAACTCGACGCCCTTGCCGGCCTTGACGTAAGGATCGTAGCCCTCGCGGAAGCGCCAGAGCGTTTCCTTGCCCTCGACGACCGGCCAGCGCAACCCGCGGGCCTGGTGATACATATCGAAGGGCGCCAGGTCGTGCGCCTTGCCGCGGCCGAAATCGGCATATTCCTCGAACAGGCCTTTCTGGATGTAGTAGCCGAAATGCTTGGCCTCGTCGTTGCCGAAGCCGTCCTGGGCCTCGGTCAGCGGGTATTTGTCGACCGTGCCGTTGGCGAACAGGACGTCATAGAGTGTCTTGCCCCTGTATTCCGGCTTCTTGGCGATCAGGTCTTCCGGCCAGACTTCCTCCACCTTGAAACGTTTCGAGAACTCCACGACCTGCCAGAGATCGGACCGGGACTCGCCCGGCGGATCGATCTGCTGACGCCAGAACTGGGTCCGGCGTTCGGCATTGCCGTAGGCGCCTTCCTTCTCGACCCACATGGCGGTGGGCAGGATCAGGTCGGCGGCCAGCGCGGTCACCGTCGGGTAGGGATCGGAGACGATGATGAAATTCTCCGGGTTGCGATAGCCGGGCCAGGTTTCTTCGTTCATGTTGGCCGCGGCCTGCATGTTGTTGTTGCATTGCACCCAGTAGACGTTCAGCTCGCCGTCCTTCAGCTTGCGGTTCTGCAGCACCGCGTGGAACCCCGGCTTGGCCGGGATGGTGCCTTCCGGCAGTTGCCATTTCTCCTCGGCGATCTTGCGGTGCTTCTCGTTCATCACCACCATGTCTGCGGGCAGGCGGTGGGCGAAGGTACCGACCTCGCGCGCCGTGCCGCAGGCCGAGGGCTGGCCGGTTAGCGAAAACGGGCCGTTGCCCGGCTCGGAAATCTTGCCGGTCAGCAGATGGATGTTGTAGCAGAGCTGGTTCACCCATGTGCCGCGGGCATGCTGGTTGAAACCCATGGTCCACAGCGACATGACCTTGCGCCCGGGGTCGGCATAGAGCTCGGCCAGCGCTTCCAGCTTCCCGGGCTCGACGCCGGACAGCGCGCTGACGCCTTCCAGCGTGTAATCGGCGACGAAGGCCTTGTATTCCTCGAAGCTGTATTCCTTCGATCCGCCGCCCTTGCCAGAATTCGTCGCGGCCTGTTCGCGCGGATCGTTCGGGCGTAGCCCGTAGCCGATATCCTGGTTACCGATGCGGAAATTGATATGGCTGTTGACGAATTCCTTGTTCACCTTGTCGTTCTGGATGATGTAGTTGGCGATGTAGTTGAGGATCGCCAGGTCAGTGCCCGGCTTGAACACCATGCCGATATCCGCAAGGTCGAAATTGCGGTTCTCGAAGGTGGACAGCACCGCGACGCGGCAGCTTTCGGAGGTCAGGCGCCGGTCGGTCAGGCGGGACCAGAGGATTGGGTGCATCTCCGCCATGTTGGAGCCCCAGAGCACGAAAGCGTCCGCCTTCTCCAGATCGTCATAGCAGCCCATCGGCTCGTCGATGCCGAAGGTGCGGATGAAGGCGGCGACGGCCGAGGCCATGCAGTGGCGCGCGTTCGGGTCGAGATTGTTCGACCGGAACCCGGCCTTCATCAGTTTGGCGGCCGCATAGCCTTCCCAGACCGTCCATTGGCCGGAGCCGAACATGCCGACCGAGGTCGGGCCCTTCTTCTTGAGCGCCTCCTTGTATTTCGTGGCCATGATGTCGAAGGCATCGTCCCAACTGATCGGCTGGAACTCGCCTTCCTTGTCGAACTCACCGTTCGTCATGCGCAGAAGCGGCTGGGTCAGCCGGTCGCGGCCATAGACGATCTTGGACAGGAAGTAGCCCTTGATGCAGTTCAGGCCGCGGTTGACAGGCGCGTCGGGATCGCCCTGGGTGGCGACCATGCGGCCGTCCTTGGTGCCGACCAGCACGCTGCAGCCGGTGCCGCAGAACCGGCAGGGCGCCTTGTCCCAACGGATGCCGGCGGTGGCCGCATCCGCATCTTTCACTTGCGGCAGGCCAACGCCCGCGGCGGCCGCGGTGGCGGCAATGGCAGAAGTCTTGATGAAATCGCGCCGTGAATGTTCCATGGCTGCTACTCCCCGCTATTCCTGGCAATTGATTCGATGATCTGTTCCGGTTCGAAATGGTGATAGACAAGGGCGGCCGAGAGCACACCCGGAAGCCTGTGCAGGGCGAGAACCGTGTCGCCCGCGGAATTGTCCTCGGTGTCCTCGACAGTGACGATCATACGCCCGTCGGGAACCGTCTTGTGTAACTCAGCCCCGTCCAGGCCCGCGATTGCGGCCGCGACGTCCTTTCCGTGATCGGGAAGGGCATGGACCAGTACGCCACAGATATTCATTCGCATTCCTCCATCGCGATGGCATTGGCGGGACAGACCGCGACGCATTCGCCGCAGCCGGTGCAGGCGGAGCCGCTGATTTCCGGATGAGCGCGGCCGCCGATTTCCAGGCGAAAGCCGACAGCCCGCGCATCGCACCATTCGGCGCAGACGCGGCAGGTCACGCCGCGGGCCGACAGGCAGTCCGCGCCGACGCGCGCCTTGACCTTCCAGGGAGTGTTTTCGCGGCCTGCAAACAGTGATTCGGGGCAGGCATCGGCGCAGGCCCCGCAGAAATCGCAGGCCCCGCGCGAAAAATCGACGACCGGATAACCGGCACGTCCGCCGACGAGAATCTTCTGCGGGCAGGCGGCGATACAGTCGCCGCAACCGGTGCAACGATCCGTGAACTCTGCCTCGGACGGCGTCCAGGGCGGCCTGACCGGCTCTGGCCGGCGACGGTAAATACTCCCTGTAAAAAGGGCTCTTCGGCTTACGCTTCCGCCCACGACGGCATTTCCCCCCGGCCAGTGGTGTAAAACCGATGGAACTCCTACGACGGTCCCGAGCGAAAGAAATTGACGGAGGTCAAATCGGAGGCGATCAGGTGTATTTTTAACTCGAAATTGCAGGGGAATTTCCGCGAACCCGGCCGAAGCCGACCTTTGGAAGGCCGCCAGGGGAACGGGCCGGCGGAACCAGCGAGCCGCGGCCGGATTGGCTATTTCGGGGTTTGCTGGTCCTTCTCGCGGTCAGGGTCGGCCTCATCCTCAGCGATCTTGAACACCCGGCTGGCGCGGATGTCGCTGGCGTCGATTTTCGAGAGTTCTTCCGCGCTCAACGGCCCTTCGGCGGTTTCGAAAAGGCGGTTCGCCTGACGCAGGCGCGCCCGGTCGAGCGCGTTGCGGATCGAACGGGCGTTGGCGAAATGCGGCTGAGCCCGGCGATGGTGGATATACTCAACCATCGCCTCGCGCGCCTCCGCCGACAGCGTGTAGTTCTGCTCGCCCAGAGTCAACTCGGCGATGCGAATCAGTTCGTCATCCGTATAGTCCGGAAAATCGATGTGATGGGCGATCCGCGAGCGGAACCCCGGATTGGACTCGAAGAACTTCTCCATCCTGTCGCTATAGCCGGCAAGAATGACGACCAGGTCGTCGCGCTGGTTTTCCATCACCTGGAGCAGGATCTCGATCGCTTCCTGCCCGTAGTCACGCTCGTTTTCGGGCCGATACAGATAATAGGCCTCGTCGATGAACAGCACGCCGCCCATCGCCTTCTTCAGGACCTCCTTGGTCTTCGGCGCGGTATGGCCGATATACTGCCCGACGAGATCGTCGCGTGTGACCGTGACCAGATGGCCCCGCCTGACATAGCCGAGCCGGTACAGCAGGTCCGCCATCCGCATCGCCACCGTGGTTTTGCCGGTGCCCGGATTGCCGGTGAAGCTCATATGCAAGGTCGGCGTTTCGTGCGCCAACCCCATGCGCTTGCGGGCCCGTTCGACCAGAAGCAGCGCCGCCGTCTCGCGAATCCGGCGCTTGACCGGCGCCAGCCCGACGAGGCTTTCGTCGAGCTCGCGCAGCACCTCGTCCACGCCGGAGGATTCATACTCCTCCCTCAGGTCGATCGCCTTCGGTCTTTCCTCGGCGGTCTCGGCGTCGGGCGTCTCGGTGTCACTCGCGGCTGGTCGGTCACTCATCGCATCAGCTATAGCGCGCGCCCTGCGGCTTGCGGGTCGCATAGGGATGCGTGGTGTATCGGATCTTGCGGCCGGCGCCTTCAGTACGCTGGAGCCAGAACCCGTCTTCCTCCCCCTTCGGCCGGTTTACGATGAAGGACAGCTTCACCGATTCCCAGCCTTGGGTCGAATCGAAGGCAGAGAGTCTGATATAGCGGTTATCGCCATACAATTTCCGGCATTCGGCAAGCTCGTACATCACCCCGGCGGCATCCTCGATATCGAACATCGGATGCCCCCACATGTCCCAGTAGGTGTTTCGCGGATGCGGGTCGTCGGTATATTCCAGATTCACCGCCCAGCCATTGTCGATGCAGTACTGCACCTGTTTCGTGATTTGTTCGTCCGTCAAATCGGGCAGGAACGAGAAAGCTCCCTGGGTAATACGCATGATCGATCTCCTTAAACTGATTCCAGGGCGGTCGGCACGAAGTCCGGCGAGTCGGTCGACGTGTAGTCGAAGGTAACGTCCTTCCAGGTCTCCAATGCCTGTTCCAGCGGGCTGCATGTCTTGGCGGCGGCGTTCAGGATGTCCGGGCCTTCATTGGCGATATCGCGGCCTTCGTTGCGCGCCAGCACCATCGCCTCGAGCGCGACCCGGTTGGCCGTCGCTCCCGCGGCGATCCCCATCGGATGCCCGATGGTGCCGCCGCCGAATTGCAGCACCACATCCTCGCCCAGAAGGGTGAGAAGCTGATGCATCTGTCCGGCGTGGATGCCGCCCGACGCGACCGGCATCATCTTGTTGAGACTCGCCCAGTCCTGATCGAAGAAAATGCCGTTCTCAAGCTGCATCGGGTTGAATTCTTCGCGGCAGATGTCGTAGTAGCCCTTGGTCGTGGCCGGATCGCCTTCCAGCTTGCCGACCACGGTGCCGGCATGGATGTGATCCACCCCGGCGAGCCGCATCCATTTCGCGATGACGCGGAACGACACGCCATGCGTCTTCTGGCGGGTGTATGTCGAATGTCCGGCACGATGCAGATGCAGGATCATGTCATTGTTCCGTGCCCATTTCGCCATCGACTGGATCGCCGTATAGCCGATCACCAAGTCGATCATGACGATGCAGGAGCCAAGCTCCTTGGCGAACTCGGCGCGCTCGTACATGTCTTCCATCGTCGCGGCGGTGACATTCAGATAGGTTCCCTTGATTTCGCCGGATTCCGCCTGGGCCTTGTTGACGGCCTCCATACAATAAAGGAACCGCTCGCGCCAGTGCATGAAGGGTTGCGAGTTGATGTTCTCGTCATCCTTGGTGAAGTCGAGCCCACCCTTCAGTGCCTCATAGACCACGCGGCCATAATTCCGGCCCGACAGGCCGAGCTTCGGCTTGACCGTCGCCCCCAGCAGCGGACGACCGAACTTGTCGAGGCGTTCACGCTCGACAACGATACCGGTCGCCGGCCCCTGGAAAGTCTTCACATAGGCCACCGGAAACCGCATGTCCTCCAGCCGTAGCCCCTTCAGCGGCTTGAAGCCGAAGACATTGCCGATGATCGAGGCGGTCAGGTTGGCAATGGAGCCGGATTCGAACAAATCGAGATCATAGGCGATATATGCGAAGTACTGGCCCTCGGCGTTGGGCACCGGATCGACCCGGTAGGCTTTCGCCCGGTATTTCTCCGCCGCCGTCAGACGGTCGGTCCATACCACCGTCCAGGTCGCCGTTGAACTCTCGCCGGCGACCGCCGCTGCCGCTTCGACCGGATCGACACCGTCCTGGGGCGTGATACGGAACAGCGCGATGACGTCCGTATCCTTGGGCTCGTAGTCGGGTTCCCAATAGCCCATTTTCTTGTATTCCATCACACCGGACTTGTAGCGGTCCTTGCCAGTGACAGTTTCGGATTTGGCTTCCATTTATCTTTCTCCTTAGGGGATCGGCTGCTGTCCGGTTCAGGCGGCTTTGATCGATTTCGCGATCTTCGGATCGAGCGCGCCCGATTGATAACTCTTGGCCATCTCGGCCAGCGGGGTGGGTTTGATCTTCGAGGCGTTGCCGGCCGTGCCGAAGGCCTCGAACCGGTCGGCGCAAAGCTTGCTCATCTCCGAGATCGCCGGCTTGAGGAAGGCGCGCGGATCGAATTCGGACTTCTTCTCCGTCGCAACCTTTCGGAACTGACCCGTTATCGCCATGCGGCAGTCGGTATCGATATTGACCTTGCGGACGCCGTTCCTGATGCCGACGACGATCTCTTCGACCGGCACGCCATAGGTCTGCGGCATCTCGCCGCCGAATTCGTTGATAACGTCCTGCAAGTCCTGCGGCACCGACGAGGAGCCGTGCATCACCAGATGGGTTCCAGGCAGGCGTTCTTTGATTGCCTTCACCACGTCCATTGCCAGGATGTCGCCGGTCGGCTTGCGGCTGAACTTGTAGGCGCCGTGCGAGGTGCCGATGGCGACGGCCAGCGCGTCGACCCTGGTGCGGGCCACGAAATCGGCCGCCTGGTCCGGGTCGGTCAGCAGCATGTCGCGGTCCAGCTTGCCCTCGAAGCCGTGGCCGTCCTCCTTGTCGCCCTCGCCGGTCTCCAGCGAACCGAGGCAGCCCAGTTCGCCCTCCACCGACACGCCGACCAGATGGGCGGTGTCCGTCACCTGCTTGGTGATGGCGACATTGTATTCATAGCTGGCCGGGGTCTTGGCGTCCTCTTCCAGCGAACCGTCCATCATCACCGAGGTAAATCCGTTGGTCACCGCCGACATGCAGGTCTGGACGTTATTGCCGTGGTCCTGATGCATGCAGATCGGGATATCGGGATGCATTTCCACCGCGCCCATCACCAGATAGCGCAGGATGGTGTCGCCCGCATAGGATCGCGCGCCGCGGCTGGCCTGCAGGATGACCGGCGAATCGGTCTTCTCGGCCGCCTGCATGATGGCGATCAGCTGTTCCATATTGTTGATGTTGAAGGCAGGCACGCCATAGCCATGCTCGGCCGCGTGGTCCAGCAACTGGCGCATCGAAATCATAGGCATTGTCGTTCTCCCTTGAAGTTCTGGCAGTCAGATCGCATGCACGCCCAGCGCCGCTTTCACCATATGGAAGGTGATGAAGAGCTGCGACAGCGCCAGTGGATGGCTGATCGCGGTTTCATTATGTTCGTCGATGAACTGTCCCAGCTTTTCGCGCAAATGCTGCGCCTCGGGGATCAGGCCCCAGAGCAGTTCTTCCATCGCCTTGGCCCGTTTTGCATCGATATCGCCGGCAATGTCCAGCACGTCGACGGGCTTGCCGTCGATGTCGCGCGAAAGTTCCAGCTTCAGCCCGTTGCGGACGCCGAGATCGAGCACCGGCGACAAGTCGGGATGCGGCAGGGTCGGCCGCAGTGTATGCCGCGCATTCAGATGAGCGCCCGTTTCCTCCAACTGGCCGGCAGGCGGATAGAATTGCACGACGATGTCGGCGAAGGTGCGCTGGGGGCGGATGAAATCGGCGCTGTCATGCTGGCGCCTCTTCAACGAATCCAGGACTTGCTCCGCCGTATAGCCGCGCTTGGCGGTATCACGCTGGATCTTCCACCTCACGCGCAGCGCCTCGACCGGCTCCAGATAGACCTTCACGTCATAGCAATCGCGCATGGCGCGGGTCGAATAGCCCAATAGCCCCTCGAGAATGACATATTCCTTCGGCACGATATATTCGGGTGCATCCAGCGTGCCGTGATGGTGGTTGTAGATGGGCTTGAGAATCGGATGGCCGTCGCGCAGCTGCTTGATATGCTGCTCCAGAATATCGATGTAGTTGCCGCGCGGGTCCAGCGCGGAAATCCCGTTGTTCGCCCGCTCCTCGCGCGAATAGCGGTGGTAGTCGTCGGTGCAGATCGTCACCACGCGTTCCGGCCCCAGAATCTCGGCAATTCCGGCGGTCAAAGTCGTCTTGCCGGCAGCGGAATCGCCAACGATTCCCAATATGATCGGACGGTCAACCCTGCGGTTAAGTGGCATCAGTTCGGTCCTCCGGACATCCCTTACTTACCCGCAACGCGCGGGTGCCAGGTAGTAAGGATCTGACGTTCCCCGCCCGGCCCCGCGATCATCAGGGTCTGTGTTCTCTCTTGACTGCACGTTCGCTCCACCCCCTCGAACAGAAGGCCGGTGGTAATGCCGGTCGCGCAGAAATAGACTTCGTCGGAACGGATGAGTTCATCGACGCCGTACCATTTGCTGGTGTCCAATCCCGCCTCGCGCACAGCGATGATCTCGCTGGGAAGCTGCGGGTCCAGCCGGCCGAGGAATTCCCCGCCCAGCAGGCGGATGGCGCAGGCGGAGATTACGCCTTCGGGCGTGCCGCCGGTTCCCATCAGCGCATCTATTCCCGAATCCGGGATTGCCGCCATCAGCGCGCCGGCCACGTCGCCGGCCGGGTAGAGCGCAACCCGCGCGCCCGCCGCATGGATGCGCGACACCAGTTCCTTGTGGCGCGGTTTTTCAAGCACATAAACAGTGAGTTCAGAGATCGGCTTGTCCAGCGCCTCGCCCAGCACCTTCAGCTTTTCAGCGACCGGGGCCTTCGGGTCGATCTTGCCGCGCACCGCGGCCGGCCCGGCGAATTTCTCCATATAGAAGGCGGGGCCCGGATCGAACATGCTGCCGCGCGGCGCCATGGCGATCACCGCCATGGCGTTGGTCATGCCTTTCGCCAGATAGCTGGTGCCCTCGACAGGGTCTACGGCGATATCGAACTGCAGTACCGACGACCGGTCGCCAAGCTCCTCGCCCTTGTAAAGTTCCGGCGCCTCGTCCTTTTCGCCTTCGCCGATGACGACCGTGCCGCCGACCGGCATGTCGTTCAAGGCGTCGCGCATGGCCTCAACCCCGGCGAGGTCGCCCTGGTTCTTGTCGCCGCGCCCGATCCAGTCATAGGCCGCCCGCGCGGCGGCCTCGGTAACGCCGCGAAGCGCATAGACGAACGATGGACCGCAATCCGCATTCCGCAGCGTCGAGTCCATATCCTGTTCCGGCGCTATTTGCGTTCTCTGTGTCATGGCGATGCAGTCTGCACGGAATGCCGGGCCAGACGAACACTCGCGCGGGTGGTCCGGCAATATCTTGCGGGTTGTATATAGGCCACCCGTTCGGGCAGGACCAATGCGTCAAATTGGCGCTCTTTGCATTAGTGCGGCACGGGGCCGCGAGCGAACTGCCCGTTACCGCGTCGCGCGACCGAGATATTTGGCGACGGCCTGCGCGCGGTTTTCGACGCCCATCTTGCCGTAGAGGTTTTTCAGGTGGAACTTCACCGTGTTCAGCGAAATCTCGAAATCCTCGGCAAGCTGCTGGTTGGTCATCCCCTTGGAAAGCGATTCCAGGATTTCCCGCTCGCGTTCGGTAAGCCCGGCCAGCGGGTTCAGGTCCAGCTCTCGTATATCGACATACGGGAAGGCCATACGGCCGCTGGCAACGGCAAGCACCGTTTCGACCAGCCGTTCGGGCGGGTCGCTCTTATGGCAGAAACCTGCGGCGCCCAGCGCCATCGACTGGCGCGGCACGTCAAGATCCTGGCTACCGGTATAGATGACGACCCTGGGCGCATCGGGCTGCCCGCGGAGCGCCCGCAGCACCCCGGCGCCGCTGAGATAGGGCATTTCCCAGCCGATCACCGCGACATCGAAGGACAGGCGGGCCACCGCCTCCATAAAACGCTCGCCATCGGCGGCGACGGCGACGACATGGAACCGCTCGTCATTTTCGAACAGCGCGCGCAGCCCGCTCTGCACGATCGGGCTCTTGTCCACGATCGCGATATCGATGACATTTTCCTCGGCGTTGTCCGACATGCATTCCCCGAATCGAATATATCCCTATCGTGCCCGCTGAAGGCGAAGGATACAAGCATTTGCACATCTTCCGCCCCAACGGCCGGTGCTTTGCCGACATTCCCTTATGGCATATAGTCACCACCGTAATCTGTCCGAAAAAACCACCCAGGGGGTATCAGGATTGGAACACAGAGCCTATTTCATTTTCGGCGACGTTCTGGCTTGCGCCGTGACAGGCGCCGCCGCGGGCTGGCTGGCCCATGCGGCCATTCCCGGCGACTGGCACCCGTTGATCGCGATGGCGGCGGGGATGCTGCTCGGCTTTCTGGTCGGGGCTATCGGCGGGGTTGTTTTCACGCCGCTGTTCGGCGCCCTGGAAATATCGCTGCCGGCGGGATTGGCGGGAATGATGGCGGGTTCCGTGGTCGGCATGCTGCAGGCCGCAGCGGAAATCGGCCCGGAAACGGCCTTGTGGAGCGGAGCGCTGACGGGCCTCGCCTGCCTGGCCTACAGCTACATCTTGCAGGCCAGGATGCATGGGGAGGTCAGGTAATGGACCTCGAAACCCGGAAGAAATGGGATTCCGCCGCCAGCCTGTTCGACGTCATGGGCGGTTATGGCCCGGAGAAACGCTGGGCGTCGCACAAGAAGCGGCTGTTTTCGGGCATGGAGGGGAATATCCTGTTCATGGCGGTGGGCACAGGGCTTGATATCGCCTGCTTCCCGCCGGGCAAGGACATCACCGGCATCGATATCAGCCCGAAGATGCTGGCCAGGGCGGAATCGCGGGCGGCGGCCTATCCCGGGAACATGACCCTGCGGGTCATGGATGTCCATGAGATGGACTTTCCGGAGGCCTCCTTCGATCAGGTCTATACCTCCTGCACTTTCTGCTCGGTGCCCGACCCCGTGAAGGGCCTCGCGGCGCTGCGCCGGGTGCTGAAGCCCGGAGGCAAGCTCGGCATGTTCGAACATACCGGTTCGCGTTGCTTCCCGTTCAACGTAATGCTCAACGTGATGAACCCCGTGGCCCGGCATCTCGGCCCCGAAATCAACCGGGACACGGAGGCGAACGTCCGCGCGGCCGGGTTCGAAATCACGAAAGTGACAAACGTCTTCCTCGACGTGGTCAAGACCATCGAGGCGACGGCGCCGGCCGACAGGCCTTCGACGTGATTACCGGTAAGGAAGCGGCCAGGCGCCTGCGGAGGCTACCACCATTTCGCTGACAACACCAAGGTCGGGCTCGGCGACTTCTCGGACGATCTGACGGACCTGTCCTACGACAGCCAAGGCGTATTCCTGAACGTCGTGACCAAGTTCTGACCCGGGGGCGGCGGCGAATACAGCATGGCGCTGGCGGTTCGCGCCGACTGCCCGACCATGGCGCCCGGTAACCGGACCAGCCGCGTCCCGCCGCCTGACATACCACTGACGTCCAGCTCGGCCAGCCGGTCAGACGCGCCACCAAACGGCGAAATCCCAAGGTTTATCAGGAGTTTCGGTGGTGGGCGCGGCTGCGGCCTAGTAGTCCGTAGAGCCCTCGCGGGAGGAAGATCACTGGCGCTCCCCCGATCAGCCCAGAGGCGCGGAAACGCAACTCAATGCATTATTTGCGTGAATAGTTCATATTCCGCTATACTTTCGCGATAGGGCCTACAAGGCAAATCAGGGCATGGGAGATGAGGAACAGCTTCTCGCAGTTGTCGACGGACTCTACGATGCGCTGATTGACGATGTGCGATGGGAGGATGCCCTTAGCGCAGTCTGTGGGGCTTTCGGTGCGTCGGGTGCCCTGCTTATGGTAAGCAACCGTGAGGATATGCGCCCTGCGTTCGGTCGGATTTCCGGGATCGATCCGGCCTCTTGGCCCGAAAATGACGACCAC
>CAMYNJ010000018.1 GCA_947259795.1 uncultured Alphaproteobacteria bacterium | reverse complement strand
CGGATCACCCGTATCTTCTTTTCCTCGGCAGCCAGCGCCAGCTTGCCCGCCTTGAGCGCCAGCGCGTCCTCGCCGAAGATCTCCCGTCGCCAGCCCTTCAACGCCCTGACATCGGCCTCGTCATCCGCCGCGATGCGTTCCAGATCGTCGCCGCTGGCGACCAGCCGGGCGGCCACGTTCTGTTTCTCGCAGTTCAGCTTCAGCAACACCTTGAGCAGGTCGGTCAGCGGCCCCAGGCCCGGAGGTAGGCGTTCGGGGCGCTCGGGCCGGGCGGGCAGGCTGTGTTCGGGCCGTGCGATGCCGTCCTCGATGGCCTTGAGGATGGCCTCGCCCGTCTGTCCCTCGGCCATCTTGGCCGAGATGCCGCGCACATGGGCCAGGGTCTCGGCTTTGCGCGGCGCATGGGACGCGATCTCCTGGATCGCCTCGTCGCGCAGCATGCGGTTGCGGGGAATGTCGCGCTTCTGGGCCTCGCGCTCGCGCCAGGCCGCCAGCTCGATCAGGATGGCGAGATAACGCTTGCCCTTGGCGCCGCGGCCCTTGATGCGCCGCCAGGCGTCCTCCGGGTCGACGCGGTAGGTCTCCGGCGCGCACAGCACCGCCATTTCCTCGTCCAGCCAGTGGGCGCGGCCGGTCTTTTCCATGCGTTTGGCCAGCTTCTCGTAAACGGGCCTGAGATGGGTCACGTCAGCCATGGCATAGTTGAGCTGCTTGTCGGTCAGCGGCCGGCGCGACCAGTCGGTGAAGCGCGACGACTTGTCGATGGTCACACCGATGGTCTGGGCCAGCAGGTTTTCATAGCCGATCTGGTCGCCCAGGCCGCAGACCATGGCGGCGAGCTGGGTGTCGAAAACGGGGTGCGGCACCTGCCCCATGCGGTGATAGAAAATCTCCAGGTCCTGGCGGCCGGCATGGAACACCTTCAGCACCGCCTCGTCGGCCATCAGCTCGTAGAGCGGCGTCAGGTCGATGCCCGGGGCCATCGTATCGATGCATTCGGCGTCGTCCGGCCCGGCGACCTGCACCAGGCAAAGGATCGGCCAGAAGGTGTTCTCGCGCATGAATTCGGTGTCGACCGTGACGTAGTCGGCCGAGGACAGGCGGGCGCAGAATTCGGCAAGGCGGGCGGAATCGGTTATCGGTTTTACGGGCATGGAGCATGGGATACATCCATTTCGCCTTTCGGGGAAGCCCCGAGGGAGGATTTCCCGCCATTCCGCCTGCATTGGCGGTCCCCGCCCTTGACAAGCCGGGGCAAACCATGGCCTTTCCCCCACGAATTCAGGTTTCCAGATAGGCTTTCAGAATGCACGAATATCGCACCCATACATGCGGGGCGCTGCGCCTCGGCGATGTCGGCCAGACCGTCCGGCTTTCCGGCTGGGTCCATGTCAAGCGCGACCACGGCAACCTGCTGTTCATCGATCTGCGCGACCATTACGGGCTGACCCAGGTGGTGCTGGATATTTCCAGCCCGCTGTTTCCGGTGGCCGAGGGGGTGAGCAACGAGTCGGTGATCCGCGTCACCGGCGAGGTGGTCAGGCGCACCGAGGAGACCGTCAATCCGAAACTGCCGACCGGCGAGATTGAAGTCGTGGCGGCCGAGATCGAGGTGCTGTCGGCGGCCGACCCGCTGCCCATGCCGGTCAACCAGGACGCGGGCTATCCCGAGGATATCCGCCTGCGCCACCGCTATCTGGATTTGCGCCGCGCCGAGATGCAGGCCAACATCATGCTGCGCGCGAAGGTGATCCAGTCGATCCGGCTGCGCATGATGGAGCAGGGCTTCACCGAGTTCCAGACACCGATCCTGACCGCCAGCTCGCCCGAAGGTGCGCGCGACTATCTGGTGCCCAGCCGCATCCATCCGGGCCATTTCTATGCGCTGCCCCAGGCGCCGCAGCAATTCAAGCAGATGCTGATGGTGGCCGGCTTCGACCGCTATTTCCAGATCGCGCCGTGCTTCCGCGACGAGGACGCCCGCGCCGACCGCTCGCCGGGCGAGTTCTATCAGCTCGATTTCGAGATGTCCTTCGTGACCCAGGACGATGTGTTCGCCGCCATCGAGCCGGTGCTGCATGGCGTGTTCGAGGAATTCGCCGACGGCCGCACCGTGGCACCCGCGCCGTTCCCGCGCATCCCCTTCGCCGAGGCGATGGAGAAATACGGCACCGACAAGCCGGACCTGCGCAACCCGCTGATCATCACGGACGTCACCGAGGCCTTCCGCGGTTCCTCCTTCGGGCTGTTCGCCAAGGGGATCGAAGGCGGCTCGGTGGTCAAGGCGATTCCGGCGCCCGGAACGGGCGGCAATCCGCGCAGCTTCTTCGACAAGCTGAACGACTGGGCGCGGTCGGAAGGGGCCGGCGGCCTCGGCTATATCATTTTCGAGCCCGACGGCAGCGGCAAGGGCCCGATCGCCAAGAATCTCGACGAGGCCCGCGTTAAGGCGGTCGCCGAGACCACGGGCGCCAGGCCCGGCGACGCGGTGTTCTTTGCCTGCGACAAGCCCAATGCGGCGGCCGAATTCGCCGGCACCGTGCGCACCAAGCTGGGCGAAGATCTCGACCTGATCGAGAAGGACGTGTTCCGCTTTTGCTGGATCGTCGACTTCCCGATGTTCGAACTGGACGAGGCTACCGGCAAGATCGAGTTCAGCCACAATCCCTTCTCGATGCCGCAGGGTGGCATGGAGGCGCTGGAGACCATGGACCCGCTCGAGATCAAGGCCTGGCAGTATGACATCGTCTGCAACGGCGTCGAGCTGTCGTCCGGCGCGATCCGGAACCATCTGCCGGAAATCATGTACAAGGCCTTCGGCATCGCCGGCTATGGGCCCGAGGTCGTCGAGGACCGTTTCGGCGGCATGCTCAGCGCGCTCAAGTTCGGTGCGCCGCCCCATGGCGGCTCGGCCCCGGGTATCGACCGCATCGTCATGCTGCTGGCCGACGAGCCCAATATCCGCGAGGTCGTTGCCTTCCCGATGAACCAAAAAGCCGAGGATCTGCTGATGCAGGCCCCCGCCGAAATCGAGCCCGAGCGCCTGCGCGAACTCCATATCCGCGTCCACCTGCCGCCGAAGAAGGTGGAAGAAGAGTAGACCTAGGTGGCGGCCGGCAAAGCCGGCAAGCTTTCTGTTTTCCAGCCCCTACCAGCCCTCCTCCATCAAGGGGGAGGGCTTTTATTGCATGCCGCACAATTTTCCCCTCCCCTGGTCGTGGGTGTATAGACCGGGGAGATTGTGGACGGGTGTTCGGGGACATGCTGAGCAATTGGGCGCGGCCGAATAATAACGAGGCGCACCGCTTCGGCATGATCGACGCAACTGATTGAAAAACAATAAATAAGACCGGAATTGCGCGGCTCTAAGGCGCCGTCGTTAACCACGCCCGTTTACGGCTGATTCATATCTTCCTGATAATGTGAACCCGTCGGCCATGGGGTTTGCGGACCGCCTAACAGGAAACCACATCCATGGTTAACATAAAATAAAGATCAACTTCGTCGAATAACGGTTTGTATAAATTTTGCAATAAATTTTAAATAGTAAATTAATACCGGCGTAAGGCCATAGAAAATTAAATAAAATATGCCTGTAATTGGAATCTATATTACTTGCAGATGCGGGCGTTAAGGTTTTTAATAAAGATATTAAAATTATCCATGTGATTTTAATGAAAACCGTTTCTCACATACGCATTTCAATCGCCGCCGTGCTTCTGGTGGTTCTTGGCGGCTGTTCCGTATCGCCGTCCGTCGATGCAGTTTCGTGGACCGTCGACGGTGTCAGCTATTTCCTGACCGGCAAGAGCGTGACCGATCACGCGATGTCGGCCGCCGCCGGCAAGGACTGCGCGCTCATGCGTGTGGTCAAGGGCAAGACCGCCTGCCTGCCCAACGATGAAGACGTGGCCGGCGACCGGCTGGTCTTCGAGTTCGACACCACAACTTGGGGCGACACGCCGGTGGCCGCGGTTGGCACGGGCGACCCGCTGACCATCAATGCGGCGATTGCCGATATCACCGAGCCGCTGGGCGACAGCGTAAGCGTGGAACAACGCTCTGCCGCGCTTGCTGCGGTGGCCGCGGATACGATCCCGCTGAACGCTTTTGCGAGCGCCGGCGATACGTCGAAAAACGCGGTGTTTTCCGCCAGGATCAAGGACAAGTCTTCGCAGCTGCTGGCCTCTCCCGACCGGGAGACGCGCCTCTGGCTGCCGGTCAAATAGGCCTTTATCAGCGAGTATTGATATTAGGCGCCGAATAGGCTGCCGCCGGACCACCTGGTTTACCTAGTTTACTTCGCATGGAACTGACGGCGGGCCTCTGGCCCGTCGATTTCTTTGTGGACGATGGCGGCTTCCTTGCGCTATCCGCTAGCCAAGGAGCCGCTATATGAAAATAATTCTTGCGATTGCGGTCGGCGGCGCGTTTGGCGCGGTGGCGCGGCATTTCGTCAATAACCAGATCACGCACTGGCTGGGCGATGGATTCCCGTGGGGTATCCTGGTCGCCAATGTCGCCGGATCCTTTGCCATGGGAGTGCTGGCCGAATCGATGGCGCTGGCCTGGTCGCCCTCGCAGGAGCTGCGCGCCTTCATGATCGTTGGCGTGCTCGGCGCCTTCACTACATTTTCCACGTTCTCCCTGCAGGTGGTGCTGCTTTATGAGCGCGGCCAGATGCTGCTGGCCGCCGGTTATATCGCGTCATCCGTTGTCCTGGCGGTCGGCGGGCTGTTTGCGGGCCTGGCGCTCGTCCGGGCAATCGCCGTATGAGCGGCGTCGAAATCGTCGAGGTAGCTGCGGACGACGACGATATCAGGCTCGACCGCTGGTTCCGGCGGCACTATCCGGGGCTGAAGCATGGGGCGTTGGAAAAGCTTTTGCGGACCGGTCAAATTCGGGTCGGCGGCAAGCGGGCGAAGGCGAATCATCGCCTTGCCGCCGGCCAGCAGGTCCGCGTTCCACCACAGGCAGCCGGCCCGGTCAGCGAGTCGCCACGCCATGCAAGCCGAAAACCGGATGCCGGGGATACTGCCTTCGTCCAGTCCCTGGTGATCTACAGGGACGATGACGTGATCGCGCTGAACAAGCCGGCGGGCCTCGCCGTGCAGGGCGGTACGAAAACCACGCGCCATCTGGACGCCATGCTGGATGCCCTGCGGTTCGGCGCGAAGGAGCGGCCGAAACTGGTGCACCGGCTGGACCGCGACACCAGCGGGGTCCTGCTGCTGGCCCGCGGCGCGAAGGCGGCGGCCAGCCTTGGCAAGGCGTTTCAGGGCCGCACTGTGCGCAAGGTGTACTGGGCGCTGGTGGCCGGCGTTCCGGCGCTGCAGGAGGGCCGCATCGATCTGCCGCTGGGCAAGCGCCCGGGCCCACGCGGCGAGCGCATGATGGCGGACGAGGAAGCGGGCAAGAGCGCGGTCACATTGTATAGCGTCATCGAAAGCGCCGCCCGGACGACGGCCTGGCTGGCCCTTTGGCCGCTGACCGGGCGGACCCACCAGCTGCGCGCCCATTGCGCCGCGATCGGCCACCCGATCGTGGGCGACGGGAAGTATGGCGGCGAGGCCGCATTCCTGCTCGCAGAAGGCGTGGCGCGGCAGTTGCACCTGCATGCCCGCGAGCTGCGCCTGCCGCATCCGTCCGGGCGCGGCGAGTTGCAGGTCACCGCCGAACTGCCGCCCCATATGGCCGAAAGCTGGGATCTTTTCGGATTCGACCGCAACTATTCGGGCGATCCCTTCGCGGCGATCGAGTGAATCCCTATCCGCCGAACGTCGCCTCCAGGCGGAACAGGATGCCGGGGACCGGTTCGAAATCCCGATCGTCGGGGAAGCTGACCTGCGGCGCGACCTCGAAGGTCAGCCAGTCGCGCCATATTTTCTGGCGATGTCGAATCCGCGCCGTGATGCGGTCGAGCCGGTGCGGATCGGTTCTGAAACTGTTGACGATCTGATATTCGACGGCCGAGCGCGCGTCCAGCGGGCGGAACAGCGCGAACCCGAGGCTGTAGAAGTAATCCGGATCTTCCTCGAGCCAGGTTCCGTCCAGGCTGATGCGCAACAGCATGTCCTCCTCCAGAATGCGCTCGAAATCGAGGGAGGTGCGCGATACAAGCCCGTCGCGGGAATAGTAGCGGATCTGCTCGGTAAAGCGGAAATTCCAGACGTCGTTCAGAGGCAAAAGCTCGCGATAGCGGCCACCCACATAGGGGTTGGGGGCATATCCATCGAAATCCAGCCCCAGCCGGGCAATGATCGAGCGCTCTTTCTCTTCCCGGTAAATATAGGAAACCGCGGCGGACGTCTTTTCCTCCGTGGCGCCAGGTGGAGGCGATCTCACCTCGGCACCCTCGGATGCCTCGATGTCGTCCGGTTCGTCGGGACTGAGGATTTCGAAGCGCAGTCGCTTGTTGAGGGCGGGCAGCTTGAGATGGAGCCTCACCGGGGCGCTGACATCGGTTCCTTCATACAGTTCGGAGAAACTGTTCAGGCGTATGCGCAGCCATGATTTATTGATCTCCGCCTCGTAGTTTTCATCCGCGAAGAATTGGTCGAGCCAGGCGCCCAATTGCCGAACCCGCTCCGAAGCGTTGGTATGGCTCGTGTCAATGACGCCAGGCGGTTGCTCTTCGCTTTCCGGAACGGATTCGGCGCACCACACCGGGCCGGCCGGCAACGCGGCAAGGACTGCGGTCGCGCTGATCGCGGCGATAATACTGGCTCTTGGCACAACCCTGCCCGTCATTTTTCTCCTATAGGCGGCGGCCAGTTTGCAGACTCACCTTCATGATATCGAAAAACGCGGCGATACGAAGTGTTATTAATTAAATCGTGGGTCCGTGTTTGCTGCGCCGGGCTGGTATTTGGCCCCCGGTTCCACTATCTGTTTGGATACGGGATCTAGCGAACAACCATATGATTCGGAACGAAATGTCTCAACCGCGCCTGGCTGTCTTCGATTGCGACGGCACATTGGTGGACAGCCAGAACAATATCGCCGCCGCGATGGGTGCGGCCTGGCGGGCGCATGGGCTTGAACCGCCGCCCGCATCCTCGGTGCGCCGCGTCGTCGGGCTGCCGCTGCTGGAGGCGATCGCCGGCCTGCACCCCCATGGTTCGCGCGAAAACCACCTCTCGCTCACGGATTACTACAAAGAGGCATTTCACAGCCTGCGGCAGCAGCCGGACCATCGGGAACCGCTCTATCCCGGAACCGTCGAAGCCCTGGACGCGATGGAAGCCGCCGGCTACTTGCTGGCGGTGGCGACGGGCAAATCCCGCCGCGGCCTGGTTGCCACGCTGGCGCGCCACGGGCTGGAGGGCCGGTTCATGGCGCTCAAGACCGCGGATGACGGTCCCGGCAAGCCGCATCCCCATATGCTGGAGGAGGCCATGGCCGAAGCGGGCGCCGACCCGGGCTCGACGGTGATGATCGGCGATACCGTTTTCGACATTGAAATGGCGCGCAATGCACAAGTGCGCGCGATTGGTGTAAGCTGGGGTTATCACGATCCGGAAGAATTGCGCGCGGCCGGTGCGGCCGGCGTGATCGAGGAATTCAACGAACTGGCGGGCCTGGCCGCCGCGCTGCTTGGAGGCGAAAATGCGACTCGGTAAGGCTATCAAGATCATTTTCATCGTCATCCCGCTGTTGCTGGTGGCCCTTGTGGTCGGCGCCATCGCGGTCTTGATGTCAACGGATTTCAACCAGTACAAGCCGCTCATCGCCGAAAAGACCAAGGAGGCGACGGGGCGCGACCTGGTGATCGCGGGCGATCTGGAGCTGGGGATTTCGCTGACGCCGTCGGTATCGGTGTCCGGGGTGACGCTGTCCAACGCCGACTGGAGCAAGCAGCCCCAGATGGTCAAGGTGGAGCGCTTCGAGGCGCAGATGTCGCTGATCCCGCTGGCCTTCGGCATCATCGACGTGCAGCGGATCGTGCTGGTCGGCGCCGACATCCTGCTGGAAGTCGATAAAAACGGCCGGGCCAATTTCGATTTTGAGGCGCCGGGCGCCAAGAAAGCGCCGGCAGCGACGACCGAACCGCCGGCGGCAGAGGGTGAGGGCGGTCCGCGGGCGATCCCCGTGGTGCGCGAGGTCGTGATCCAGGACTCGCTGCTTACCTATACGGACGCCCAGGCGGGCGCCTCGCACAAGGCGAAAATCGATGAGCTGACGATCACCGGCGAGGGGCCGGACAACCCGATCGAGATGCTGTTCGAGGGCAGCTACAACGATGCCGGAATCAAGCTGACCGCCTCGCTGGGCGCGCCGACCCAGGCGCTGGCCCCGACGAAGCCCTACCCGGTCGCGCTGACGCTTGAGGCCGGCGGCGCGAATATCAGCGTAAAGGGAACCATTGCCGAGCCGATGGCCGGCAAGGGGTTGAATTTGGCCGTAGCCGTCAAGGGTAGCCAGCTGGGCGACTTGTCGTCGGTGGCCGGCACGGAAGTGCCGAGGATGGGCGCTTATTCGATGTCGACGAATGTCACCGGCGATCCGGCCAAGGCGCTCAATCTCGTGGGCTTCAAGGGTGAACTGGCCGGCAGCGACGTCGCCGGCGACGTGACGGTCAATCTGTCGGGTAAGCGGCCCTTCATCGACGCCAAACTGAAGTCCGAATTGATCGACGTCACGGCGCTGGGTGGCGCGGCCGGCGGCGGCGCGCCCGATGGCGGCGGCGGCGAGAAACAGCCGGCCAAGCCGGGCGACAAAATGTTCCCAGACGACCCCTTGCCGGTGGAGGGCTTGCGCGCGGTCGATGCCAAGCTGACCTTCGACGCCGACATGATCGTCGCCGCCGGCGCCAAGCTGCAGGACGCCCGTGTCGGCCTGTCCTTGAACGGCGGTAACCTGACGATAAGCCCCCTGAAGGCCACCGTGGCCGAGGGCGCGATCGACGGTTCGATCAATCTCGACGGCCGCAAACAGGCAGCTGGGCTCGCGGTCAAACTGCTGCTGTCGAAGATCAATCTCGACAAGCTGCTGACCGACATGCAGATCACCGAGGATATCGAAGGCAAGGGCAATATCGACATCGATATCGCCGGTAGCGGCACCTCGGTCGCCAAGATCATGGCAGGGCTGAACGGACGGGCCGGCGTACTGATGGGCGAGGGCCGCATGAAGACGAGCTTCCTGCAGAACATGCTGGGCGGCACCGGGCAGGTGCTGAACCAGGTGCTGGACAAGGGCAAGGCCGGCTATACCGTGGTTTCCTGCGCCGTCGCCGATTTCCCGATCAACAAGGGAATCGCCACCGCCAAGGCGCTCTATATCGATACCGAGTCCCGCGGCATCATCGGCACCGGCACGGCTAACCTGCGCAACGAAACGCTCGATTTCACGATCGATCCGCGCAACAAGAAGAAAATCGACAAGGCGGTGCTGCCGGTGCATATCACCGGTACTTTCCTGGCGCCCGACTATGAGATCGACAAGCAGGCCGCCGCCAGCAAGCTGACCGGCATGCTGGGCATCGAACTGCCGACCGGGCTGACCGGTGCCCGGGGCGGTTCCGGAGCGCCGCTGATCGAGGGTCCCTGCGCGCCGCCGGCTCCGGCCAAGGCGGCGGCCGAACCGGCCCCGAAGCCGGCCGAGACGCTGCCGAGCGTACCGGCCCTGCCGGCGGAACCGGAAAAGGCGATCGAGGATGCGGTCAAGAAGGGGCTGGAAGGCCTGTTGGGCCAGTAGGCGGGCCGGGAAGGACTGCGGCAACGGCGGCGGCACCAGGAACAGTTCAGGCAGTGTCGAAACGATTTTACAAGCAGGCTGCCGCCACCGATGCAGAGGGCGGCGGCCACGGGGTTGCGCTCGACGGGCGGCCGATCCGCACGTCCGGCGGGGCACTTCTGATCGCGCCGACTGTTGTCCTGGCGGAGGCGATTGCCGGGGAATGGGCCGCGCAGGAAGGCGATATCCGGCCGCTGACCATGCCGATGATGCGCCTCGCCGCCACCGCGATCGACCGGGTGGCCGCGGAACGCGCCGCCATCGTCGACCGGATTGCCGCCTATGGCGGGTCGGACCTGCTATGCTATCGCGCTGAGGCGCCGGCGCCGCTGGTCGAACGCCAGGCGGCGCTCTGGCAGCCGCTGCTGGACTGGGCGGCGGAGACCCATGGCGCGCAGCTGGCGGTGACCCATGGCATAACCCACATTGCACAGGACCAGGCCGCCCTCGACGCGCTGCGCGCGGCGGTCGAGGCGCTGGACGATTTTCGCCTCGCTGCCGTCTCGCAGCTCACCGCCGGCTGCGGCTCGCTGGCCATCGCCCTGGCGGTGTCGGCCGGCCATATCGGGGCTGAGGAGGCCGCCGCCGCCAGTCTGCTCGACGAGGAATGGCAGGCCGAACAATGGGGCGAGGACGCGGAGGCGACCGAGCGTCGCCGGAACCTGGCCCGGGAGACCGCGGACGCGGTGCGCTTCCTCGACCTGCTCGACAGTTGATGCACGGCCTGGCCCGCTACCTTTCCGGCATGCCCGGAAAGGCCGGCAGGTCGGGGTCGACGAGGTCCCACGGCTGGGCGCTGGCGGCGAAAATCGTCATGCCGGGCTTGAACCAGCTCGGATCGTCGAGGCTTCCCACCTTGATCGCCATGATCCCGGGCATTCCCGACGTTTTCCCAAGGACATTGGAGCCGCAGTTCGGGCAGAACCCATTGCTGGCGGTATTCCCGCTGTCTGCCGTGTAGTCGAAATATTTCACCTCGCCGGTGATCGTCAGCGCGTCCTGATGCACGCCGATAATCGACGCATGGCCGGCGCCGCTCGCCCTCTGGCAATGCCGGCACTGGCAATGCCCCGCGACCACGGGCTCGGCCACCGACTCGTATCGCAGGGCACCGCAACTGCAGCCGCCGGAGAATGTATGAGACATTGGAAGGGTTCCTTTCTGCGGATGGATCTTGTCGGTTATTACGCCTGACCGTCGGCCAGGAAACGTTCGAGACAGTCGAAGCTGCTGACCCAGCCGCCCTCATGCTTGCCGCGCGCGACATCGGTGGGCAGGCCTTCGTGCAGCAATGTCAGTTCGGTGCCGCCATCCTTTTTGCGGAGTTCGATGGTGACGATGGTCTCCAATCCCTCCAACTCGCCGTTTCCCCAGATCCAGGACAGCACAAGCCGTTCCGGCGGCGCAACTTCGCGATAGACGCCGGCTACGGGGTAGATGCCGTCGCTCTCGTACATCTCGAGGCTGAAACGCCCGCCCGGACGGGGGTCGATTTCCACCTTGCGCGTCTGCACGCCGTCCGGTCCAAACCATGCAGCCAGGGCCTTGGGGTCGGTCCAGGCGCGAAACACGGCCTCTCGCGGCGCGTTGAAATGCCGGGTCAACCGCAAGACGGGCCGAGTCTGGGTTTCATCGAGCAGGTTCGTCGGGGTCATCTTGTGTCTCCTTGCTGCTGTTGGTTTCCGTTTGCAGTTCATCGAGATACTGCGCCAGGGAATCGAAGCGGGCTTCCCAGAACCGGCGGTGGGCTTCAATCCAGTCGACCGCCTGCTTCATCGGCGCGGGGTCGAGCCGGCAGCGGTGAATGCGGCCTTCTCGCTGACGGATCAGCAGCCCGGCGCTCTCCAGGACCTTCAGATGTTTCGAAACCGCCGGCAGCGACATCTTGAAGGGCGCGGCCAGTTCCCCGGCAGTCGCCTCACCGGCCGCCAGCCGCGCCAGGATCGCGCGTCGCGTCGGGTCGGCCATAGCGTGGAAGGCGGCGCTGAGGGTATCGGTTTGAGCTGCAATCATCGGATCAACCGTCGTCCAGCTGTGGCGCCGGGCTGCCGCGCCGGGGGCGGCAGGAAAGCGTCATGCACCTTCCGGCAAGGTTCACGGAGCAGTCGGCCGGTCCGCATCTCGGTTCTCCCGTTTCATCCACCGTTGTTTCGGAAAGATATTTAACCATTCAGTTAACTATAGTGTCAGACAGAATCGCTGTCAATGCTCATGACGCGACCTCGGCGCCGCCAAGCGTCAGCCCGTAAAATTGCCAACGTTGCGCGGTTTCTGGAGGTTCTTGAGAAGGGCGCGAGCGTTCATCAACACACCCTGCGACAGGCTCATGACGAGGCCAATTGGACATCCTGTCGGGACAACAGCCGCCTCTTATCCCCCGCCCATGATCCGCCGCAGATCCCCCAGCGTGACGATCCGCATGTCGCGGGCGGTCCAGCCGGGGTTGAACGGGGTCGGGTCGGGCTGCGGGACGAGGGGCCAGACCTGCCAGTCCTCGATGATCATGCTGTCGGGGAAGGCGATCGGCTCGGCCAGTTCCTGCCAACGCCCCGAGAACTGCGCCCGGTACTCCACATCCGGCGCCTCGAAATCCAGCTCGAAATCGACCCAGTCGAAATTGCCGTTATCCACATTGCCGCTCACTGTCCAGGGCGGTGCGAACTCGGCCGAGGCGCGGCTGGTGGCGGCCGTCAGGTACAGTTGCTGGCGGGTCACCCGGAAATTCTCGACGCCGAGCACCTGCCCGCGGCCCTGCGGATAGACATGCTGCAGCAGTTTCAGCGTCAGCTGCTGCACCAGCGCGGGCGCGTCCAGGCTGTCGGTCTCACTGCCATGTTCCAGTTCCAGCCCCTTCGAGATCATGACCTGCCCGTCCAGCACCATGATGACGCCTGCCACCGGCGCGCCGCCGAAATTCTCGTCCAGCGAGATCCGGTACTCGCTGCCCGAAGCCAGCTCGAACAGCCAATCGGCGGTCCCGTCCACGCTCGCGAAATGCACGGCCAGGCGGTTCGCGCCGAACCAGGGCGAATCGGCGAGGCAGGCTTCTTCCGTGCCGGGCTCGTCCGGGCAGGGGTCGGCCAGGGCGGTGCCCGGCAGCAACAGCAACAGCAACGGCAGCAGTCCCAGCCACCGCAGCAGTGGAAACGAGTTATGGCGGCTCGTCAAAAGATTGTCCCGGAACATCCGTCCTTACCCGATCGGTCTTCGTCGAATCGAAAACAATTTACGATCCAGAAGGAACCACAGGCCGGTGCAAACAACAATATGTTCCGGTCCGGTTCATGGCGGGCTGGCCCGGCGGTACTTTTATGTTATCTCCTGTCCGGCCGATGCTGCATCGCAGCGACCGTGGCCCGGGTCCGGGCCGACGCCAATTCCGCCTGTTCTGAAAATCGAGGATCGGTAACCGTGACCGGGACGACAGAAACATGACCTCGCCGGAGGACAGAGCCGGCCCGCCGATCGGCGAATTCGTCGCGCGGACGGCGATGATGATTTCGATGGTCGCGCTGTCGATCGACGCGATGCTGCCGGCCTTGCAGGAGATCGGCGGCGATCTCGGGGCGCAACGGCGCAACGACGCACAGCTGGTGATTTCCGCGCTGTTTCTCGGCCTGGCCGTCGGCACGATGATCTACGGTCCGGTCTCCGACAGCACCGGCCGCAGACCGCCGATCTATGTGGGCTTCGCCCTGTTCATCCTGGGCTGCCTGCTGTCGCTGGTGGCGACGAGCTTCCCGGTTATGCTGGCCGGGCGGTTCCTGCAGGGTCTCGGCGCCGCCGGGCCGCGCATCGTGGCCATCGCGGTGGTGCGCGACCGGTATGCGGGCCGCGCCATGGCCCGCATCATGTCGCTGGTGATGGCGGTATTCATCCTAGTTCCGGCACTGGCGCCGGCCGTGGGACAAGCTATCCTGCTGGTCGCGCACTGGCGCGCGATCTTTGGGGTATTGCTGGGCCTCGCTTTGGTTGCGCTGGTCTGGTTTGCGTTTCGTCAGCCGGAAACCCTGACTGCGGGTCAGCGCGCGCCGTTTTCCCTGCTGCGGATCGGTCGCGCCATCCATGAGACCTGCACCCATCGCACCGCCTTCGGCTACACTATTGCGGCCGGGCTGATCTTCGGCGCTTTCATCGGGTTCTTGAATTCTTCGCAGCAGATCTTTCAGGAACAGTATGGGCTGGGAAAGCTGTTTCCGCTGTATTTCGCGGTGCTGGCGCTCGCCATCGGCAGCGCGTCCTGGGTCAATTCCCGGCTGGTCATGCGCTTCGGCATGCGACGCCTGTCCGGCCTGGCGCTGACGGGGCTCAGCGGCCTTTCGCTGGCCTTTTTCGTCATCGCCTGGGCGGCCGCGGGCGACCCGCCGCTGTGGGCGCTGATGGCCTATCTGGTCACGGCGTTCTTCTGCATCGGCATCCTGTTCGGCAATTTCAACGCCCTGGCGATGGACCCGCTGGGCCATATCGCCGGGGTGGCGGCATCGGTCATCGGCTCGCTGACGAGCTTCATCTCGCTGCTGCTGGGCACCGCTGTGGGCCAGGCCTACGACGGCACGGTGCTGCCCCTGGTCGGCGGCTTCGCGGTGCTCGGCCTCGCCTCGATCGCGGTCATGCGCTGGGCCGAACGCGGACGGTAGGGGTTTCCCATTGGCTCGGCCGATGCTATTCCCTGTTGCAACAATGTTGCGATGCAACGACGGGGACGGCCATGCAGAATATCATCCGGCAACTCGAAGAAAAACGCGAAGGCGCGCGCATGGGCGGCGGCCAGCGCCGCATCGATGCCCAGCACGGCAAGGGCAAGCTGACTGCGCGCGAACGAATCGAGCTGCTGCTCGACGAGGGCTCGTTCGAGGAGTGGGACATGTTCGTCGAGCATGACTGCCACGATTTCGACATGGCGGACCAGAAGATCCCCGGCGACGGGGTGGTCACCGGTTACGGCACGGTCAACGGCCGGCTGATCTTCGTCTTCAGCCAGGATTTCACGGTCTTCGGCGGCTCGCTGTCGGCGGCCCATGCGCGCAAGATATGCAAGATCATGGACCAGGCCATACAGGTCGGCGCGCCGGTCATCGGCCTCAACGATTCCGGCGGCGCGCGCATCCAGGAAGGCGTCGCCTCGCTGGCCGGCTATGCCGACGTGTTCCAGCGCAACGTGATGGCGTCCGGCGTGGTGCCGCAAATCTCGCTGATCATGGGGCCCTGCGCGGGCGGCGCGGTCTATTCGCCGGCCATGACCGACTTCATCTTCATGGTGAAGGATTCCTCCTACATGTTCGTCACCGGCCCCGACGTGGTGAAGACCGTGACCCATGAAGAGGTGACCCATGAGCAACTGGGCGGCGCCGAGACCCATTCCAGCATTTCCGGCGTCTCGGACCTGGCCTTCGAGAACGACGTCGAGGCGCTGGTGGAGTTGCGCCGCTTCATCGACTTCCTGCCGGCCAACAACCGCGAGGCGCCGCCGGAACGCCCGACCGACGATCCCGGCGACCGCATGGAAATCTCGCTCGACACGCTGGTGCCGCCCGACCCGCACAAGCCCTATGACATGAAGGAGCTGATCGAAAAAATCGTCGACGAGGGCGACTTCTTCGAGGTTGCGCCGAAATATGCCGGCAACATCATCACCGGCTTCGCCCGCATGCAGGGCTCGACCGTCGGCATCGTCGCCAACCAGCCGATGGTGCTGGCCGGCTGCCTGGACATCGCCTCGGCGCGCAAGGCGGCGCGGTTCGTGCGCTTCTGCGACTGCTTCAACATTCCCATCGTCACCTGCGTCGACGTGCCCGGTTTCCTGCCCGGCACCGCCCAGGAATATGGCGGCATCATCCAGCATGGCGCGAAGCTGTTGTACGCCTATGCCGAGGCGACGGTGCCCAAGGTCACGATCATCACCCGCAAGGCCTATGGCGGGGCCTACGACGTCATGGCGTCCAAGCATCTGCGCGGCGACGTGAACTACGCCTGGCCGACCGCCGAGATCGCGGTGATGGGGCCGAAGGGCGCGGTGGAGATCATCTTCCGCGCCGATCTCGGCGACCAGAAGAAGATCGACGAACGCACCGAGGAATACCGCCAGAAATTCGCCAACCCCTTCGTTGCCGGCTCGCTGGGCTTCATCGACGACGTCATCATGCCCCACAATACCCGCAAGCGCGTCTGCCGCGCGCTGGCCATGCTCAAGGACAAGGAACTGGAGAACCCGTGGAAAAAACACGGGAACATCCCGTTGTAAGGCGGGTGCTTTGGGCGAGGACAATGAAAGCACCGAACGTGCTCGTCGTCGTCTGCGCGGTTTTATCATTCACCTGATGATCTATTTCGCCGCGATGGCGGTGCTGCTGCTTGTCAATTTCATTTTCGCGCCGGACCGCCCGTGGTCCCTGCTCCCGCTTGTCGGTTGGGGCGCGCCGCTGGCCCTGCACGCGGCCTGGGCCATGGGATTGCTGGACGTGTTGAGAAAATAGCGATTCATCGAATGACATCTCGCCTTTACCCGGGCTTAACCCGGATTGGCGTTATCTTGGCGCGTCGCCGCATGGGGCGCGCGGCAAGAGGGTACCGGGAACTCCGATGACGCGTGAAAGGCTGATCCATCTTAGCTGGGCCGTGGCTTCGCTGCTCGTCATGGCGGTCGCGGTGGGGCCGGGGATCAACAACTTCGTTGTGACGATGATGGGCGACGCCATCACCGTAGATTACCCGTGGCTGCTGGAATCGGGACGTGCGGTGATCGCCCTGGGCGGGCTGCCCGGCACGGATATTTTTTCCTGGACCCATGGCGAAGAACCCTGGGTACAGTATCAGTGGCTGTTCGAGGTCGGACTGGCCGGGATCGTGGAGATCATCGGCGTCGACTGGCTGATCCGGCTGTTCATGCTGCTGGTGGTGGCGATCTACCTGCTGATACCGCTGTTCGGCGGCGTGCCGCGGCGCGTCTCCTACGTGCTGACCGTGACCGTCGGGTCGATCGCGCTGATCATCGTCAGCATCAACATGTCCATCCGGCCGGGCCTGATAACCACCCTGTTCCTGCTGATCCAGTATGTCACGCTGGCGAAAATGCGCCGCGGCGAGCTTTTCTACGGCGGATTCGCGGTTGTCGGGGTGATGTACCTGCTGTGGGGCAACATCCATATGGGGGTGATTCTCGGCATCCTATCGCTCGCGCTGATGCTGGCCGGCGATTTCCTGGAAAAATACCGGTTTCGCAGTTTCGACCCCGCCGATCCGGACATCGAGGGCCAGCCGCTGGCGCCCAGGCTCTACCTGGCGCTCATCGGCCTCGCCTTCGCCGCCAGCCTGCTGAATCCCTATGGGCTGCACATATATGAGCGCATCATCGACGTTTCGTCCCAGGCCAGCCATACCGCGAATATCGACGAGTTGCAGCCGCTGAACATGCAATGGATCCAGGGCCAGCTGCTGCTGCTGCTGGTCGGCGGCTTCATGGTGGTGCTGACCTTTTCGCGCCGCGCGCTGGCGGCGCAGGAAATCCTGCATATCGTGCTGTTCACTGCGATGGCGATGTTCGCCGGGCGCCTTGCGCTGTGGCCGGCGCTGTTCTTCGTGCTGATCCTGCCCAAGGCGCTGCATCATGTCTGGACCGACATGAAGTCGCGCCATCCCTCGCTGCGGCCCCTGCTCGGGGTGGCCGAGGAGTTCCGGACCCTGTTTACGGGGCTGGTGGTGCTGTTCGCTGTCGTCATGACCCTGGTCATCCCGCACAGCCTGGCGCGCCAGGAAATGGGCCTGTGCGAGGAACTGCTGCCGGGTCTGGAAGAGATCGCCGGACTGCGCCGGCCGGAGGACCGCATGTTCAACGACCCGACATCGGGCAGTTGCCTGCTGCTGGTCGACCCGCAGGCAAAGCTGTTCATCGATCCGCGGTTCGATTTCTATGGCGGGGATTTCCTGGCCGAGACCGCCTCGGTCATGCGGCTGGAGGGGGACTGGCGCGCAGTGCTGGACCGCCGGGGCGTCGACAGCGTGATGATGCGCCGGGCCTGGCCCGCCGCCGCGGCGCTGGATCGGTCGGCTGAATTCGAGAAGCTATTCGACGACGGCATCGTCGCCTTCTACCGGCGCAAGCAGGAATACTGAGGCGCGCGGGAAGCGATTGCGCAGGCTTGTGCGGTGTATCCTGCGCAAACCCATATGCAAATACCCGTAAAATTGTTATGGATAATAAGCGCAAATTGCAGGCGATTAATGTACAATTCGTTTTGACACGTATGAAAGAGTTGCTGCGGCTTTCCTTGAAGCAGTTCCGCGGACGCGCGTCTTTGCGCCCGCTGTGACGGGGAACGCCGCAGGCATTTTTTGCGCGACGCCGTCGAGCCGTAGTGGCGCGACGTTGATATGTACATATGGGTCGGGGTAGTCCGGCATGTTCAGATTGTTGCGGTATTTCGCGTTCACCAGCGCAGC
This sequence comes from uncultured Alphaproteobacteria bacterium, assembly GCA_947259795.1. Taxonomy (GTDB): domain Bacteria; phylum Pseudomonadota; class Alphaproteobacteria; order UBA8366; family JADFVY01; genus JADFVY01. Next base: position 6,543 of record CAMYNJ010000018.1, on the reverse strand, counting down.
GGTGCTCCTCGCGGCGGCGGTCCTGCTTGTCACCCTCTACCGGCAGACCGCTTGGGACGAGGTCCTCAATTCGGCCGAGCAAGGGAACACGGTGCTTGCCCAATCGCTCGCCAACGCGATCTGGCTGCATCACGCGGAGCGCATTGAGATGTCCCGTAACGATATCGACCGATTGGGCGAACGATCGGAAAATCATTACCTGGACGAGGCCATCGCGCGGCTGAGCCTCGGGCTGCCGGTGCTCAAGGTCAAGATTTTCAATGCCGATGGAGTCGTCGTCTATTCCACGGATCCGAAGGAGATCGGTGAGGAACTGGACCACAACCCCGAGCGATTTGCCGCCGCGCGGCAGGGCAAAACGTCGAGCGAAATCCTGCGCCGAAACGACTCGCATCCGTCGTTCAATGAATTCCCGGGCCGTGACGTCGTGGAGACCTATCTACCCTTGCACGAGCCCGGCGGCGAAATGCGCGGTGTGTTCGAACTCTATGCCGATGTGACCGAGAGGTTCAGCGATATCAAGCAGATGTCCGCCGGGCTGCTGGGCGGGCTGCTGGCGGGATTCGCTTTGTTGTATGGCGGATTGCTGCTGGTCGTTCGCCGGGCCGAGCAGATTTTGCGAAGCCAGTATGTGAGTCTTCGCGAGAGCCGGAAGAGCCTCATTGTAAAGAACAGGGCTCTTACCGCGGAAATCGGCCGGCGCACCGAAATCGAAGCCGAATTGCGTGAGGCGCGCGATGGCGCCGAGGCCGCGAGCCGCGCAAAGTCGCAATTCCTGGCCAATATGAGCCATGAATTGCGGACGCCGCTCAACGCCGTAATCGGGTTTTCCGAAGTCATGGTCAACGAGTTGCTCGGGCAGGTCTCGCCTCCGCGCTATCGCGAATACGCTCAGGATATCCGGGATTCCGGGCGCCATCTGCTGGCGCTCGTCAACAACGTCCTCGATCTGGCCAAGGTCGAATCGGGCCACATGGATGTCGATCTGGCGCCGTTCGACGTCGCCGACCTGGTTCGCGAGACGGTCCGCGGCGTTGAACCCGATATTGCGCGAAACTGCAATAGCCTCAGGGTACATTTTTCGAAGGACCTGGGGACCATGGTGTCTGACGAGATCAGGGTCCGCGGCGTGCTCACCAACCTCATCGACAACGCCGCGAAATTCACGAGGAACGGCCGTATCGAGGTTGAGGTATGGTGGGAAACGGACGGCGGCGACGGGACCGAAAGTGTCCTGTTCCGCGTTTCCGATACGGGCATAGGCATGGACGAGCGGCGGATCGAGGCGATGTTCGAAGAGTTTACCCAGCATGACAGTTCGATCACCCGAAGTTTCGGCGGCACGGGGCTGGGGCTTTCCATATGCCGCAGGAGCTGCGAGGCTCTGGGCGGCAGCATCGCTATCGAGAGCGCCGTTGGCGAGGGTACGACGGTAACCGTCCGGCTGCCTGACGGGCGCCGGTTCCAGGAAGCCGCATACCGGAATGGAGCCGCGAGGCGGTCGGCCCGTCGGTCGCCTGATCCCGCCCGGGGCCGGGCTGCCGCCGAATAAACCCGCACAGCTCCAATCCCGCCAGCGGGTCTTTCGCGATATTGCCAGAATCGCCATCGGGAGTGTAATAAGGGCATCGGTTATTTTTGCAGCGCAGCGCAAGAATGCGCCGGCATACGCCGCGCGGCCGCCAGACAGGAACAATCCCGGGGACAGGGCTCGTGTTTTCCAAGATTCTGATCGCCAACCGGGGCGAGATTGCCTGCCGGGTCATCCGCACCGCGCGGCGCATGGGCATTGCGACGGTGGCCGTCTATTCCGACGCCGACGCCGGCGCCCTGCATGTGGAGATGGCGGACGAGGCAGTGCGTGTCGGCCCGGCGCCATCGGCCGAAAGCTATCTGGTCATCGACAATATCATGCGGGCGGTCCGCGATACGGGCGCGCAGGCGGTGCATCCCGGTTACGGCTTCCTGTCGGAAAACGCAGCCTTCGCCAAGGCGCTGGAGAAGGAGAAGATCGCCTTCATCGGTCCCGGCATCAAAGCCATCGCCGCGATGGGCGACAAGATCGAATCCAAGAAGCTGGCCCATGAGGCCGCGGTCAGTACGGTGCCCGGCCATATGGGTATCCTCAAGGACGGCAAGGAAGCGGTAAAGGTTGCCAGGGAGATCGGCTATCCGGTGATGATCAAGGCCTCGGCCGGCGGCGGCGGCAAGGGCATGCGGGTCGCCCGCAACGACGCCGAGGCCGAGGAAGGCTTCCGTTCCGCGGTCAGCGAGGCCAAATCCAGCTTCGCCGACGACCGCGTCTTCGTCGAGAAATTCATCGAAGAGCCGCGCCATATCGAGATCCAGGTGCTGGCCGACGGGCATGGCAATGTGGTCCATCTGGGCGAACGCGAATGCTCCATCCAGCGGCGGCACCAGAAGGTCATCGAGGAGGCGCCTTCGCCTTTCCTGGACGAGAATACCCGCGCAAAAATGGGCGCACAGGCGGTGGCGCTGGCGAAGGCGGTGGATTACCGCTCGGCCGGCACGGTGGAATTCATCGTCGACCGGGACCGCAACTTCTATTTCCTGGAGATGAACACCCGCCTGCAGGTCGAGCATCCGGTCACCGAATATGTCACCGGGCTGGACCTGGTGGAGCAGATGATCCGCGTCGCCGCCGGCGAGAAACTGTCCTTCGGCCAGGCGGATGTGAAGCTGGAGGGCTGGGCCGTCGAGGCCCGAATCTATGCCGAGGACCCGTTCCGCAATTTCATGCCGTCGATCGGGCGGCTGTCGCGCTACCGGCCGCCGGAAGAGACCGCTGACGTGCGCGTCGATACCGGGGTCTACGAGGGCGGCGAGATCAGCATGTATTACGATCCGATGATCGCCAAGCTGATCGCCGGCGGGCGCACCCGCGACGAGGCCATCCAGCGCATGCGCGGCGCACTGGACGCCTATTACATCCGCGGCGTTTCCCACAATATCCCGTTCCTGGCGGCCCTGATGGCCCATCCGCGATTTCGCGAGGGGCGCCTGTCCACGGGCTTCATCGACGAGGAATATGCGGAAGGCTTCCGGGCGCAGGACGCGCTGCATGACGACCCCAGCCTTCTGGTGGCGGTCGCGGCGACGCTGCATCGGCTGGTGGAGCAGCGCGCCGCCAGGATCTCGGGCCAGATGAGCGGGCAGGAGCGCCATCCCGGGGATGCCTATGTCGCCCTGATGGGGGGCGCGGAATATCCGCTGACGGCGGCACTGAACGGCCACGGCGCCGATATCGCGGTCGCCGGCCATACCTATGCGGTGCGCGGCGACTGGCGGCCGGGCGAGCCGATCTTCCGCGGCGAGGTGAATGCGCGGCGCGTCTGCATCCAGATCGACCGCGCGGGCATTACCTGGCGGTTGAACCACGCCGGCAGCCGCGCCGATATCAAGCTGTTGACCCAACGTGGCGCGGAAATGCATCGTATGATGCCCGAGAAAGCCGCCCCCGACCTGTCGCGCTATCTGCTGTCGCCGATGCCGGGCCTGCTGGTGCGGGTTTCGGTGGCGGCCGGCGAGGAGGTCAAGGCCGGCCAGGAGCTGGCGGTGGTCGAGGCGATGAAGATGGAGAATATCCTGCGCGCCGAACGCGACGGCAAGGTCGCCGGCATTCATGCCGAGGCCGGCGCCAGCCTGGCGGTCGACGAAATGATTCTGGAGTTCGAAACGGCGGATGGCTAAGGCTAAACCAAAGGCTAAGGATATTGCGGTCAGGGTCGTCATCGAAGGCCGTGTGCAGGGGGTCGGCTTCCGCTGGTGGATTTCCGAATGGGCCAATTCGCGGGGCCTGGACGGCTGGGTGCGCAACCGCCGCGAGGGCACCGTCGAGGCCCTGTTCCACGGGCCGGAGAGCGTGGTGCGGCATATGGTCGAATTCTGCGCCGAGGGCCCGCCGAATGCCCGCATCCGCAATATCCGCGAATATGCGGACGAGCCGCCGGACGAGCCCGGCTTCATCAAGCGCCCCACGGTTTGACCGGCGAGCCTTGGTATTAACCGCTCTTACATGTTTTCCGCCGAAAATGGCGGTTTCTACCGGCAGCCGCGTGGGGTGGGGCGCCTGGCGCGCCGGCAACGCAATTGTCCGCCGGAGGTAAGAAAGCTTGTTCTGGCGCAGCCGCAAGAGGCGGCGATTCGGTAAGAAGACGGGCCGCTTCGGGCTGTTCTTCTGGCGCGACCCGTTCTGGGAACCCCGGGTCTGGCTGCGCCGGATGATCCGCATCACGGTCATGCTGTTGCTGCTGGTCGTCACCGCGCCGCCGGCGCTGGTGCTGGTCTACCGCGATTTCGCGCCGCCGGGCACGCTTTTGATGGTCTTCCGCATGTTCGAGGGCGAGGGCATCCGCAAGGAATGGGTGCCGCTGGAAAAAATCTCGCGCCATGTGCCGGCCGCGGTTATCGCCATGGAAGACAATCTGTTCTGCAAGCATGACGGGTTCGACTGGGCCGCCATTTTCGAGGCCGCGGCGGACCAGGTGCGCGGGGAGGGGGCCTTGCGCGGCGGCAGCACGATCAGCCAGCAGACCGCCAAGAACGTCTTCCTGTGGCCCGGCCGCACCTTTGTCCGCAAGGGGCTGGAGGTGCCCTTCACCTTCATGATCGAATGGGCCTGGGGCAAGCGGCGGATCATGGAGGTCTATCTCAACGTCATCGAATGGGGCCCCGGCATCTACGGCGTCGAGGCCGCCGCGCGCCATTATTTCGACAAGTCCGCGGGCGGCCTGACGCGGCGCGAGGCCGCGCTGCTGGCCGCCATCCTGCCCAACCCGCGCCGCTGGTCGGCCGCCAGCCCCACGCCCTTCATCAAACGCCGCGCCGGCATGGCCCAGGCCCGCATGAGGGATCTCGGCCTGCTGGCAGACTGCGCGCGGTAGGGGCGGATCCCCGATATAGATTGCATTGCATCTAATGGTTTCTTGAACATTTCTCTGTGCAATCCAAAGTGCAAGAGACGCGAGTGATGTAATGAGCGGGAGGGCGCGGGATGGATTGGTTGCGGAAGATCTTGCTGGCGGTGTCGCTGCTGGGGATGCTGTTTTCCGGTATGGGGCTCGCTGTTACCTTTGTCGATGAGCGCCGTTTCGAGGATATGACCAAACAATTGGTCATCTGGCAGGTGGAGCGCGAAATGAAGGATCTTGTGACCTTGCCGCCGGCCAAGGAGGGTGGCGCCCTGGCTGCACTCAAAAATCGGATGGCGGATAGTGTCGAATTTGGCGAACGCCTGCTGGGCAGCGATTTGCCCGAACGGATCGCAGAAAAGACTGCAGAGTTTTGCGTCTGCCAGCTCGGTATTGAAGACCGCGCGGAACGCCAGCGCCGCTTCGATGATGCCAAGAACAGGATAGCGACCGGCATCAGGAACGGTCTTTCGGGCGGCATGGCGCTGACCCGTATCAAGATCGAAACGCTCGATGATCTTATTTCCGGTTATTATGTCGAGACAGTAGACGGCCTGAAACGCGATCTCAGGATATTCTTCGGGTCGAACCTGGCGCTTTACGCTATTGTTGGTTTCGGTGTGCTGTTCTCCGCTCTCGGTAATGCCCTGGTGGTTCCAGCCTTTCTGCTGTTCCTGGGAACACTTGTTTCAAGCGGGCTGTATTTGTTCGGACAGAATTGGCTTTCCACCATCCTGTTCCATAGCTGGACGGGTTTTGCCTATCTGGGCTGGGTCGCGTTTATCACGGCATTTCTTGTCGACGTCTTCCTGAACCGGGCGCGGGTCACGCTGCGAATTTTGAGTTCGGTAAGCTGGATTCCCGTGCCCGGTGTGTCGTGTTGACCGCTGTTGCTCGTGTGCCGGATTGGTTAGTGTAGTGGTTCGGCGCACAGTCAGGGAGACGGGCTATGGCGGATCACGGGTATCAGGGCGGGCGGCTGAACCTGCCCTTCGTGGGGCACAGCACCTTCGCCAAGGCGCCGCCGGTGACCGATTGGGACGCCATCGACGCCGATATCGCGGTGATGGGCGCGCCGTTCGATTGCGGCACGCAATATCGCGCCGGCGCGCGCTTCGGCCCACGGGGCATTCGCGAGGCCTCCACCCTGTTCTCCTTCGGCCATAGCGGCGCCTACGATTTCGAGGATGATGTGGTCTATCTGCCGGCCGGCGAGGTGACGATCGCCGATATCGGCGATGCCGACATCGTCCATACCGATACCGTCAAAAGCCACGCCAATATCGAATATGGCGTGCGCAAGATGCTGGCGGCGCGGGCCTTGCCCGTGGTGCTGGGCGGCGACCATTCGGTGCATGCGCCAATCATCAAGGCCTTCGACGGCGAGCCGCCGGTGCATATCATCCATATCGACGCCCATCTGGATTTCGTCGACGAACGCCACGGCGTGCGCTACGGCCACGGCAACCCGCTGCGCCGGGCCTCGGAAATGGACCATGTCACCGGCATGACCCAGATGGGCATCCGCAACGTCTCCTCCTCCAACCGCACCGATTACGACGACGCCCGCGAGGCCGGATCGGACATCCTGTCGGTGCGCGACGTCCGGCGG
>CAMYNJ010000017.1 GCA_947259795.1 uncultured Alphaproteobacteria bacterium | reverse complement strand
TGTCGGGATCGCTCTGCAGCGACAGCGAGACCGTCCTGCCGACCCACAACGCGAAAGTCCAGAGAACATTTTTGCAAACCCTTACCGACCGCGGCGTGACCGTCCATCTGGATCAGGCGGTGGTCGAGGTCACCCCGGGACATCTACGGACCTCGAACGGCCAGACAATCGATGCGGATGAAATATTGTGGGTGACAGCCGCCGGGGCAGCGCCCTGGCCGGGCGAAGCGGGCCTGAACGTCGACGAATACGGTTTCATTCAAGTATCAGATACGCTGCAATCCACATCCCATGACACCGTGTTTGCCGCCGGTGATATCGCCTCCATGGTCAATCATCCGCGGCCAAAATCAGGAGTCTTCGCGGTGCGGCAGGGGCGCCCGCTCGCCAACAATCTGCGACGCGTCCTCCTTGGCCGTGCGCCGAGGAAATTTCACCCGCAGAAACGATTCCTCAGCCTGATTTCCACCGGCGACAAATACGCCGTCGCATCGCGCGGCAGCTGGTCCATACAGGGCAAGCTGGTGTGGCGGTGGAAGGACTGGATCGACCGCCGTTTCATGCGCAAGTTCAACGAGCTGCCTGATATGGAGGAAGATGAAAAGACGGATCTGCCGGCCGGACTCGCCGGCGCCGACGTGATCAAGGAAATTTCCGCCATCGCCATGCGCTGCGGCGGCTGTGGCGCCAAGGTCGGCGCGACGGTCCTGAGCCGGGCGCTCAACGCCCTGAAACCGGTGCCGCGCAAGGACGTTCTTATCGGGCTGCATGAACCGGACGATGCCGCCGTCGTCGAGGTGCCGCCCGGCAAGGTCATGGTCCATACCGTCGACTCCTTCCGGGCAATGATCGACGACCCCTATATTTTCGGCCAGATCGCCGCCAATCACAGCCTTGGCGATATTTATGCCATGGGCGGCGAGCCGCAGACCGCTCTTGCCATCGCAACGATCCCGTTCGGTCTGGAAGACAAGGTCGAGGACACGCTGTCAAAGATGATGGCGGGCGCCATGGTCGTGCTGGACGATGCCGGCGCCGCCCTGGTGGGCGGCCATACCAGCGAGGACTGCAACCGGGCGACAAAATCATCCTGACCAAACCGGTCGGAACGGGCACGCTTTTCGCGGCCGACATGCGCCACAAGGCGAAGGGTCGCTGGATCACCGCGGCGCTCGACTCCATGGTCCAGTCCAACCGCCAGGGCGCGGAATGTCTGGTAAAGCACGGCGCCCATGCCTGCACCGATGTGACCGGCTTCGGACTGCTCGGCCATCTGGTCGAGATGGTGCGGGCATCCGACGTCGATGTCGAACTGGACCTTGCCGCCATCCCCTTCCTCGACGGCGCCGAGGATACGGTGCGCGACGGCATCGTCAGTTCCCTGCAGCCTCAGAACGTCCGGCTGCGCCGTGCCATCGCCAACCTGGACGAAGCGGGCAGCGATCCGCGCTATCCCCTGATCTTCGATCCTCAGACATCGGGCGGGCTGTTGGCGACCCTGCCGGCGGAGAACACAGACGCCTGTATTGAAGAACTGAAATCGCTGGGCTATACGCGGACCGCCGTGATCGGCGATGTCCTGCCCAAGAGCGACAGGCTGGAGCCGGTCACCATAAAGCTTTAGTCGACGTTCATATCCCTGAGCAGGGTGCGCCAGGCGGTGCGCTCAAGGGCCGGCCGGAATTTGGGCTGCAATTTTCGGATCTGCGCGCCAAGCCCTTTCAGAAAGGCCGGTTCCATCTCCGCCCGAAGGAGCAGCGCGGCGAGCCCGTCGGTATCCCGGGATGCGTAATACCCGCCATACTCCTTGCCCAATAGCCCGATATTTCCATCGATATCCGACGCCAGCACCGGCAATCCCGCCGTGATGGCTTCGGAAACAACATTGGCGCCTCCCTCCATGACCGAGCTGATCACCATGGCGTGGCTACACCCGAACTGCCGGCGCACCTGCCAGCCGGCGACCTCGCCTCGCCAGTCGTAGCGGGGATTGCGTTTCATTTCCGCCTTCGCATCGCGCGCCCAGTCCCTGGTATGCGCGCTCCCCAGATGAACGACCCTGAGCCGCGAGCTGTCCGGCATCTGCCGCGCTGCATAGGCCGCCCGCAGCGAGTCCTTTTCGTCGCGCAGATGACCGACGACGCACACTTCGAAATGGCGCGCTAAAGGCACCCGGGGTCGTGGCAGAGGCAGCGACGACTGGTAGATGACGCGCAGTTTCCTGTGGAACCGTCTGGGAATGGCTTTATGGACGAGATCATGCAGACACACGATGGCCGTGGCGCGCTCCATGG
>CAMYNJ010000016.1 GCA_947259795.1 uncultured Alphaproteobacteria bacterium | reverse complement strand
TTATTGTCCGGCGGCTGCGGGCCTGAATGGCCCGCAGCATTGTTGAAAAATGGCGGAAACCTGCGCTGATCAGCCTGCCTCCGTGGGGCAGGAGCGGCACATCTTGCGGCCGCCGCCGGAACCGGAATGGAGTAGGACATGGCAAGCGAGCCGATGAACGGAGCCCAGATCGTCATCAAAGCCCTGGTGGACCAGGGTGTCGATGTCGTATTCGGCTATCCGGGCGGCGCGGTCCTGCCGATCTACGATGCGCTGTTCAAGCAGAACGAGCTGCGCCATATCCTGGTCCGGCAGGAAGGCGGCGCGGTGCACGCGGCCGAGGGTTATGCCCGGTCGACCGGCAAGGTCGGCGTGGTGCTGGTGACCAGCGGCCCGGGCGCGACCAACGCCGTGACCGGCCTGACCGACGCGCTGATGGACAGCGTGCCGATCGTCTGCCTGACCGGCCAGGTGCCGACCCATCTGATCGGCAACGACGCCTTCCAGGAATGCGACACCACCGGCATCACCCGGCCCTGCACCAAGCATAATTACTTGGTCAAGGACGCCAACCGGCTGGCCCAGACGCTGCACGAGGCCTTCTATGTGGCGCGCAGCGGGCGCCCCGGCCCGGTGGTGGTGGACATCCCCAAGGACGTCCAGCTCGCCGACTGCCCCTATTCCGGCCCCGGCAACGTCAAGCACAAGACCTACCGCCCGCAGATCAAGGGCGACACCAGGAAGATCGCCAAGGCGGTCGACATGATCGCCAAGGCAAAGCGGCCGGTGATTTATGGCGGCGGCGGCATCATCAATTCCGGCCCCAGGGCGGTCGAGCTCTTCACCAAGTTCGTGAAGACGACCGGTGCGCCGACGACGCTGACCCTGATGGGGCTGGGCGCCCTGCCCGCCTCGGACGAACGCTATCTGGGCATGGTCGGCATGCATGGCAACTATGAAGCCAACATGGCGATGCATGATTGCGACCTGATGCTCTGCGTCGGCGCCCGCTTCGACGACCGGGTGACCGGCCGGCTGGACGCCTTTTCACCGGGCTCGAAGAAGATCCATATCGATATCGACCCGACTTCGATCAACAAGAATATCGCGGTCGATGTGGGCATCGTGGGCGATGTCGCCAGCGTACTGGAAGACATGCTGAAGGTCTGGAAGGCCGAGAAGAAACAGGCCGACAAGAAGGCGGTCGCTTCCTGGTGGAAGACCGTGAATGGCTGGCGCGCGCGCGACAGCCTGAAATTCGCCACCAACAAGAAGGTGATCAAACCGCAGGAAGCAATCAAGCGGCTCTACGAGCTGACGCTCGACCGCGAGGTCTTCATCACCACCGAGGTCGGCCAGCACCAGATGTGGGCGGCGCAGCATTTCCGCTTCGAAAAGCCGAACCACTGGATGACGTCGGGCGGGCTGGGCACCATGGGCTACGGGCTGCCCGCCGCAATCGGCGTGCAGCTCGGCCATCCGGATGCGCTGGTGGTGGATATCGCCGGCGAGGCCTCGACCATGATGAACATCCAGGAGCTGGCCACCGCCATCCAGTTCCGGCTGCCGATCAAGCTGTTCATCATCAACAACGAATATATGGGCATGGTGCGCCAGTGGCAGGAACTGCTGCATGGCGGGCGCTATTCGGAAAGCTATTCCGCCGCCCTGCCCGATTTCGTGAAGCTGGCCGAGGCCTTCGGCGCCAAGGGGCTGCGGGCGACCAAGCCGTCGGAGCTGGACGACACCATCCGCGAGATGATCGCGCATGACGGGCCGGTCGTCGCCGACATCGCGGTCGACCCCAAGGAGAACTGCTTCCCGATGATCCCGTCCGGCGCGGCCCACAACGATATGCTGCTCGGGCCGGCGGACGAGGCCGAGAGGCCGGTTTCCGAGGACGGCATGGTGCTGGTGTGATCGCTATCCCAGACAAGGCATACGGAACATGAGTGAGATAGAACGACATACCATCGCCGTCCTGGTGGACAACGAACCCGGCGTGCTGGCCCGCGTCGTCGGCCTGTTTTCCGGCCGCGGTTACAATATCGAGAGCCTGACGGTGTCGTCGGTCTCGGTCGATGAATCGCTGTCGCGGATGACCATCGTCACCACCGGAACCCCGATGATCATCGAGCAGATCAAGGCGCAGGTGGACAAGCTGGTGCCGGTCCACGAGGTCCACGACCTGACCGCCAACGGCGCGCATCTGGAGCGCGAGGTCGCGCTGGTCAAGGTGGTGGCGAACGGCCCGGAACGGCGCGAATCGCTGCGCATTGCCGATATCTTCAACGCAACGGTGGCCGATACGACGATCGGATCCTTCGTCTTCTCGCTGACCGGCAAGCCGGAGAAGATCGACGCCTTCGTCGAGCTGATGCGCTCGCTCGGCAAGACGGAGATTGCCCGCAGCGGCATCGTCGGCATTGCCCGCGGCGCCAAGGCGCTGTAAAAGGCGCCGGTCAGCGACCAATCCGAACAGAGACAACTGGACAGCAAGAGAGACAATCATGCGCGTTTATTACGATCGTGACGCCGATGTGAACCTGATCAAGGCCAAGAAGGTCGCGATCGTCGGTTACGGCAGCCAGGGGCATGCCCATGCCGCCAACCTGCGGGACAGCGGCGTCAAGGAAGTCGGCGTCGGCCTGCGCGAGGGTTCGGCCAGCGCGAAGAAGGCCGAGGACGCCGGTTTCAAGGTGATGACGGTAGCCGAGACCGCGGCCTGGGCCGACGTCATCATGATGGCGGCGCCGGACGAGCTGCAGCGCCACATCTATGCCGACCATCTGCGCGACAACATGAAGGAAGGTGCGGCGATCGCCTTCGCGCACGGGCTGAACGTGCATTTCAATCTGATCGAGCCGCGTGCCGATCTCGACGTGATCATGATCGCGCCGAAGGGCCCCGGCCACACGGTGCGTTCGGAATATGAGAAGGGCGGCGGCGTGCCCTGCCTGCTGGCGGTCGACCAGAACGCCACCGGCAACGCGCACGAGATCGGCCTGTCCTATGCCTGCGCCATCGGCGGCGGGCGTTCGGGCGTCATCGAGACCAGCTTCAAGGAAGAATGCGAAACCGACCTGTTCGGCGAGCAGGTGGTGCTGTGCGGCGGCCTGACCTCGCTGATCCAGGCCGGCTACGAGACCCTGGTCGAGGCCGGCTACGCGCCGGAGATGGCCTATTTCGAATGCCTGCACGAGGTCAAGCTGATCGTCGATCTGATCTATGAGGGCGGCATCGCCAACATGCGCTATTCGATTTCCAACACGGCCGAATATGGCGACTATGTCAGCGGCCCGCGAATCATCACCGACGAGACCAAGAAGGAGATGAAACGCATCCTCGAGGATATCCAGTCCGGCCGCTTCACCCGCGACTGGATGCTGGAGAACGAAGTCGGCCAGACCAGCTTCAAGGCGACGCGGCGACGCGAGGCCACCCATCCGATCGAGGAAGTCGGCGAACGCCTGCGCGCCATGATGCCCTGGATCACCCAGAACCGCCTGGTCGACAAGAGCAAGAACTAGAACGTTCCGGCCGATTTACGGTTGATCGGGGGCGCGGCCGCAAGGCTGCGCCCCTTTCTTTTTTGGCCGATTGAATTTTTCACCGCGCGCCGGATTTGACATTTCCGGCCGTTTGGTACATTGGTACCAATGTAATCATGTACTGGAATATGGATAACCTCGATGCCGGAAACCCGGAAACCGAAATATGTCGAGCGCGTGCAGACAGGCGTGCGGATCGAAAAACGCCTTCTCAAGGTGCTCAAGGCCATCGCGCAGCATGGCGACATGTCCCTGGGCGATTTGCTGGAAGGCATCGTCCTGCATGCCTTCGAGGGCAAAACGCCGTTTAGCGCCGGAACGCGCGCCCGGATCGCCAAGTTGAAGAGCGTGTATGGCCTCGATCTCAATGCACAGGACAGTCACAAATTGTCCGAGTCGAAAGACGCCGGCAGGCAAGAACAGGAGCAAGACCGACATGACCCATGAGCCGCCTTGCCGTCGGAAGCATACCTATACGCAAGCCATCGCCGCGACACCGGACGAGGTTTTCCCGCTGCTGTGCCCGGTGCGCGAAGAGGATTGGGTGCCTGGCTGGCGCACGCGGCTGGTTGTGTCGAAAACCGGGCTGGTCGAGGAAGACTGCATGTTCGTCACGCCCGGCGAACCCGCCGACGCCATCTGGATCACGGCGGATCATGATCCCGAAGCCCACAGACTGAGGATGTACAAAATCGTGCCGGGCGTGGTCGTCAGCCGGCTCGATGTTGCCCTTGCCGAAGACGGTCCGGGCACGAAGGCGACAATCTCCTATGAACACACGGCCCTGTCCGAAGTCGGACAAGCCATCGTAAGCGGACATACCGAAGCCTCCTACCGGAAATTCATGAAGAGTTGGGAGGCGGCGATCAATGCCTACCTGAAAACCGGTAAGATGATCGAGACGTGAATATCGCCCGCATGCTGCCTCCGCGTTAAGAAAAATTCATTGCGGCCGCCTGTGGAAAAGTCGTAAAGATGGTTGGTCGATTGATCGGACAAGCCGTGAAATTATTGCGTGTATATGCATATTAATATTCCGGCTTGTGGCCATGGAGTTTAGGGATTATTTAACTAAACAGGTCGTATCAAGACGTTGCGGCGAAACAGCAGTTTGACGGGTGAGTAACGCGTATATGCACGGAATCGATCATCATATCGCTTTCGAGACCGGTGTGGATAACACCGGCGCTTACGCATGCGCGCCCGGCCGTACACGACGCCCGGACCCGTCCGGGCGTTTTGTGGTTTTTGATCTGCCCGGCAGTGGGCTTCTTCTGCGACTTACCCGCCCCTGAGCGTGACAGCCCGCCTTTGCGTTGGCGGTGTGCGTTCAGGGGATCTGTTGCGAAGAACTCAACCACTGACCGAAGCAGAGGAATTTGAAAGATGACCACGACGACCGAAACCATGCAATCCGACCGGAAACGCGACGAAGCGAACCACGTCAGGATTTTCGACACCACCTTGCGCGACGGCGAGCAGTCGCCGGGCTGTTCGATGAATCTGGAGGAAAAGCTGCGTGTCGCGAGCGCCCTGGAAGCCATGGGCGTAGACATCATCGAGGCCGGTTTCCCGATCGCGTCCAACGGCGATTTCGAGGCGGTGAGCGAAATCGCCCGCCGCATAAAGAACTCGACCGTGGCCGGCCTGTCGCGTGCCAACAAGAAGGATATCGATCGCGCCTGGGAGGCCCTGAAACAGGCGGCCCGCCCGCGCATCCACAATTTCATCTCCACCAGCCCGCTGCATATGAAATTCAAGCTGCAGATGGAGCCCGACGCGGTTCATGACCGCATGGTGGAATCCGTGTCCTACGCGCGGAACCTGTGCGACGACGTGGAATGGAGCCCCGAGGACGGCACCCGCACCGAGCACGACTTCCTGTGCCGCTGCGTGGAATCCGCGATCAAGGCAGGCGCCAGTACGATCAACATCCCCGATACCGTCGGCTATACCACGCCCGAGGAGTTCCACGAGCTGATCTCGATGTTGATGAACCGCGTTCCCAATATCGACAAGGCGGTCGTCTCGGTCCATTGCCACAACGATCTGGGGCTGGCGGTGGCCAATTCGCTGGCCGCCATCCGCGCCGGCGCCCGTCAGGTCGAATGCACCATCAACGGCATCGGCGAGCGCGCCGGCAACGCCGCGATGGAAGAGCTCGTCATGGCGCTGAAGGTGCGCGGCGACATCATGCCCTACTACACCAATGTGGTGACCGAGCAGATCACGCCGGCCAGCCATCTGGTCTCGACCATCACCGGGTTCAGGGTTCAGCCCAACAAGGCGATCGTCGGGGCCAACGCGTTCGCGCACGAGTCCGGCATCCACCAGGACGGCATGCTGAAACATGCCGGCACCTACGAGATCATGACGCCGGAATCGGTCGGGCTGACCAAGTCGACCCTGGTGATGGGTAAGCATTCCGGCCGCCACGCCTTCAAGGCCAAGCTGGCCGAACTGGGCTACGAACTGGGCGACAACGAAATGCAGGACGCCTTCCAGCGGTTCAAGGATCTGGCCGACAAGAAGAAGGATGTCTATGACGAGGACATCGTCGCACTGGTCGACGACCAGATGATCCGCGCCAACGACCGCATCCAGTTCGTGTCCCTGCAGGTGATCGCCGGATCGAAGGGCCCCCAATCGGCGGAGCTGGAACTGACCATCGACGGCGAGCTGAAGTCGACCAAATCGACCGGCGATGGCCCGGTGGACGCAACCTTCAACGCCATCAAGACGCTGTTCCCCCACGACGTGAAACTGCAGCTCTACCAAGTGCATGCGGTGACCGAGGGAACGGACGCGCAGGCCCAGGTGACGGTACGCCTGGAAGAAGGCGGGAAAACCGTCAACGGCCAGGGCGCGGACACCGATACGCTGGTGGCCTCGGCCAAGGCGTATATACACGCATTGAACAAACTCCTGGTCAAACGGGAAAAATCGGCTCCGGCGGCTTTGTCCGCCTGAGTCCCCTTAACGCGGTAACTGTAAGGACGTGAACATGATCATCATCCGGCACATCAGCTCGCGGAGGCGTGGTTAGGACATGCTCGGTCGACTTCTGGGAATGCTCTCCAACGATATGGCGATCGATCTGGGGACGGCGAACACCCTGGTCTATGTGAAGGGTCGAGGCATCGTCCTGAACGAACCGTCGGTGGTGGCGATCGCCCATATAAAGGGGCGCAAACAGGTGCTGGCGGTCGGCGACGAGGCCAAGATGATGCTGGGCCGCACGCCCGGCAACATCCAGGCCATCCGGCCGCTGCGCGACGGGGTCATCGCCGATTTCGACGTCGCCGAAGAGATGATCAAGCACTTTATCCGAAAGGTGCATAACCGCCGATTCGGCGCCAGCCCGCAGGTTATCGTCTGCGTGCCGTCCGGCTCCACCGCGGTCGAGCGCCGCGCGATTCAGGAATCGGCCGAAGCCGCAGGCGCACGGCGAGTCTTCCTGATCGAGGAACCGATGGCGGCGGCGATCGGTGCCGGCCTGCCGGTGACCGAACCGACGGGGTCGATGATCGTCGATATCGGCGGCGGCACGACCGAGGTCGCGGTGCTGTCGCTGGGCGGCATCGTCTATGCCCGCTCGGTCCGGGTCGGCGGCGACAAGATGGACGAGGCGATCATTTCCTACATCCGCCGCAATTTCAACCTGCTGGTCGGCGAAAGCAGCGCCGAGCGGATCAAGAAGGAGATCGGCACCGCCTGCGCGCCGGAGGACGGCGAAGGCCGGACCATGGAGATCAAGGGCCGCGACCTGATGAACGGGGTGCCCAAGGAGCTGGTCATCAGCCAGCGGCAGATCGCCGAGGCCCTGGCGGAACCGGTCAGCGCGATCATCGAGGGCGTCAAGACGGCCCTGGAGCATACCGCGCCGGAACTGGCGGCCGATATCGTCGACAAGGGCGTGGTGATGACCGGCGGAGGCGCGCTGCTCGGCAATCTCGATTTCGTGCTGCGGCACGCCACCGGGCTGCCGACCTCGATCGCCGACGACGCCTTGTCCTGCGTGGCCCTGGGCACCGGCCGCTGCCTCGAGGAAATGCGGACTCTTAAGGATGTGTTAATCGCTTGAGCCATATGGTTAATCGGCACAAGGATCTGTTTGCGGGCATGGTAAGGTAGAGAAGGCATGTTGAGACCGAGGTCGGGCCGACTGATGCGCGCGTCGCTGTCGATCAGACAGGGCGCGCAACGTTCGACCTTTGCGCTCTTCCTTCTGCTTGCAGTCGGCGTCATGCTGATCGGCAAGGCCGACCCGGCGCTGTACGAGCGCACCCGCATGGCCATCGCCGACATCGCAACGCCGGTCATCGGCGCCCTGTCCAGCCCGGTCGCGGCGGGCGCCGAACTGATCGAGGAAGGCAAGCACCTGTTCGTCGCCTATGACGAGAACAAGGCGCTGCGCGAAGAGAACGAGCGGCTGCGGCGCTGGCATACCGCGGCGCAGAGCCTGGAGAGCGAGAATGCACGGCTGCGCGGGCTGTTGAACTTCACGCCGGAACCCGAAGCGACCTTCATTACCGGCCGGGTTATCGGCGATTCCGGCGGTGCCTTCCTGCGCAGCGTGTTGGTGAATGTCGGCGGGCGCGATGGGGTCCGCAAGGGAACCGCCGCGGTCGACAACAACGGGCTTGTCGGCCGGGTTGCCGAGGTGGGCCAGCGGTCGGCGCGCATTCTTCTGATTACCGACCTGAACAGCCGCATTCCGGTTCTCGTCGGCGAGAGCCGCGAACGCGCGATCCTGGCAGGCGACAACAGCGACCTCGCGAAGCTGGCCTATCTGCCGCCGGAACGCAGTTTCGGACCAGGCGACCTGGTCGTGACCTCGGGACATGGCGGGGCCTTTCCGGCCGGCCTGCCGGTCGGCGTCGTGATCGCGGCCGGGGAAGACGGCAGCGGCGAATTGCGCGTGCAGCCCTTCCTGGCCCCGGACCGGCTGGAATTCGTGCGGTTAATGGATTTCGGCCTGACGGGCGTTTTACAGGACCAGGACCTCGGCCTGGCCAGCCAGTAATACCGGTGCCGGTGTAAGCCATGAGCGGATCGTCCTGGCAGAACTTCGACGTGACGGCGCGGAACATCACGCCCTCGCTGCTGCTGCTGTTTCTCGTCGTCCTCGGCCAGTTGCCCTTCTCGCTGCCAGGCGATTCCGCGGTAACGCCCTATTTCGTGCTTATGGCCGTGTTCTACTGGGGCCTGCACCGCCCTGACCTGCTGCCGGCGTCGGTGGTCTTTCTGGTCGGTCTCGTTCAGGACGCGCTGGAAGGGGAGCCCTTCGGCGTAAACGCCTTCGTGCTGATCGCCGTGTACTGGTTCGTGGCTTCGCAGCAACGTCATTTCGGCGACCGATCCTTCATGGTCTTGTGGCTGGTCTTCGCGCTGGTCGCGCTGGTAGCCGAAGCACTTCGCTGGCTGCTGGTTTCGACCCTGACGACCACCATGATCGCGCCATGGCCGGTAACCTTCGAATATCTGATGACCGTTGCGCTTTACCCGGTGCTGACCGTTGCCTTCGTGCTGGCGCAAAAAGCCCTGCCGCGCGACAGCGGCAGTTTCATGGACTGATCGCGAACCATGGCAGAGCGAAGCAGAGCCAATGTCTTTACCCGCCGCGCCGCCTTGCTGGCCGGCGGCAAGCTGCTGCTGCTGGCCGGGCTGGGCGGACGGCTTTATTCGCTGCAGGTGGTGGAGAGCGACCGCTATCGGCTGATGGCGGAGGACAACCGCGTCAACCTTCGCCTGCTGCCGCCAAGCCGCGGCTATATCGTCGACCGCTATGGCGAACCGCTGGCGGTCAACACGCTGAACTACCAGTTGAACCTGGTGCCGGAGCTGGCCGGCGATGTCGAGGCGGCGCTGGACGCGCTGTCCCGGGTCATTGTGATTTCGCCCGAGGAACGCAAGCGGATCCTGGCCAAGGTAAAGAAAAGCAAGCGCAAGTTCCTGCCGGTGCCTATCCGCCAGGAACTGCCCTGGGAAGAGGTGAGCCGGATCGAGGTCAATTCGCCCGATCTTCCGGGCATCGCCATCGAGCCGGAGCAGGGACGCTACTATCCGCACGGCGAAGCGACGGCGCATGTGGTGGGCTATGTCGGTGCGGTCAACGAGACCGAGATGTCGGAAGATAGCGATTCGGCGCTGGAACTGCCCTCCTACCGGATCGGCAAGACCGGCATCGAGCACAAATTCGAGAAGGCCCTGCGCGGCAGGGTGGGAACCACGGCGGTCGAGGTCAACAACCTCAATCGCGAGATCCAGGAACTGGTGGACCGGCGGGTCGAGCCGGAGCCGGGCCACGACATCGTGATGACCCTGGATGTCGGCCTGCAGCGTTTCATCATGGACCGGCTGGCCGACCAGAACGCCGCCGCGGCCACCGTCATGGAGGTCAATACGGGCGAAGTCCTGGCGCTGGTATCCACGCCCAGCTACGACGCCAACCTGTTCCCCAACGGGATCGGCGTCGCCGACTGGGAAAAAATCCGCAATAACCCCTACACGCCGCAGACCAACAAGGCCGTTACCGGGCAATATGCCCCCGGCTCGACCTTCAAGATGGCGGTTATGCTGGCGGGGCTGGAGGCCGGGGTCGCCGCCGGCTTCACGACCAACTGCAAGGGTTTTATACAGTTCGGCGACCGCAAGTTCCATTGCTGGAAGCGCTGGGGGCACGGCCACGTCAATGTAACCAGGAGCATCCGCCAATCCTGCGACATTTTCTATTACGAGCTGGCGCAGAAGCTGGGCATCGACCGCATCGCCAAGATGGCGCGCCGCCTGGGGCTGGGCGCGCATACCGGCATCGACATCACCGGCGAATATCCCGGCATCATTCCCGACGAGGGCTGGAAACAGGCGACGACCGGCGACTACTGGCGCGGCGGCGACACGCTGGTGGCCGCCATCGGCCAGGGCTATGTGCTGGCCACGCCGATACAGCTGGCCCAGATGGCGGCGCGCATCGCCACCGGCAAGGCGGTAACGCCGCATCTGACCCGCGATCTTTTCGACGGCACCAAGGTCCGGGCGCGCCCCGCGCCCGTATTCGAATCGCTGGGGCTGAACGACACACATCTGAAGATGGTGCGCACGGCCATGACCCAGGTGGTCAATCACGAGGAAGGCACGGCGCGGGGCTCGAAACTTGTCGGCTCGGCCTGGCAAATGGCCGGCAAGACCGGCACCTCGCAGGTGCGCCGCATCTCCAAATCCGAGCGGTTGACCGGGGTGCTGAAAAACAAGGATATCGACTGGCTGCGCCGCGATCATGCCCTGTTCGTCGCCTTCGCTCCGGTCGAGGCGCCGCGCTATGCGGTCTCGGTGCTGGTCGAGCATGGCGGCAGCGGCTCTTCCACCGCCGCCCCGGTGGCGCGCGACATCATGGCGCAGCTGGAGCGGCGCGAACAGCAACTGGCCGCCGGCGAATGGCCGGCGCGCCTCGCGCTGAGCGACTATCGCCGCCATGGCGAGGGGCAGGGCTGACCATGGCGGGGCTCTTCCAGCGTCCGGGCGAGATGACCGTGCAGGAGCGCTTCGGCCAGATCAGCTGGTCGTTGGTGTTCTTCATCGTCGCCGTCGGCTGCATCGGCATCGCCATGCTCTATTCGGCCGCCGACGAAAGCATGGACCCCTGGGCCAAGCGGCATCTGTTCCGCTTCCTCGTCGGCATGGCGGCGCTGATCGCGGTCGCGGTGGTCGATCTGCGGGTCTGGCTGCAATATGCCTATGTGGTCTATGGCGTGGCCCTGGCGCTGCTGGTCGGCGTGGAGATCGCCGGCAAGATCGGCATGGGCGCGCAGCGCTGGATCGACCTGAAATTCTTCCTGCTGCAGCCGTCGGAAGTCATGAAGGTCGGGCTGGTCCTGGCATTGGCGCGCTATTTCCATTCCGTCAGTTACGAAAATACCGGGCGGATCCTCTATCTGATCATACCCACGGCGCTGATCCTGGCCCCGGTGGCGCTGGTGCTGCGCCAGCCCGACCTGGGCACCGCCGGCATGCTGATGGTGGGCGGCGTGGCGATGTTCTTCCTGGCCGGCGTGCGCATGTGGAAATTCATACTGGGCGGCGTACTGGGCCTGGCGGCGATTCCGCTGGCCTGGAAATTCCTGCTGCTGCCCTACCAGAGGAAGCGGGTGCTGACCTTCCTGGACCCCAGCACCGACCCGACCGGCGCCGGCTATCACATCATGCAGTCCCAGATCGCGCTGGGCTCGGGCGGTCTGAGCGGGCGCGGCTTCGGCCAAGGCACGCAAAGCCAGGGCGGCTTCCTGCCGGAGAAACAGACGGACTTCATCTTCACCATGCTGGCAGAGGAATTCGGCCTGCTGGGCGGGCTGGGGATGATCGGTCTCTATGCCGTCATCCTGGGCTACGGTTTCGCCATCGCCTTTCGTTCGCGCAACCATTTCGGCCGCATGCTGGCGCTGGGCCTGACCACCACGATCTTCCTCTATGTCTTCATCAATGTGGCGATGGTGATGGGAGTGGTGCCGGTGGTCGGCGTGCCGCTGCCGCTGGTGTCCTATGGCGGCACCGCCATGCTGACCGTGATGGTCGCCTTCGGCCTGATCATGTGCGTCTATGTGCACCGCGACCTGCGCCTCACCCGCGGCGGCCTGGACGAGGACGAGTAGGACCGAGGAACCCTTGCAGCCTGCCGCGCCGCCACCATATGTGACGCGGGCGCAATTGGCCCAACAGGGGTGACAAGCCGAAACGGCTCTGCTATATCCCCCCGCGCGGGCGCATAGCTCAGTTGGTAGAGCAGCTGACTCTTAATCAGCGGGTCCAAGGTTCGAGTCCTTGTGCGCCCACCATTTAACCCCTTGATTTCTCTGGTGAAATCGGGGGTTTTGTTTTGTTCTCTTTTAAACTTGTATCGCCGGTTTGCAGGCGGTCTGCAACATCCGTTCGGTTTGTGTCCTGCATGGGGTAATACTTGCGGGTGAATTGACATTGCTGAATCCGGAATTCATATGCCGTCGCAAAGCGCGTGGGTGAGCGGAGTTGGGGAATCCATGTCCGCTCCTCCCGGTTTCCGTCTGCTCTCGGCTTGGGAACGGATGTACGGAAGGACCGTGTCTGAAGTCCTAGTCTGCCCGGTGACTTCGAAGCCCGGATCGGCGCCTTCATCGAGCATAACAACCACCAGCGCTATCACGGGAGCCTGGGTGATCTCACGCCCGCCGAGGTCTATTTCGGGCGAGGCCAACTATCTTATTGAAATGAGGGAGGATCAAACGAAGGACCATCAAGCAGCGGCGCCTGCGACACCGAAGAGCCGCCGCATAGACTGATCAACCAGATGTAGCAGAGCCTCCTCTAGTTCAGACCCTGCACCGTCCCAGAACTTTGACGACGGACAGTACGAAAGAAGGGTTGGGTCTCGGTAACCCAACCCTTCTAAACTTTATTCGGCGGAGTGAGTGGACGTGAATCGCTGCAGAGTCGCGCCACATCCCTGTCTATCCAGAAAGGCGCCGAACAGAGAGCGTCCGCGTCTCTCGGGCTCGAATTGCTTAGCCTGTCAGTCTTTTACGAAACCGTGCTCGATTAGCCGCAAGTCTTCGTCCCGAATGAGCCCAATCTCTGGCGCATAATATTTGTACTCTGTTTCGTTAACGTCGAGGGCCGTGCCTTCCTTGATTTTCATGCATTTGGAAAACGTACCTGCAGGTGTCTTGCACGTCTCGTCAAGACTGACGATCTCTGCCCGATCCATCGCCACACCGGGCGCGATCTCCTGATAGTACATCATCTTCAATTTCGGCGTTCCGGCCATAATCAGGCCGGCCCTGTTGCCGTCCGTTCCGGCGATCCATGAGCCGTCATGCTTGACCACCTTGCCACCTTTGTAGAAATCCACGTCTTCACCGAAATAGAAGATATCTTTCGTTTCCTCGCACATCGCGAAGTAATTCCTCGAGATTTCGTACAATTTTCCGTCTTCCCATTCCTTTTCCTCGACGATGCGCGTGACTACCCCGTCGATCGTCTTGGTTTCATCGAGGACCGTGATCTGGAGCTTCGTATCGCCCCCCTCCAAAACGAGCTGAAAGCCGGGCTCCATGACGAAGTACTGATTTCGTCCTTCTGTCAGCAGATTGCAGTTCGAGATACCGAACTCCTCTTGCCAGGGCGAGCTAGTTCCCTTGTCCTGGGCCCATGCCGTGGAAAACGCAAGAACAGCCGCAGCGGTAAGGACAAATTTGAATGTTCGCGTAACCATGGAATGCTCTCCTTCGCATCAAATAGGATTCATGCTGTTGGTCTGCCGGCACACAGACAGAAACCGGCGCACAAGTGACGCATGCCCGATCGCGGCTGTGCGTGTTTCACCACCATAACTTCGCAACCACGGAAATACCTTGGTCAGCTTTGCGGAAGCTGCCGCCGCCGTCGTCGATCTGAAAGGCTTTTCCAGGAATGAACCAGCCCGCCCTCAAGTCCAGTCCGAGCCGCCGCACACCGAACAAGTTGCGCAACCCGATTACAATGTCGAAGGCGCTCCCCATATCCTTGCTCAACTGCGTGTCATCCTGGTTCATCAGGGCTGTCAGCGCCGAGTCACGAAGCTCTTCCGCAATCTCGTCCAACAGGTAGCGATGATAAACAAAGTCGGTAGATACGTTCGGCGCCGGCCGGAAGCCGAGGCCCACGGTGAAGATTTCGAGATTGCTCAGTTCCGGATCAAGCGCCTCGCCGTAAACCAGGAATTCGGAGACACCGGCGAATTTGGCTTCATTCGACTGCAGGCCGGTCTGGCGGAACTCGCTGTTTTTGTTGTCGTCAGGGTTCTTGTCGCCGGACCCGAACGCATAACCCAGGGTGACGTTCGGGTTGAACGGAAGACCCGTGAACCGATATGTGCCGCCGACATCGATAGCGAAAGCCGAATACCTCCGCGACTGCTCGTCCTCGCCACGCAGAAGAGCAAGTTCGCTCCAATAACTGAAACTCTCGGATACCGTGCCGAGTGACCGTACACCCATGAGCAGGGGCCGTCCTTCTAACCCGTCGAGATCATGTCGCATAACCGTATAACCGGCCAATCTGATGTCTTCGATCCCACGGTAGCCCGCGTACAACATGTAGGTATCGATTCGATCCCGCTGGACCTTGTCAGTCAGGTCCAGGTCCCAGAGATTTTCCCGGCTCACGCTCGCTTCGGCGCGGAAGGCTCCTTGCTTGAACGACACGAGGGCAGTGTCCAACGAAGTGTCATACAGCCAGTGCCGGTTGTCCTCGAAATTCTTGCGCCCCAACGTCAGCTCGAACGGGTCCGTAACATCCTTGAGCGTTACGAACGCCTGGTCAACGAGTAGCGAGGTTTTCCTGTTTTCGGCAAATTGCAGCTCTCCGTCTGGAAGAGTCACGACCTGCTCCTCCTGTACAGGGAATTCTCTCTCTATCGTCATCTCCAGCGTTGTTTCCAGCCAGTCGGACGGTCGATAGGTGACGCTACCGTTCAGTTGCGGCGTCACGATGAGAAAGTCATCTCGGACGCGATCATTGAGATCGGGGTTGACGCGATAGGTAACCTCCGACTCGGTGCCGTACGAATACTCGTAGGTCAAACGCTGGGGTAGTTGCTTCGACGGAGCTTCCCCCTCGCTTGTGGGCTGAGGCAACTGAAACTGCGCCAACTGAATATCGATCGCGTCGTCCGCAGTGTGCGCCTTTGTCGGCTGCCCTGCGCTATTCCCGGCAGACGTACTGTCAAAATAGAACCATACGTCCTTGCTGGCGTCGACGGACGCCTGCTGCTCGGAGATCGGTTCCGCCCTCAGCTGACCGCCATTCGGGATCATTGCCGCATCGTCCTGGCGCAGGCTCTCCCCAGTAGCGTCGGCCCAAACCAGCAACGCATCGGTGGGGCCGTCATCCACCGTATCGATCTTTGTCTCAGCGGCAACAGCCGGCAGGCTCGAGCCAAATATGACGACGAGCACGGCCGACCACGTCACGCCGACTGCCGCTGCTGCGAATGTCCGGTTCAGGCCGTTGCTGCGCTGTCCGTCGCTGCGATTAGCCAAGAGAGCAATCTCCTACTCGCATTCCGCCGGTATCTAAACCTTTGCGGGATCCCACAACACGACCGATAAGGACCGCAAATTGGTCAAACTGTCCCATCCATTGACCGCACGGCAAACGTTCCAGACACGAATTCGCGATTGCCATCGCCGTTACACCACACCTTTTTCCGCCAAGCGAAGGAAGGGGGGCAGCAGCGAGGCAAGGAACGGCATTCCCGTATGCCATCGCGGGGCGTGATCGATAGCCGCACTTTGTTATTGAACCGGTCATCGATCAACTCTCGTCATTCCGTTACCTGGTTTACGCTTCGGCCAGGCCGATGTCGGAGTGGCGGTTCGCCCCCGACCCGATGGTCAGATACAGGGCCGGTATGACGAACAAGGTGAGCAGGGTCGAGGCCAGCAAGCCGCCAATAATGACGATCGCCGTTGGCCGCACGATCTCGAGGCCGGGGATCAGTCCGAAAACGACGATCGGCAGCAGCGCCGCGACAATCGCCGTGGAACTCGCCATGATGTGTGACATCCGTTCCCGTGCCCCGCGGATGACGAGGCCGAGACCAAACGGAACGCCTTCCTGACCCTCGAGATGCCGATACTGATTGATCAGCAAGATGCTGTTTCGAGTGGCAAGGCCCAGGACCGCAAGGAGCCCGACGATCGAGCCCAGCGAGATCACGCCACCGCCGGCAAGCGCCGCCAGTAGCCCGCCGGCGATAGATGCCGGGATCGCCAGGAACGCGATCAGCGCCAGGCGCCAGCTGTTAAAGCAAGCCTGCAGCAGAAGGAAAATTCCGACCAGTGCGGCAATACCAACACCCGCTACGCGCTTAACGGCACCCGATCGCTCGGCAAATTCGCCGAGAATCTCAGGGTGATATTCAAGTGGAAACTCCACCGCCGCCATGCGACTTTCGACATCGCGGTTGACCGATCCAATATCGCGTCCGGTCACGTTGGCCACGACATCGAAGTAAGGCGCGGTACCGGCATGCCGTATGACCATCGGGGTCGACACGATCTCGACATCCGCGACATCGCCCAGACGTACGTGGTGACGGTCCGATTTTTCGACCCAAAGATCGCGAAGATCGGTCAGGCTATTGCGTGCCTCCGGTGGACTCCAGACCACCACATCAAAGATCTTCTGCTCTTCGTAGAGGTAACCGACGGTCAGTCCGGAGAATACCGTCGCCGACGAACGTCGCACCTCGCCCGGCTTTACGCTCGCGCGTCCAGCCGCATCGAGATCCACCTTTACCTGCACCTGCGGCTCCTCCACCTGGCCCACAGTGCGCAGATCGACAAGCCCGTCCACATCGGAAAGTGCCAGCCTGACCTCCTCGGCCTTCTGCCGCAGTATGTCGCGGTTTTGGCCGAAGATTCGCACGACGAGCGCTTGGGTCTCGCCACTCAGCACTTCACTGACCGTGTCGCGCAAATAGGATTGCAGGCTACGATCGATACCGGGGTACCCGTCGATCGTCTCCCGAATCTTGGCGGCCATCTCGTCGTAGTCAGCGTTGGGATCGATGCCGACCCAGATCTGGCTCGAATTGATCCCCACGATCTGGTCTCCCGTCACCGCTCGACCGACATGGGCGCCGACGTTTCGCACGCCGGGCAACGACTTCAATTCGCGACTGACCCGGGACGTGATCCGGTAAGTCTCTTCATAGGACGTGCCGGGCGCGGTGTTCCAGTTCACCAGCAACTCCCTTTCCTTGAGCGGCGGAAGCAACGACTGCCCTAACATTGGCCATAACGCGAGGCCGGCCACGATCAGGGCGCCGGCCGCGACAGACACCGTGCCCGGCGCATTCATGGCGCGCCCGAGAACCGCCTCATACTTACCGCCAAGCCAAACCGAAACGGGCGACTCGGAGGGCTGGGCGGGCGATTTTCCGAAAAGCAGCAAGCTCAGCGTAGGCGTTACGGTCAATCCAACGACCAAGGACGCCAACACCGCCAGCATATAGGACAGGGCCAACGGTTGGAAGAACGCACCCGACATCCCGCCCATGAAGAGGATCGGCGTAACGCCCAGTACGACGATCAGCGCAGCGTAAGTGGTGATACTTCGCGTCTCCACCGTCGTCTCATAGATGACGGAAGCAATCGAAGCGCCGCCGCCTTCTTCTCGCTCACGGAGACGTCCCATAAGCTTGTCGACACCGACGATCGCATCGTCGATGACGACGCCAAGCGCGACAACCAAACCGGCAAGAACCATGGTGTTGATCGTCGCACCCATCAGATCGAGAACGATCACGGCGGCCAACAACGATATCGGGATCGACACGATACTGATCACCGCACTCCGCCAATTGTACAAGGACGCGCCAAGGACCAGAATTACGAGGACGGTTCCTATAATAAAAACCTGAGTCAGATTGAATAACGAATCCTCGATATACGACGCCAGCCGGAAGACGGTGGGGTCGATCTTCACGCCGGGGAGGCCGCGACCCAACTCGGCGAGCGCCTTTTCGACCCCGCGTGTGACTTCCAATGTGTTGGCGGACGGAAGCTTTTCGACAACCAGCAAGAGACCCTTGCCGTCGTTCACGATAGCATCACCGATAAGCGGGGGGTGCGAGAACGACACCTCGGCAACCTCGCCCAACGACATCTGCTTGCCGGTCATCAGCAGATGGCGTGGCGCAACGGCCACCTTCGCCAAATCCTCTGGCGTCGTTATCGGCATATTGTGGTGAACGCCGAGCCTCTGGTTGGGGTTATCGACCCAGCCGCCGGTTCCGGGCATTGATCCCTTCAGGAAGGTCAGGGGTGACACCCACAGCGCGTCGCCCGTAGCCGCGATGATGTCGCTTTGCATCAAACGGGCGTCACGCAGCCGGTCGGGATCGATCTGGACGTGCAGTTGCCGCAAGCGCTGACCCCAAATCGCCACGTTGGCCACGCCGGGCACGCCCACCAGTTTTGGCTTGATCGTCCACCGGGCGATCAGCGACAGATCCGTGGGCTCGACCTCGTCCGACGAGATGCCGATCATCATGAAGCGGCTGGTCGACGAGAGCGGTTGGAGGATCGTAGGCGGTTGTGAAACATTCGGCAGGGTATAGGCCAGCGCAAGGCGTTCCTGAACCATCTGCCGCGCCTTGATGATGTCGGTTCCACGCTCAAAAGTGAGTACGATCGACGACAGGCCGGTCACCGATTCCGAGCGAACCGATTCAAGCCACGGCACCCCGGACATCAGCTCCTCGAGATTGAGGGTGATCAAGCTCTTCACCTCCTCGGCCGAGAGCCCGATCGCTTCCGTCTGAATCTCCACAGTTGGCGCCGCGAACTCGGGAAAGACGTCGACGGGCATTTTTTGTAGTTGGACAGTTCCGTATGCGACCAGCGCCACGGCGGCCCCCATTACCACGAAGCGGAGTTCCAGGCTCGAGCCAACAATCCAGCGAAACATCCCCAATTTCTCCTTCTTTGCGTTCGCGTGCCGAAAAAACCGGCGCCGCGTGCAGAAAATCCTTGTGCGCCTTTATCTCTTGTAGATGACTTCGGCGCCGTAAAGCAGCGCCGCACCAACGGTCACGACTGTGGTTCCGGTCGGCGGGCCGTCCGTCACAATCGCCACATCGCCTACGATACGTTCAACCTCGATGCGTTGCCGTTCGAATACCAGCGGCTCCGGGTTGACGTAGACCCATGGCGCACCCTTTCCGTCGTAGTAAACCGCACTGTAGGGCACGACCATCCGCTTTTCCCCACTGCCCGTCAGCTGCAACTCGACGCGCACGCGCTGATACAGTGTCAGGCCATGATCCTTGCCGGGCGCCACGTAGTACAGCGACAACATGGAGCGCTTCATGTCCTGAACCGGCGGCATCTTGGATGGCAGGGCCAGCACTTCGCTTTTCAAGTCGTCGCGTGTGGCCAACTGCGAGATGCGCGCCGGCGCTACCTGCGCTATCCTCTCCCACTCCCCCTTGGACAGCGTCACATGCACCCAGACCTCGCCGGCGGCGGGCACTGTCGGCGGCGCCGCGGCCGGCTGCGGCGTCATCGAAGCCACCACTTGCCCGAACGCGCCAAACTGGCCGTTGGTCAGCTTCCCACTCGGCTCCGGCTGATTTTCTTTCGGGAGGATAACCTTGCCACCTACCATCTGGTTAAGGACGATCGGTTTTTCTTCCACTTTGCCGGTCTCGATGCCTAGCCGCTCGGCCGCCTTCGTGGTCAAAATGACGCGCTTGATGGTGCTCCCCGGAATCTCTTCGAACGAGACCGCATCGCTGGGGCTGGTCGGCCCTGCTCCGCCCGCATGCGCCGCCGGCGCAAACAGAAGCATCGCCGCTGCTGCCAAGGCAGCAAACCCGGCAAACACCGTTTTCCCGTTAGGTTCTGGTCTCTCGGCGGCCGTAAATTCCTGTTTCATTGGATTGCCTCCCAATCTCTGCCCGCTCCGCGCCTCCAACCGACGCCAGCGGTCGCTGTCCCATTGCCAGCCCCGTGGCTCTCACCGCCAACGCCATCCTGACTTGGCTCCAAAATCGGCGATCGCTCATTTACAACGACGGGACGACCCCGTCTTTACCGACCATAACGAAGACTGCCACATAGTCACCGGCTGCATCCTTCTGCGCGCCGGCGAAGACGTGCGCCCCTGGCTTTATCAAGCTCTTGTTCCCGAGCGACATCCTGAGAATCGGCACGTCGCGCGGTATGTCCACGTCCGTTTCTTCTTCTTCGGTGGGCCCGTACTTGATCGAAAGAACCCGGATCTCGAGGTCATCGACCCAGCCATGCGACATCACACTCTCGGGCGTCAGGTCCCAGCTCGTATGTCCCAAGGCAATGCCGCGCAATTCTTCATCGAGGATCCGCAGTTCCAACCCCTTATGCAACCAGCTCAGCGAATCCCGGACGAATGGGCTGAAAGCGTCCAGCCGCTCCGAAACGGAACCGACATAGGTTCCAAAATCCACGTCCGTAAAGCTTGCCTTGGCCAGGCTGAAAACACTGACATTGTCCGAGAGTCTTATGCGCACAGTCTCGCCGCCAGCGGTCTCTACAACCATCGAAGACTCCTCGGCCACGGAGATCAGGCCACGGATCCGATCCGGCTCCGCGCTTTTTTCGGTTTTCGTGACCGTCTGTGCATATGCGGGCGTGCCGAGCGCCATGAAGGCGGCCGACAAGGACAAGATCACCAGCAGGCAAGAAAGCGCGTTCCCCATGTTTAGCCCCCCTGTTTTCTCTCTTATCGACCCGAACCGAAGATACAGAAGCGGCACGACGAACAGGGTCAGCATAGTCGAGGTGACGAGCCCGCCCAAAATAACCACGGCCATCGGGTGCTCGATTTCGTGACCGGGTATGCTTCCGGCAATAACCAGAGGCAGTAGCGCCAGACCGGTGCACAAGGTGGTCATCAGGAT
This sequence comes from uncultured Alphaproteobacteria bacterium, assembly GCA_947259795.1. Taxonomy (GTDB): domain Bacteria; phylum Pseudomonadota; class Alphaproteobacteria; order UBA8366; family JADFVY01; genus JADFVY01. Next base: position 28,669 of record CAMYNJ010000016.1, on the reverse strand, counting down.
CGGCGACAAGCGTTCGCCGGCGCCGCGCAAGACAAGCTCGAGACCGAAGGGTTCACCTTCGACCTGCTCGATATGGCGATAATGCTGGATGAGCAGAATGCCGTTTCGCGCCGCAATACCCAGCACCGTGATGATTCCAACAAGCGAACCGAGCGAAATGACGCCGTCACCCAGGAAGGCCGCCAGCACGCCGCCGACCAGTGCCGCCGGAAGGGCCAGAAATATCAGGCTGGCCAGCCACCAGTTCCGGAAGGACGCCTGGAGAATAAGGAAAATCGCGATCGCGACGATTATCGATGAGTAAAGCAGGCTTTCCTTTGCAGCTTCGCGCGCCTCGTACTCTCCCAGCACCTCCGGATAGTACCCGATGGGGAACTGCAGTTTCTCGATCCGGGCCTCGACCTCTCTGGCGACCGTGCCGAGGTCGACCCCCTTGACGTTGCCCTCAACGTCCATCCGGCGGGAGTTGTTTTCGCGCTTGATCCTGTTGGGGGTCGGCACGAGGCGTATGTCCGCCACGTCTCCCAGCCGCACGCGCCCGCCGTAGGGCGTGTCGATCAAAAACTCTCGAAGGCTGTCCTGATTGGAGCGAATCGACTCCGGCGACCACACAAAGACGTCATGCACCTTACCCGCTTTGTGAATGTCCGTGACCTCGATGCCTGACATAATACCGGCCGCCACCCGCCGGACGTCACCCGGCTTGAGCCCATAGCGCCCGGCAACATCGAGGTCCACCTTGACCTGTATTTGCGGGATCTCGACCTGCTGCCCAATATGCAATTCGATGAGACCGGGTATCGGGGGGTTGCTAAGGGCCTTGTACACCATATCCGCACTTTCACGGAGAACCGGGAGATCGGGGCCGAATATGCGCACGACGATGGCATCGCTCGATCCAGTCAGGACTTCCTTTATCCTTTCTCTCAGGTAGGTCTGCACGTCGCGACGAAGCCCAGGGTAGCCCTCGACAGCCTCCTCGATAGCCGCGCGTGTCTTGTCATAGTCCACCTTGGGATCGACGCTGATCCAGTTCTCGGTAAAATTCACGCCGTAGGGTTCGTCCCCACCGACGGCTCGCCCGATATGGGCGCCGAAATTGCGGACCCCTGGAATCTGCCGCAGTTCGCGGCTGGAGAGCTGGGTAATCCTGAACGTTTCCTGGTGCGACGTTCCCGAGGGGGGAATCCAATGCATCAGGAAGTCCCTTTCCTTGAACGAAGGAAGCAGCGATTCCCCAAGAAACGGAAACACTCCGGCACAGGCGAAGACAACGACTAGAACACTGGCCATTGTCGCACGTGGCCGATCGATGACCCATGACAGAAGCCCGCGGTAGATCCGCTTCAGCCATGGAACCAGCGGGGACTCCCGGTGTTCGACGGCAGAGCGATCCAACAAAATGAAACACAGGGCCGGCGTTACCGTTGTCGCCACGACCATGGACGCCAGCATCGCGAGGAGGAATGCGAGGGCCAGCGGCTCGAAGAACGCGCCCGCCAGGCCGCCCATGAAGAAGACCGGCGTCACCGCCAGAGCAATGATCAACGTCGCATGCAGGATCGCGGGGCGGACCTCGAGCGACGCGTCCAGAATGATGCGCGCCGTCGACTTCTTGCCACCCGCCTTGCGGTGCTCTCGCAGGCGCCGCACGATGTTCTCGACATCGATGATCGCGTCATCCACGACGGAACCCAGCGCGACGACGAATCCCGCCAGGACCATCGTGTTGAGCGTGGCCCCAAGCAACCAGAAAACCAATCCCGCCGCGACCAGGGACAGCGGGATCGCAACGACGCTGATCAACGCCACCCGCCATTCATAGAGGAAGGCCCCAAGTACGATAACCACCAGGACGGCCCCGATGATGAGCGCCGTTGTCAAATTATCGATCGACTGCTCGATGAAGGTCGCCGGCCTGAATATCTCGTGGTCGATAACGATGCCGGGAAGTCCGGGCTGCAATTCGGCGAGTGCCTCCTCGACCCCCCGCGTCACTTCGAGCGTGTTGGCCCACGGCAACTTTTCGACGATCATCATCAGACCGACTTTGTCGTTAATGACGGCATCGCCGACCATTGGCCATGTGTCCCATTTCACGTCGGCCACATCGCCCAGCCGCGGCGGCGCGGTGGGGCGCTTTCTTGACAGGGCGATAGGCACTTGAGCCAGATGTTCCGGGCCAAAGACCGGCGACTCGTGGTGGATAACGAGTCTCTGGTTGGGAGTATCGAGCATTCCGTCGATCCGGGTCTTCGCCGCGCCGGTATATCTCAGCAAGCCGAAATCCAGGGCCTCCGACGTCGTCTCCATGACTTCGTCGAGCGTGACGTTGTAGGCGCGCATTCGGGCCGGATCGACCTGCACCTGCAAGGATTTGATCCGCTCGCCCCAGATCGGAATATTGGCCACGCCGGGAACGGACATAAGACGGAATTTGACGGTCCAGTAGGCGATCATCGAAAGGTCCATCATGTCGTGGACCTCGGACGAGAACCCGATCTTCATGACCCGGCTGGTCGATGACAGGGGCTGGAGCATCACCGGCATGCCGGCCGACTGCGGCAGATCCGCGATCGCCGCGGCCACAAGCTCCTGCACATGTTGCCGTGCCGTCATGAGATCTTCGCCCTGCTTGAAGATCAGCACGACCTGCGACAGTCCCTCGACTGACGACGACCGAATGATGTCAATGCCCGGTGTAGCCCGGAGCGTATCCTCCATGGGAATCGTGATCAGCTCTTCCACCTCCGAGGCGGTCATGCCAGGCCCTTCGGTCTGAATTTCCACCTTTGGCGGCGCGAACTCCGGGAATACATCGACCGGCATATCGCGCAACTGCTCGATCCCAAAAACCAGCAACGCCACCGCGACAGCCAGCAACAGAAAGCGGAATTTTAGGCTCGAGCCAATAACCCAGCCGAACATCATGAAACCTCACCTAATACGCTCAGTACCCACCAAGATACTTCATGTCGGCATTCCTCAGAAAAATCCGCCAACAAATCACCCAGAAGTAACTCCAAGATTTCTTGATCAAAAATACGCACCACCGTGCGCTAAACCTGAAGTTCAAGGGGCAAGACCTGTGCCAACCCCGCAACGATACTGTACTCTAGTGTTTTCATCCAATATTTGTGCTGGAGACTGCACATCCCACCGCGATCTCGTCGGCCAAGACACACAATCTGTCCAGAAAGTGGACAGATTGTCATCCCGTGCACCGGCGGAAACTCACTCTTGCACCTATGGACGAATCATGGATGGCGCGGCCCGAAAGCCATGATAGATGACGATTCTCGCGTCAGTCTGCAAATCCGACGGGGAACGCCTGTGCCGCGGTTCCGGAACCGCGCTGCAGGGTATGGCCGTGAAAGGCAAATAAAAAGGCCCTCCGACATACACCGGAAAGCCTTTTGTAAAGAGGAAGCCGGGCGTTGCCTCGCCTGGCTGCCCATGCGGGCGAAGAACAGGCCGGATGCGCGGGCATGGATCGGCGTGCGCGCCCCGGCCGGATCGTCGGCCTCGATATCCACCAGTTCGGCCATCAGTTCGCCAACCTCGACCCGCGTCCCGATCTCGTGGCGCCAGGCGACGATGCCCGGCCCCGGCGCCTGCAATACGTCCACGCCGGCCAGCGGCGTCGCTGCGCAGGGCGCTTCGACGAGCGGCCCCGGGTCCCCCGCCACGACGCCCCGGCGCATGAGAAACCGGAACAGGCCCGCGGCATCGCTTCTGGCCAAGTCGTCGAGGACGTCGTTATGGCCGCGCAGCTCGACGGTCACCGCGAAACAGCCGCCCGGCAGCGCCTCGTTCAGGCCGAGCCGCCGCTTGATCCGGATCCAGGGCGCCGCATTGGCGGAATCGAAGGGAACATCGTCGGCATCGTCCTCCAGCAGGACGGCCGGCGACTGCAGGTCGCCGGCCAGCGCCATGGCCTCGTCGCAGTGGCTCTTATGGGCGTAGAGATGCATCATCGAGACGCTGTCGCAATGCACGTCGAAGACCATGTCGGCCCCGGTCGACAGCGACAGCAGCGTCGCCTTCAGGGTTTCCAGTTCGGTCCGGCGGGGCAGATCGCCGGCGGCGGCCTTCAGCGCCGCGCGCACCAGTTCCTCGTTGGCCGCCGGGTCGTTGCCCAGCTTGCCGTCCAGCTTTTCCATCGCGGCATCCGTCAGGTCGGGCCAGTGGCGGTTGAAATTGCCGCCGCCATCGGCGGCGAAACGTCCGGTGTTGTAGCCGTGATGATGCTGGCTGAGGCCGATCGGATTGGCGTAAGGCAGCAGCACGATCTCGCCCGCGATCCGGCCCTCGGCGTCGGCTGCGTCCAGGAGGCCGATCAGATGGTTCAGGGTCAGCAGCCCCGGCCATTCGTCGGCATGCAGGGCGGCGTGGAAATAGGCCCTGGGCCGGGCGCCCGGCCTTCCATAACGATGGACCTTGAGGCTGCGCCGCGTCCCCGGGCTGGGGTTGGCGAGGGCGATTTCTTCGGTAGTCCGGGGCATGGCGTGAATCTCGGCAATGTTTATTCGATGGGCTGGAAAATAGGGCGCGATCGCGCCCTCGGCAATATCGGCGATGACCCGGCGCTACAATAGCCGGTTCAGCCAGATGAAAAGGGCGAGGACGGCGAGACCGCCGGCGACCGCGGCCGCCGCCCAGGCGTGCCACAGGAAGCGTTCGGCCAGAACGCCGCCGATCAGGCGCTGCAGTTCGGCCTTGCCCATGCGCGGCCGTTCGGGAAGGATAATCCACAGCTCGGTCCGGTAATAGGGCTTGCGTCGCGCACGCAGGCCCTTGAACCAGAGCACGATCGCGAGCAAGCCGACGAGGATCGCGCCGACATGGAAGGCCTGGCGCAAATCGAATGAGAAGGCGAACATCACGCAGCTCACGCCCAGTAGAGCGAAACCGCAGCCGCGCCGGATCGAAAAATCCGCAAAGATGCGGACCGTCTCGATGGTAAGGGGAATCGGATGTTCGCCCATTTGCGAGGACATGGTCCAGTATAGCCTATCCGGCGCCGGCCGGGCCAGTGACAGTCGCGTGGGGGCAACCCGCGCCGGCGCGGGATGGGGATTGCCGTCGGCCGAACGAATGGCATAGATAGTTGGTGGCGCGCCGGCGAGGCAATCCGCGCCGGGATATCGACGGAGGAGTGAATTGACCAACGATACAAGGCTGGACGCCGAGTTTTGCCGCAGCCATTTCCCGGAGCTTTCCGGGGACTGGGTCTTCATGGAAAACGCCGGCGGCACGCTGGTCCCGCGCCAGGTTATCGACCGCCTGACCCGCTATGCGAGCCACTGCCAGGTCCAGCCCGGCGAGGGATATCCGGCCTCCGACGATGCGCAGGCAATGATCGACGAAGGCCGCGCCGCGCTGGCCGCGATGATCAACGCCGATCCGGGCGAGATCGTCGTCGGGCCGTCAACCACGAGCAACGTCTATGTCCTGTCGCACGCGCTGGCCCCGCTGCTGGCGCCAGGCGATGAAATCATCGTCACCAACCAGGACCATGAGGCCAACAACGGCGCCTGGCGGCGGCTGGAGACTACCGGCGCCGTCGTTCGCGAATGGAAGATGAACCGCGAGACCGACGATCTGGAACTGGAGGATCTGGAGCCGCTGCTGAACGACAGGACCAAGCTGGTCTGTTTCACCCACTGCTCGAACATCGTCGGGCTGATCCATGACGTGAAGGCGATCGTGAAGCGGATCCACCAGGCCGGCGCGCTGGCCTGCGTCGACGGGGTCGCCTATGCGCCGCACCGGCGGGTCGACGTGAAGGACCTGGACGTCGATTTCTATCTCTACAGCCCCTACAAGATTTTCGGGCCGCATCTGGGCGTGCTCTACGGCAAGCGAGAGCTGCTGTCGAAGACCACCAACCAGAACCACTATTTCGTCGGCGCGGGCGACTTCCAGCGCAGCCTGTGCCCCGGCGGCCCCAACCACGAGCTGACCGCCGCCGCCGCCGGCATCGCCGGATATTTCGACGCGCTGCACGACCATCACTTCCCCGGCGCCAATCTCGCCCGGCCCGAGCGGCTGGCAAATCTCTTCGGGCTGATCGCCGCCCACGAGACGGCGATGGCCGGCCGCATAGAGGATTACCTGGCGTCGAAACCCTCGATCCGGATCATCGGGCACGGCGCGGCGGGGCGTCGGGAACGCGTCAGCGTGTTCTCCTTTCTCGTCGATGGCCGCGATTCGAGGGAGATTCCCGAAAAGCTGAGAGCCGCCAGAATCGGCATCTACGCTGACGATTTCTATGCCGCGCGATGCATCGACGCCGTCGGGGCGCGGCCGCAAAACGGCGTCGTCCGGGTTTCACTGGTCCACTACAATGCGGCGCGCGATGTCGACCGCCTCATCGAGGCCCTGGACAAGGCCATCTGATGTCAAGGCTCGTGGCGCAGGTTCGACAAACAAAAAAATACCCGGGCGGGTTCACCACCGCCCGGGTTTGGTAACGAGATCCGGCAGGGCCTCAACCGGGGGCTGGCGGGACCGAATTCGCTTGGACGTATCCAATCCCTTGAAACGGCCTTTGCCCCTGCCGGTCGTTGGCCGGTCGACTTAGCTGATTCCCCTCCCAGCCGACCACCGACGACCCTTTGCGGATGGATGGGAGAGAATCATGGGCCTTCCTGACATAGAGGCGCATACGATCCTGATCCGTTCCTCGCCCACCCATTCCATCGCGTCTCACTCGCAGCGATGATGGCGGGAATCGGCATGCCCGGCTGTGGCATTTGCCACATAACCCGAAATAAATTCTATTTTTTGCAGTTATTCCCCGAATTGGGTAATTCTCGTTCGCGGGAAAAGCGGAGTCAGGCGATTTCCCTGGGCTCCAGCCCCAGAACCTCATGCACCATCTCCACCAGCCTGGGCAGGTCGAGGATGTGAAGCGCGTCACGTTCCTGGCGGATAATTCCGGCCCGCGCCAGAACGTTCATCTCGCGTGTTACGGCCTCGCGGTGGGTGCTGACCCGGCTGGCGATATCGGCGTGGCGGGGCGCCGGCGCGACCGTCGCAGTCCGGCCATCCGCCTCTTCGCCACCGGCCAGACGCAGCAACTCGGCATGAATGCGGTTGCTGACGGTCAATGTACTGAATTCGAAAACCCGTTCGTCGAGCCGCCGCACCAACCGGCAAAGCGCCGTCATGACCCGTTGCGCGACAACAAAATGCCGGCTTGCCATGTCCAGGAAGTCGTTGCTGGAAAGAAAGGCGACGGTGCTGGGGTCCAACGCGAAGACACTGGCCGACCGTCCCTTCCGGTCGATCGCCGCCATCTCGCCGAAATGCTGGCCGGCCGGGATGTCTTCGAACGACACCTCCTTGCCCGAGGCGGAATAGAGCGACACCCGCAGGCGGCCCTGGGTCAGAAACAAAATGTCGGTCCCGGCATCGAGATGCGCCAGTACCTGCTCGTTTTCGCCGAAGGACCGCCAGCGGCACCGTTTGGCCAGCGCCTCGAGTTCGACGGCGGGCATGCCTTCCAGCAACGCGATGTTGGCCAGCGATTGATTCATTCAGTGAGCATCCACAATGGGTCGAGACCGTTAACTGCTCTTTTACCATAAATTGATAGACGGCAACCAGTTTCATATCGATCTAGGCGAGAAATCGCCGATTCAGGTCGGTGAGCCTGGCCTGGCAATGCCTGGCGCGCTATTTCGGCGCATGGTATTGAAGACATGCGGGCGGCCGCACAGAGCGGCGTCGAAGGTCATCACTGGACCGCTGCATCCCCCACGAAAGGATTCCCTTCACGTTCGCGGCCGAAGCTGGAGGCCGGGCCGTGGCCGGGCAGGAAGGCGACCTCGTCGCCCAGCGGGAACAGCTTGTTGCGGATCGAGGCGATGAGATCTTCATGATTGCCGCGCGGGAAGTCGGTGCGGCCGATGGAGCCCGCGAACAGCACGTCGCCGACCACCGCCACCTTCTCTGCCGCGGCGAAGAACACCACATGGCCCGGCGTATGGCCCGGGCAATGGATGACCTGCAAGGTAATATTGCCGACGGTGACCTGGTCGCCTTCCGCCAGCCAGCGGTCGGGTTCGAAGGACCGGCAATGTTCCAGCCCGAAGCGCGCGGCCTGGTCCGGCAGTTGCTCGATCCAGAAGCGGTCGTCCTCATGCGGCCCCTCGACGGGGACGCCCAGCCGTTCCTGCAAATCCGCCACGGCGCCGCAATGGTCGGCGTGGCCGTGGGTCACCAGGATGCGCTCGATCTCGATATGCCGCGCCTCGACCTCCTGGAGGATGCGGTCGACCTCACCGCCGGGGTCGATGACGGCGCCCTTCATGGTTTCCTCGCACCAGAGGATCGAGCAGTTCTGCTGAAAGGGGGTGACGGGGATGACGATCAGTTTCATTGGCATGGACGTCCGGTCAAGGATGCTGGCGCACGCGCCGACCTGCGGGCGGGCTGAGCGTACTGCCCATCACTGCGAAACGGCAAGGTCGAAAAGGCCCGGGCGAATTTCCTTCCCTTCAGGCAGGCGCAGGAGATGGGCCGGGCAGGTGCGGCAGTCGGAACTGCCGAAGCCCGGCAACAGCGCCAATCCCCCGCCGGCCAGCAGTTCGCCGGCCAGATCGCATTCCCGGCCGCCGATACGCAGACCCACCTTTTCGATCCGGCCGGCGGCGGTCAGCCGGTCGACATGCCAGCGCATCGGCTTGCCGGCGCGCAGATGGCGGGATACCCGCGCGCGGATGCCGCCGGGGCCGTAGGCGCTGCCGCAGTAGGCATACAGGCCGGGGACGAGGCTTTTCCCGCGAAAAGCCGGCATGTCGAGAGACAGCCGCTGTTCGAGGCGGATCAGGAGAACATAGGCGCCGGCTTCGTGCGGCAATTCAGCCACAGCATCCGGCACCGGCGCCCCCTGCCCCGGCTTCCTGGATCGGCGGGCAGGGAACCGTCCCATAGGAACAGAAGACGCAGCAATCGCCGGCAAGCGGCTTCAAGACCTTACCGCAGCCCGCGCATTCGTAAAAGAACTGGCAGGAATCGGTGGGCATGGTTTCGGTTGCCGCATGTCCGCATTCGGGACAGGTGATCGTGGATTTCAACTCTGCCATTGTAACATGTGGCAGCATATGCGGCGGCGCGTCAAGCGCCCCGCGGACAGGATCCGTAATCCCGGATCGGTCCCTACCAGTAACGGACGCGGCCGGTATCGACGTGGATGAAATTGCTCTTGGGATAATAGCCGACGCCGCCGACCTTGAGCGACTTCGCGGCGTCGCGCAAATGCGCCAGCCGCACGTCCGGCAAACGGACATCGATCGCCATGCCCTGCATATGCAGGCTGCGCTTAGCCACGCCGCTGCTGTTGTTGGCCAGGGCGGCATTGGTCTTCGGCGAACGATAGCCCGAAATGACCTCGAAGGGCTTGTCCGAGCCGGCGGCCTGCTTAACCCGGTGCAGCAGGACAAGCAATTGCAGGTCGATCTCGGAAACCTCGCCGGTGCGGAAATCGCGCAGCACGAAATCGATATCGCGCAGGGCATCGGCCTGGAACACGCCGTCAGCCCAGAATGTGGTGCGAATGGTTTCGCCGGTGTGAAGATTGTGCAGCGAAATCTTGCGCTCGCGAGCGCCATTGAGAGCCGCCAGCGCGGGATTCGCCGCGACGCCGGCCAGTCCGGCCATGCCAAGACGCAGAATCGAACGCCGCCCGATTCCCTTGCCCGCCGGTTTAGTGGAGAAACAACCCTTCATGCCCATCGCGCTCCGATGTTAACCATAAATTCCGGAACGTCAACCGTCTCCCCAGTCGGTTGAACAGGGCATAATATCGAATATAAAGGTTTACAGAAGGTTTCCGCCGGGAGACTACTTGGCGGCTTTTCCCCTTAATTTAAGGCAACTTGCAAGCTCTTGCCTTGTATATAGGGATCGTTTCTGAACTGTACGCTGTTATCCGCATCCACCCAGGCGGTCCGCGTGACGATATGGACCGGCATCGGATTGTGCAGCGGGACGCGATAGGTCCTGCCCGAATTCAGGACCTTGTCGTAATCGGCCTGCGTCCAGCCTTCTTCCTTCAACAGGAACATCGCCAGCTTCGCGGCAGCCTCGACGCGAACGCAGCCATGGCTGAGCGCGCGGTTGGTCCGGCCGAACGAGCGTCGCGACGGGGTGTCATGCAAGTAGATGGCCTCGTCGTTCGGGAACATGAACTTGACATTGCCCAGCGGATTGCGGGGCCCCGGATCCTGCCGCAGGATAAAGGGCAGGCTGTCGCCTTCGATGGAGGTCAGATCCACCGTTTCCTTATCCAGTTCGCGCGACTGGGCATCGAACAGCCGAAAGCCGCGTTCGTCGAGATATTCGGTTCCGTCGCGGCGCAATTTCGGCATGATTTCCTTGATCGCGATGTTGCGCGGCACCGACCATGTCGGATTGATCTCCAGCCATTTGAGCTCGCTCGCCAGCCGCGGTGTTTGCCAGTCCGGCTGACCGACAATCGTTCGGCTGCGCAGCACTTCCTTGCCGCCATCGTACATCACCAGTTCGTAGGCGGCGACGTTGACCACAATGGCGCGATCGCCGAAACGGGATTCGGGTTTGCGCTGCAGGCGCAGATTTTCGGCAAGCTGTGCGGCCCGGACTTCCGCAGGCACATTCAGGACTCCCAGGGTCCTGGCGCCGACTGCCCCGTCCACGGTCAGTCCGTGGCGCGCCTGGAAGCGTTTTACGGCCCCTTCAAGTTCGCCGTCGAAATCGGTCGATTCGGTATCCGCGCCCTCCGGCAGATCGCCGGAAAAGGCCAGGCGTCGGCGAAGGGCGAGAACGCGGCTGTCCGATGCGCCAGAACGCAGCGTCTCGCCCTCCCGGATGGTTTCCCATCCACCGACCATCACGATCGCCTCGTATTTCACCAGGGCGTCGCGCAGCCTTCTGTAAGCGGGATCGGCGGGCGCCAGCCCGTCGATGAAACTGTTGAAATTCTCGGCCGAGGCGGCGCGGCGCAGCACGCCGATATCCAAATCCTCGCGACCCCAAAGGTCGGCCGAATAGCGAACCAGCGCGGCGCTCAACAACAACTCGGCGGCGGAAGTCCCGATCGCGTCGCCTTGCGCCATCACGGCACGGATCCTGTCGATGCGATAGGCGGCCGGATCCAGCGCATCCATCCGCGAGTCGGCAAGACGGTCGATCAGCAAGGCGCCTTGCGGGGTAAAGCGTCCCTCGTCCGTTACCCACAGCGGACGATATCCGCGATTTCGATAAATCACCGCCGGCGAAATATCCGCCGGTACCGTCCAGGCCGCGGCGCTGCCCTTGTAGCTGGCAGAGCCGGGATCGCCCAGCATGTCGGCCAGCGTCGCCTCAAGCGCGACCAGCGCGCCCCGGCTGGCGGCAGGCGGGGACAACATTTCGCCGCGCACCGGCGCTGCCTGTAACGCCAGCGCCGATTCCCCCACAGCGCCGGACCCACCGGAACATGCGGCTGCCAATAAAATAACAGCCGGCATAATCGTTATGGTCACAAGGAGTCTACTTCGCCCGGCGTCCAGCCTTCCGGCACCTGTTCCTGACACTTTTTTTTCTCCGCGCCCCACATTTTCGCGACAGCATTTCCCACACCCGGCCATCGCATCCAAAACTCCCTCAAACAACGGGTCGGTCATTCCATTATTCCACTTTCCGGCCACATTTTCGCCATAAATCGGGGCTGCTACCTCAATCGCTTCGGCGAAGCCTCTCGAAAATCACATAACCATAAATATTTTCAATGCTATAATTGAGATTAACTATATTTATCACAATTTGTTTAAATTTACGTCCAAGGGCGAATCCAAGCCTTCACAGCGCGATATTAGCGTAAATGCAGACCGGGCCGCGGTGACAATTGCCACATTGTGATCGCGCGGGCGAAGGCGGCAATATCCGTCGCCGCCTCCTGGTCAGGAACTGGAAGGCCCAATGCGCAAGGCCATAATGGAAATCGATCCGGTCGCCATGGCCCGGCACCGGTAACGAGTCCATAGAACCGGTTAACCCGGACCGCCCGTCTGCGGCGATGCGCCACCGTTGTTTTTTGCGAAACGGGCTGGACCCGTCGCCAGCGGGGCGGCATCATGGTATTACGTCAAACCGGCAAGGGGAGCGCACGGAACCGTGCTTTTGAATAAAGGATATGAAGGCGACCTTACGGCCTTGGAAGGCTGGAAGTTCATGGAGGAGGACGCGGACGCGATATTGATCGACGTGCGCACGGTCGCCGAATGGGTATATGTCGGACTCCCCGATGTATCGCGGCTGCACCGCACGGTCGTCTGCGTGCAGTGGAACCAGTGGCCCAACATGGACGTAAACCCCGAATTCGTGGCCCATCTCGAGGCCGAGGGCGTCGCCCGCGACCAGTCTCTACTGCTGATCTGCCGGTCGGGCGTGCGGTCGCGCGATGCAGCGATCGCGCTGACCGGCGCCGGTTTCGGCCCCTGCTACAACATATCCGACGGGTTCGAGGGCGACCTGGACGGCACCAAGCATCGCGGAAAATCGAACGGCTGGAAGGTCGCAGGCCTGCCCTGGGTCCAGCAATAATTTCCATTGGCGTAAACCGGCCGGAACCTGGACGTTCGCGCCGGGGCGTACAATATAGTTCGTCCGGAACTCAACGACGGATGCAGACCGAATGAATCTTATCGAAGAGCTTGAATCGCGGCTAGCGGGCGAAGAGAGCGTGTTTCGCGCCCAGTTGCTGCGCGAGGATGTGGCGCGCCTCCGCCGCCTGATCGAACTGGCGGATGAACATGACGACCGCGACGGATTTCGCAAGGCCGGCGCCTATATCGGCTGGACCAACGGCGACATGCGGACCCATGAGCTGATGGAACAGCTGAACCCCTTGCTGGATGCCATGTGGGACTGGCATCGAGGCGACCGGATACCGGCAGCCGAACCGGCGTTGCGCGCCGCCTGGGACGAATTCCATACCGAGCGGATGCGCGTACTTCTGCATTGCCTGTAAACGCGCCACGCGATATGCCCCGCGCCCGATCCCTCGTAACGAGGGGCTCCGTAATCCGGGCTTGCGCCTGCGCCCGGTCCCTTGCTAATTACATATTCGAAAAATTATAACTATCGTCGCGGGCGGTCGGAACCGTTGGCGGCTCGTCCGCCCACGCAACCGTTTTCGGTCGGGCGGGAATTAGCGTTGAGAGGAAACGACCATGGAAGAGATGGAGATCGGCACCGTCGTGGCCATTGCCGGATTCGTGCTGGGCGGGGTGTTCGGCGCCACCGCCCACCGCACCAATTTCTGCACCATGGGGGCCATCTCGGACATGGTCTTCATGGGCAACTGGAACCGCATGCGGGCGTGGCTGATGGCGATCGCGGTGGCCATGCTGGTCAGCCAGGCGATGCACGTCTTCGGCGTCGTGGACCTCAACGAATCCATTTATCTCACCACCAGTTTCGGCTGGGCCGGGGCCATCATCGGCGGGCTGATGTTCGGTTTCGGCATGACGCTGGGCGGCGGTTGCGGCAACAAGACGCTGGTCCGTCTGGGGGCGGGAAACCTGAAATCGCTGGTGGTTGCGATCGTGCTGGGCATTTTCGCCTATATGACTCTGCGCGGGCTGATCGGCTTGGGTCGGGTCGAACTGGAAGCCGCGGCCAACATAGACCTGTCGGAGAATTTCGACTCCCAAGGCCTTCCCGACCTGCTGGCCGGGCTGACCGGCGCCTCGGCCGACCTGTTGCGCTGGATCGTGACGATCCTTCTGGCCGGCGGGCTGCTCGCCTTCTGTTTCAAGGATGCCGGATTCCGGGCCTCGAAGCGCGACATGGCGGCCGGGCTAATCATTGGCCTACTGGTGCCGGCAGCCTGGTATGCGACGGGCGTCATCGGCTATGACGATTTCGATCCGACGCAGCTGAGCTCCTTCACCTTCGTGAGCCCGACCGGCGAGAGCATCATGTATCTCATGACCTTCTCGGGCGCGACCATCAATTTCGGCATCGCGGTGGTCGGCGGGGTTGTCGCCGGATCCTTCGTCATGGCGATGGCGACCAGGACCTTCGCGGTGGAAAGCTTCACCGATGCCAGCGACATGATCCGCCATCTGGTCGGCGGCGCCCTGATGGGCACCGGCGGCATCCTGGCGCTGGGCTGCACCATCGGCCAGGGCATCACCGGCATGTCGACGCTGGCGCTGGGTTCGGTGATCGCGCTGGCGTCGATCATCGCCGGCGGTATCTACGGCATGAAATACCTGGAGGAAGGCGGGCTCGGGGCCGCGCTGGCGGCAATGTTCGCGCGCGGCTGACCGGCCGACCGACCGCATCGAAGAGGCGCCGCACTGCTTTCAGGCGGCGCCTTTTTTCAGGAGGATCCTGATCAACCCCCGGGTCTCGCTCCAGTCCAGCAGTTCGTGGCCGGCGGATTTCGCATAAGCCTTGAAATCCCTGATGGCCGCCGGGTCGGTGGCGAGTACCTCAATGCTTTCGCCCGGCTCCATGATTTCAATCATGTTCCGCGCCCGGATCAGCGGCGTGGGGCATAACATGCCCTTCATATCCAGCGTCTGGGCTGCGCGTGCCGTGCCTGTCATTACCCTATGCCTTCCAGCGCCACCAGTTCAGATTGTTTTTTATGCGGAAACCTGGCCACCGCTCTTTGGCGGCGTCCCAGGCTGCAACCCCTTGGTCTGTACAACGTGTTTGTTGGCGGATTATTTCACGACGGGCCAGCCTGTACCTGCGACAAAACGCCACACTGTTTGCGGAATATCCATAGGCGGCCGTACCGGCCCGCCGGCGCATGAAAAAGCCCGCGCCAGGGCGCGGGCTGAAACGGATTGTCAGGCAGAAAGGAGCTTAGCCGCAGCCGGCGAAGCCGTCGGATTCCATTTTGGCCTCGTAGGGGGCGGCGACTTCCGAGCCCGGGGTCAGGCCTCCCTTCACGCTGGCCCAGTCTTCCGGCTGCAGGATGACCAGCCAGCCCTTATCGTAGGGGTCGTCGTTGGCGAGCGAGGGATTGCCGACCAGGTCTTCATTGACCGCAACGACCTCTCCGGCCGCCGCCGATTTCGCCGGGCCGACCCATTTGCCGGACTCTACCGTGGCGCAGGACTTGCCGGCCTTGACCGAGCGGCCCACCTTCTTCGGCGTGAAGGCCACCAACTGGCCCGCCATCGCGGTCGCCACGGTCGTCATGCCGATTTTGACGGTGCCATCACCGACCTCGGTAAACCAGATATGGTTGTCGACATCGTAAAGACGATCGTCGGGAAGATTGCAGCCGCGCACATTGGCCATCGTCAAGGTCTCCTGTCTTTGACTTCCACCCCGGGGCAGGCGGCTCTTCGACCGGCCCCGGCAAATTCAGTCTCTATTTATGGTTCAATTTGCGTTTGCGCGCAACGGGCGAGACGCACAGCAGAACTCGCCTAGTTCGGCGGTTTGCATCTTGCCGGTGACGAACAGATATAGATGCCGCACCACCATCACCATCATGACGAGGCGCTGGCTGGACTCCGCATGAAGCGCGTCCAGCGTGATCAGATTGTAGTGGTAGGCCAGCTCCCGGCAGGTCTCGCGGCAGGCGTTGAAGCTGGGGTCGCCCTGGGCGGCCTGTCGGTGCAGCGCCAGCAGGCGGAACCCTTCCTTTTTCTCGCCGGTCGGCGCTTTGTCGTGGGCGTCCAGCCAGTGTTCGAGAATCTCCTCGCCGAACTTCAACAGCTCGCCCGCGGCCTCAGCCGGCTCGGCGGAGTTGCGCTCCCGGTAGTCGATCCCGGCTTCGATGTCGGCAAGCGGTCTCATGCCAGTCCCTTTTCCTTCAGCAAGCCCATGGAGTCCGAGACGTTCTCGTGGATGCCCACCTGCCTCGGGCTGAGGCCCAGCGCCAGGCCCAGCAACTGAGTGAAGTAAATGATCTTCACGTTGCTCTTCTCGCCATGTTGCTTCTCGGCGCGAATCTGGTGCATCTCCAAGCCGGAATGACAGGTCGGGCATTCGGTGGCGATGACTTCCGCGCCCGAAGCCTCGGCCGCACGGATGAGGTTCATCACCAGCCTGGTCGAGGTGTCGGAATCCGACAGCGTATGGGCGCCGCCGCAGCAGGCCGTTTTCAGCGGGAAATCCACATTCTCCGCCCCGGCAGCAGCCAGCAGATCGTCCATGTAATGCGGCTTCGAGGTCGACTCGCTGCCCTCGCCCTTGTCCTTCTCGGGGAAAATATGGCGGGGCCGCGTATACATGCAGCCATAGTAATTGGCGATCTTCAGGTCCTTCAGCGAGTTTTTCACCCGCGCGCGGATGCCCTCCTCGCCCAGCGAATCCTTGATCCAGTCCAGCGCGTGGATGGTTTCGACCTGGCCGGCCTCGTAGGTCTGGTGCCCGGCCTTTTCCGACAGCTTGCCGACGACCTCGACCGACGCCGGATCGTTCTCCAGGTCGTATTCCGCCTTTTTCAGATTGTGGTAGCAACCGTTGCAGGGCGCCATCACGGTGTCGTAGCCCATCTCGTTGGCGGCGATCGACATCACGCGCGACGACAGATAGGTCTGGAGCTTCGGGTCGACGTTCTTGACCTCCATCGCCCCGCAGCAGTTCCAGTTCTTGACCTCTTCCAGTTCGAGGCCCAGCGCCTTGCCCAATTCCTTGGTTGACCGGCTGTAGGAATGGCCGGTGCCTTCCAGTGCGCAGCCGGGATAATAGGCGACCTTCTTGTACTTCTGTTCCATGCTCTGGTCCTCTTTACTCGGCCGGTTGGTCAAGCTTCAGCGCCTTGCGGTGCTCGGCTTCCTGTTCTTCGACATATTCCTCGATCGCGGCGCGCGCGCGGCCCCAGCCGCTGGTCCTCGGGTGAATGAAGTTGGCCAGGCCCATATGGATCATCAGTTTGATCGGAAAATGGCGGATCATTCTCAGGGCCATCGTCAGCACCCAGCCCTGCAGCAGCGGCTGGCCGGTGCGGGTCAAGAAGCGTCGCAAGACACGACCTTCCTCGATCTTACCGGTCTTGATGACCTGCTCGGCGAAGACTTCATCGAAGACGGTGGAGTGCGACTTCGGCGTGTGGCCCTTCAGCTCCAGCCAATGGGCGGTGGCCTTCATCACGCCTTCCGGCAACACGTCGCGCGGGCAGGTGTAGCTGCATTTGTGGCAGGACACGCACTGCCAGATGATGTCCTTGTCGCGCAGCAGTTCCTCTTCCATGCCCGTGCGGATCAGGTAGATCCAGTAGCGCGGGTTGAAGTCCGGGTTGATGGCGTTGACCGTGCAGGCGTTGGTGCAGGACCCGCATTGCCAGCAGCGGTGGATAAACTCGCCGCCGGGCAGGGCCGCGATCTCGGCCTCCATGTCCTCGTTGTAGTCCTTGACCACGCGGGACTTGATGAAGGTGCTCCAATGGCCGGAAACATCGACGCCATCGATGATGTGCGCCTCCCCGCTGCCTTCAACGAGGTCTTCCGGGCGGATCAGTGATTTTTCATGGATCGGCATGTCTATCTCAATTCAGGAGCTTGATGTCAGCGACCAGGTGCGCCTCGCCATCGACGGTCTTGAAGCGCGTGCGGCCGGTGGTGGTGTCGATGCCGTCCAGGCCCAGCAGCCGGCGGACATATTGCATGGGATCTTCCTCCTGGCTGAAATCGGCGCGCAGATAAGTGCTGCCCTGGCTGCTGACATAATGGCCGTAGATCTGCGCCTGCAGGAGGTCGACGTAATGCATCACGTCACGATAGACGCCATTGTCGGTCAGGAACTGCGACAGTTCCTCGCGCAGCATCAGGAAGGCGGCGTAATTATCGGGAATGTCGATCACCAGATGTTCGACATTGTCGTCATGCCAGATCTCGCGCAGCACACCGGTATTGGTCTTTACGTCCCATACCCAGCGGCACATCATCGGGTAAAGCTCGGGCAGGGTGTAGTGCAGCACCTCGGCGCCGAGGTCGCGGACCCAGCGATGCTTGCGGTCGTCCGGGAAGGCGGCGCGGAAGGCCGCCATGCGGGCATCCGCCGTCGTCGTGTCTTCGGCGCCGTCCAGCAGCGCTACCAGCGCCTCGCGGAAGGCCGGGAAGCCCGCTTCCTTAAGCCGCGGGCCAATGCGCCGGCGCACCGACGGCATGAAGGCGACCAGGCCCTTGAAGGTCTCTTCGTTCAGATGCTTCGCGCGGCCCTTGCCCAGCGCCTCATCGAACAGGCCGGCCTTGAATTTCAACCCGTCCACATAGCGCTCGACGCCGCCATCATGCTCGGCATGCCGTGCCAGAACCTCCATGTTGGAGGTCAGCGTCGGCCCGTCGAGATGCAGGACCGGGCGGTCCTCCATGCCGGGGTCGTTATGTTTCGCCGCGCTCAACGCCATGGCCCCGTTACTCGGCCGCGGCCTTGACCGGCACCGTATGGGTCATCGCCGCCATCGCCGCAGCCTGGCCCTGGGCGATCGAATCGTCGATCGTCTCCGGTCCGGTGGCGGCGCCGGCGACATAGACGCCGGGGCGTGACGTGCCGCTCATCGCGCTGTAGGTGCTGGCCTTTTCGATATGGCCGTGCTTCTGCAGCTTCACGTCGAAGATCGAGCCGATCACCATGTTGTCCACGTTCGGGTCCATGCCGATTGCGTGCACCACCATGTCGAAGGGAATGGTGATCGGGCGCTTGACCAGCGTGTCCTCGCCCTTGACGATCAGCTTCTCGCCGTCCGAGGTCACTTCGGCGATGCGCGCCTTGATGTACTTGACCTTGAACTCTTCCTGGCTGCGCCAGTAGTAGGTATCCTCGTAGAGCCCGAAGGTGCGGATATCCATGTAGTAGATATAGACATGGCAATCCGGCAGTTCCTCGCGGATCTCCATGGCAATGTTCGACGACACGGTGCAGCAGATCTTGGAGCACCATTCGCGGCCGATCTGGCGGTCGCGCGAACCGACGCACAGCAGGATCGCCACGCGCTTCGGCTTGCGCCCGTCGGACGGGCAGCGAACGCCGGCGCCCGACGAGAACATCTGTTCGACCTGGGTCGTGGTGACCACGTCCGGGTAGGTGCCGAAGCCCCATTCCGGTTTGTTGATCGAGTCGAAATGGGTGAAGCCGGTGGCCAGAATCGTGGACGCCGCTTCGACCGATTTTCCGTCATCCAGCTCGGCGGTGAAGTTGCCCGGCTCGCCCGCAAACGACTTGACCGTCGTGCCCTTGTGGACTTCGACCAGCGCGTTCTGCTCCACCCGGTCGACCATCGCGCCGATGACGTCCCTGGCCCATTCGCCGGACGGCACCAGCTTGGCGTAGCCGCTGTGAATGGGATGGCCACCCAGCGTTTGCTGCTTGTCGACCAGAACCGATTTCTGGCCGACGGTTGCGAGGGCGTGGGCCGCCGACAGGCCGGCGGGGCCGCCGCCGACGATAAGGACCGGTTTGCTCATGACTATCCTTATTATCCTTCGATGCGCTTGTAGCCCGGCCCGGAGGTAATCATCCGACGCGGGTCGTAGAGGGTTTCGCCATTGCCGGCCTCGACCTCTTTCAGATAGGCCTCGAACTCGGCTTTCTTCGCCTGCCAGTCGATCCCCAGCTTCTCCAGCAAGGTCTCCATCGGGGACGCATGCCAATGCATCTGGATGATCTTGTAAGGGTGCGCGCCGCACATCAGCGCGGCGAACTGGCAGTCTGCCATGACCGGAAGCTCCACCGGGTTGCCGGTGGCCTTGCCGATCCACTGGTTCTTGTCGAGCGTGGTGATGCAGCCGGTATCGTGGCCGATCATCACGTCGGCCCGCGCTTCTTCCACCGCGACGCGGATCTTGCGGTCGATAGCGAAGGAGCGGGTGAACTCGCGCTCGGAAATGATGTGACGGAAGCCGAAGCCGCAGCAATCGTACCAGGTGGAATAATCGATCGCCTGGGCGCCCAGCGCCTCGACGATACCGGTGGAGACCGCCACGCGGTTGCCGTCCAGCACGTCGTCGTCATAGATCACGTCCTCCGGCACCATCTTGTAGACATGGCAGGCCGGGTGGATGGTGGCGCGCAGGTTGCTGCAGTCGACGACCTGGCGTTCCTTGATCTGCGGGCGCATGGCGTGCACCCACTCGGAATAATGCACCACCTCTTCGGGGATCAGCAGCTTGCCGTCGACGAGGCGGCCCAGCTTGGCCAGGATCTTCGTGACCCGCTCGCGCAGCTCGGCGGAATGCAGCAGGTAGCCGCGCACTTCCTTGTAATTGCCGAACGACGTGCCGCAATGGACCAGCGGATAGTAGTAGCCCTCGGGCTTGCCCTCGGCCTTGGCCGAGACATAGGCCTGATGGAAGTTGCGCAGGAACACGGCGGCCAGGCTTTCCAGATTGCCGATGCCCGAGCCGTGATAGTTCCAGGCGGTGCAGGAAGTCTGGTCGGTCTCGTCGAGATATTCCAGGCCCAGCTCGTTCATCAGCCACAAGAGCGAGGTCGGATAGCCGGGGATATTGCCGCACTGGCCGCAGGATTTGTGATGCCACAGGCGGTTGGTGGGAATCTTCTTGTCCCAGCCATAGAGCGTCTTGTGCATGACCGGCTGGTGATCGTCTGTCACGCGATGGACGACGATCTGCCCGTCCTTTTCCAGCTGCCACATGATGTCGCGCACATCCTCGACGCGATCCTTGTTGGTCAGCATCGAGCGCTTGTCGATCTTCTGCTCGACCCAGGCGGTCGCGATGTTCGCATCATCGCTGCTCAGGCTGGAATTGTTCCACTCGGACCCGTGGCCCGTGAAACGTTCGTCGCCATTGTTTCCGTTGTCGCCAGTCATTGTTTTTTGCTCCTAACACTCTCCGGCGACACCCGCCCCTGTCGGGCGGTCCCGCCGCTCGTTGCCATCAACCCCGTTCCTTAAGCGGAACTTGTCTATTCGTCGTCTTCGTCTTCCTGCTCGTCCATCCAGTCGTCCCAGTCCTCGCGTTTCTCGTCCATGATGTCCGAGATCACGTCGAACAGGTTCTCGTCGATGGTCTCAAGCTGGTCGAGCACCCCGGTCATTTCCCAGATGGTGTAAAGCTCGACGGAAGTCTTCAGATTGACCTGCCACGCCGTTTCCGTGGTGTGCATGGTCGGCACCGGGACTGCCTTGCGCAGCAGCTTCAGCGGTGCGTCGATCTTCGAGATATTGGGGCCCCAGTCGGCGAAATGATCCGGATTGATCATGTCCGGTGCCAGCTGGTTGCCGGTCGAAATCAGTTTCAGCATCACGCGGCTGAACGGGCGCAGCACGTCCTTGGCCGACTGCATGCCGTGCTTGATCGCGGCTTCGCGCATCAGCATGATCAGGCCGCCCGGCGAATTGCCGAAGGGGCAGCGCGCGGCGCAGGTATAGCACTGGGCGCAGGCCCAGATCTTTTCCTGCATGGCGTCGTAGATGCCTTCGAGGTTTTCGGTCCAGAGAAGCTGGACGATCTCGCGCGGGCTGAAATCGTAATAATGCGCCGCCGGGCAGGTGGCGGTGCAGATGCCGCAATTCAGGCAGCCATTCAATTCGTGGTCGTAGCGCATGTCGGCCTGGATATCCTGGAAGACCTCTTCCAGCATGCCGCGGTCGACGGCCGGCGCGTCCGACAGCGGATCGCCGATATAGCTCTGAACGCGACTGGTGCCTTCGTGACCCATTACCCGACCACCCCCGTCAATAGGTGAGAACTTTGGTGTCGTCGTCCATGACCTTTTCGATCAGGTAGGCGCCACCTACGATGCCTTCGCATTCGGGGATCAAATCTTCTTCGGACATGTCGAACAGGTCCAGGTTCGGCGAGCAGGTGAAAAACTTCACCCCGGCCTCATGCGCGTCCTTGATGAAATCGTAGACGGTCTTGGGCGAGCCTTCCTTGACGGTCAGATTTTCGGCGATGCCCTTCTTCAGCAGCACGCCGGCGGTCGCGGTGCAGATCACCTCGACCTCGAATTCCATGGCCGCGGCCACGGACGCCTGGAAGATGGGCGCCCCCAGCTCCTCGCCGTTGCGCGGATCGCTGTTGGCCATAACGATCACGAGTTTCTCAGCCATTCGCCCTCTCTCCTGGCAAAACGTTTCCGTACCCTGGCGCCTATTCTTGTTTTTTTCCGCCGGTATCCGACGAATTTGATATAGCGCGCCGCCACAACAAGACAACAATCATATTAGTATATTCTAAATAAGACAACTATTATATAACCGGAGCGAAATCAGGGTTATTTTATACCTGAACAGAGCCGGAAATACATGCCTTCACCGGCTCACTCCCGGCCGGTTCAGCCGTCGGCCCGCGCGCCGGTTACCGGCTGCATCCAGCCGGTCGCCTGTATCAGGCCGGTCATGATGTAGACCAGCGAATCCTCAAGCGGTTTCTGAACGCCACGGAAGGCGTCCAGCGTCTCGCCGAAACTGTCGGGCAGTTCGTCGAATTCCATGATCAGGTCTTCCGCCATGCCGGCCTTGGCGCCGGGATGCCCGGCGAAGCCGAAGCAGTTGCCGCGGGTCTGGAACAGGGCAGGGTCGCCATGGCTGTCGGTCGCCAGGACGTCGGCATCCGGCGGCAGCACCGGCCGGTCGCGCATGAAGGTCACCAGCGGAAAGCGCTCCGGCAGGAACCCGCCCAGCGCGTCGTCGCGGCTGCGGGTCGCCTCGCCGACCTCGAACACCAGCTCCGACGGCTCCGATCCGCCGCCCGCGGCAATCGCCAGGATCTGCGCGCCGAGCCCGATGCCGACGACCGGCTTGCCCAGTTCGATGGCTTGCCGGGCGAGTTCCACCTCTTCCGTCAGGGTCGGCGTAGCGCGGCCGCCCTTCGTACCCCAGGGGCCGCCGCCCAGCAGGATCAGTCCGGCGCTGAACTCCATGGTGGCAGGGATGCCGCCGCCGGCGGTGAAGGGCCGGAAATAGTTGAAGCGGATGCCGCGCCCTTCCAGGTGATCTTCCATCAGACCAAGGAATTCGCCCGAGGTGTGTTGGATCACGAAGATCGGATACTCCGATATATTGCTCATGTTTGCGAACCGGCGGTGATCGCGCTTTCCAGCACGGTGCGGAAATCGGCCGGCTGGATGGTCAGCAGATCGACCGGGGCCTCGGCGAAGAATTTCTCGACCGCTTCGCCGGATTCCGCCGCCGGGACCCCGCGCAGGCTGGCTTCCAGATCGAAGACGGTGCGCGGCGGCGTGACGAAGAAGTCGCCGGTGAACAGCACCTCGCGGATGCGCGGCGCGCCCGGCCCTTCCAGCCGCACATGGGATTCCACCGTGCCGCCGGGGCAGGTATGGCTGGCCGACAGCACATTGTCGCCGGCGCCGGGATCATCGATCTCATGGACGAATTCGTCGGTGCCGATTTCCTCGTCGAAGGCGTCAACGGCGCGCTGTTCCTCGGCCGCCGTGATCTCGCCCCACGCCGGCTCGATGCCAAGGCCCACGGCGAAACCCGCAAGCAACGCGTTCTGGATCGCGGGCAGCGGCGGCAGATCGTCGCCGAGCAGCGCCTTGAGCGTGGTTACCCGCTGTTCGGCCGAATCGAGGTTTCGTTTCTTCAGCTTCGCCGCCGGCACCTTGAGGGCCGCCACCATATGGCTCGGATCCATGTCGATCAGCAGCGTGCCCTGGTAGAACAGCGTATCGCCGTCGAAGAAGCCGCCGGTGCCGCATATCTTGCGGCCGTCGACCTCGATATCGTTGCGCGGCCGGTATTTCGCATCGACGCCCAGATGGCCGATTCCCAAGGCGGCCGCCTCGCAGATCTTCCTGGTCAGGTCCGCCAGGCTGGCAATGCCCAGGGTCTTGCGATCGAACGCAAGCTCCCAGCCCAACTGCCCCTCGTCGAAATAGATCGCGCCGCCGCCGGTGATGCGCCGCACCACGCCGATATCGTTATCGTAACAATGGGCGAGCTGGATTTCCTGGCTCAGCGCCTGATGCCGCCCGATCAGGGCGGTCGGCGGAAAGCGCAGGAAACGGATCGTATCGGGAACCTCGCCCGCGTTGCGCGCGTCGATCAGCGCCTGGTCGAAGGCGATATTGGCGCGACCCTCGCGCAGGCCGGTATCGATGACGCGGAAGCTTGGCTTAGACATGTCAGTTCGCCGGTTTGCGGATATCCAGCTGCTTGCGGATGGTGCGCAGATCGTTGCCGTTCGGCTGGAAGGGATAGCTGGCGATATTGCTGGGCGGCGAATCGCCGTAGGGCCGGTCGCAGGCCGAGATATCGTCGGCGAACTTGCCCGGACAGCCGGAGGTCCGGAAGGCGATGCCGGCATTGATGATGGCGTCCAGTTCGCCCTTCGGCATGCCGTAATCATCAACCCGGCCGTGTTCGTCAAACTTCATTTGGTCGACGCGCACGCCGCAATAATCGATCAGGTAACGGGCAAGCTGCACCCTGCGCCACTGGTCGCGCGGCGTCGCCGGCAGATGGTCCATCAGCGAGCCCTTCTCGGGGAAGAAGCAGAACATGTGACTGTGCCCGCCCATATCGACGAGCTGTTGCACCAGCGTCAGCACCTCGTGCTCGGTCTCGCCCATGCCGACGATGATATGGGCGCCGAATTTCTTCGGCCCAAAGATGTCGCGCGCATCCTCCAGGATTTCCCAATATTTCTTCCATGAATGCGGCGACTGCACGCCCTTGCCGCGCGTGCGGTCGAACAGTCCCGGCGTCGCCGCGTCCAGCGCCACGGTAAAGATGTCGGAGCCCAGCTCGTGCAGGGTCTGCACATCCTGGCGGGTCATCGTCGTCGGGTTGGACAGGATCGATATCGGAATCGCCGACGGATCGATCTTGCTCGTCCATTTCTTCAGCACCGACACCGTGTCCTCATCGGAATTCGGATGGGTAATCATGCTGATGCACATGCGGTGGAAGGGTGAATTCCCGCCGTCCCTGGCCACGATATCCACGACCTCGGCCATCGGCACGGCCGGCCAGTCGACCCGGATGAAATTGCGGTCGGCATAGTCGCGCTCGGCCTCGCGATGGCGGGCCAGCCCGCAATAGGCGCAGTTGGCGCGGCAGCCCTCGGGGTAGGTCAACAGCAGATTGAGGCAGCGCGTGCATTCGCAGCGCAGCATCTTGCCCTGCGCGATGCCCAGCGTGATTGCGGCGGCCGTCGACATCTGAACATAATCGGGCGAACGCATATTGGGGGTGAGGATATTGTAGTCCGGCCGATAGACGCCCTCCGGCGCCTGGTCCGCCTGCTTCACCCGGCCGCCGTTTCGGGCCTCCGCCGGAATCTGCTCGGGGGCGCGCGGCTGCATGACGTCGAAGGGGTTGTAGTCCAACCCGCCCTTGCCGTTTGCCACAGGATCCATGCCTTCGGGTTTCAAGCAGCTCATAATGCAGTCTCCAACTCTGTCCCGGCGGTCTCTTCGTCCGCCCAATATTCCGGATAGGCGATCCAGCCCGCCCGCAGCGCGGCCGGCAAAGGACCGAACCCTTTCTCATATTCCCGCATGATCGCGCGCCGCCTGCGCAGCGCCCGCCCGATGGAGGCGCCGAACAGGGCCTCCAACTCGTCTACGTAATTCGCCAGCGCGTCCCCGTCGCCCCCCAGCCATGCGGCCGCGGCCTCGCCCGCAAGACTGCCCGACAGCACGGCCGAATTGATCCCGGCGCCGCTGACCGGATTGGCCAGGCCGCCCGCGTCGCCGGCCAGAAGCACCGGGACATCGCCCAGCGCACCGATGGGGTTCAGCATGCCACCCACGGGAATCGCCCCGCCCGTATGGCCCATCACGCCGCGCCCGACACGGCCCTCGGCGATCAGCATCGCATGCAGGTCTTTCAGCAAGGGCTTCAGGCGATGGCGTTCGCCCGGCACTACCCCAAGGCCGACATTGGCGATCCCGCCGCGCGGGAACAGCCAGGCATAACCGCCGACGATTTTCGCCGACAGGAAGATGTCCGTGGCCTCATACGGTTTCAGCAGCGCAACGGAG
The DNA here is from genome assembly GCA_947259795.1 of uncultured Alphaproteobacteria bacterium. Lineage (GTDB taxonomy): Bacteria > Pseudomonadota > Alphaproteobacteria > UBA8366 > JADFVY01 > JADFVY01. Next base: position 2,749 of record CAMYNJ010000016.1, on the reverse strand, counting down.
ACCTGCCGCGTCTCCACGATCTCGTCATTGACCTGCCCGACCGCCCTGCCGATGGCCGAGCGCGGCCCGTCGGCCCCGACGATGGCACGGGCCGAAATGCGCGTTCCGTCCGACAATGACGCGATCCCGTCCGCCGCCAGATCGTTCAGTTGCAGCCCGAAGCGGCAATCGGCGCCGGCTTCATGAGCCATTTTGACAAGCAATCGGTCGAATTCGCCGCGGTCCACCATGCGGCCCCGAAAATTTTCGCGCAGATCGGGCGCTTCATTTTCGACGAAGGTCGCCATTGTGTCGATGAACTGGCGGGTAACGCCTTCGAGGCCGGCGATTTCCTGTTCCATCAGCGCGGGGATGAATTCGGCGCATTGCACCGGGAACCCCGGGCGCCTGCGCCTGTCGATGGCGATGACAGACAGGCCGCCTTCGGCCGCCGCGCGCGCTGCACGGCTGCCCGCCGGGCCCAGCCCGACGACGAGAAGGTCTGTTGTAATCGCCCGGTCGCTCATGCCGCGCAGCTAGCCCCCAGCGCTTCTCCCGCGCCGATCTTGATCGAGCAGCAGGCATGTTCCTGGTTCATCGGCCGGCCCACCATGCCGCCGACCGCCACCGCGCCGTCGGCCGGGAAGGCGATGCCGTCCAGCCCCGCCATTACGGCATAAGCGTCGGTGATGCGCTTGTGCATGCCGGGCGGGCGGGCGCAGCCCAACAATACCTGGCGGTCGGGGATACGGTCGCGGGCCTCCAGGAAAATCCGGCCGACCTCGTTGGCATCCGGCGTCATGAAGGTGCCGGGCTTGGAATAGAAGGGCATGATGACCACCAGTACCAGCGCATGCACCTTGTGGCGGCTGACGATATCCAGTGCATTGGCCTCGCCCAGGATGCGGCCGTAATGCAGGCCGATGACGATATGCGGCACGATTTCCATATTCGTGGCGCACAGCGCTTCCAGCGTCGCCTCGAAATCGGCGACGGGCCGATCCAGATGATAGACGTCGCGGATGGTCTCCTGCGCGCCGATCACGTCCATCATGGCGGTGTCCACGCCGGCGCTTTCCATCAACCTGGCGCGGCGCTCGTCGGTCAAGGCGGTATGGATGGCGATCTTCAGATGGGGAAAGTCGCGCTTCAGCCCCTCGATGACGGGGTAGAAGCGCTCGTAGGCGATCTCGTTCTTGCGGTTCGACCCGCCGGACAGCAGGAAGCCCTGCAGGTCACGCAGCAGCACCATGTCGCGCACCTTGGCGTCCAGCATTTCCGGGTTGGTCGCCGGGATCATGGGTTCCAGGATTTTGGCTTGGCAGTGGTCGCAGTCCAGCGCGCAGCCGCCGGCGGTTATGGAAAAGGCGGGAAAGCTGTTCTTGCCGCAGCCTTCCAGTTCGCTGCTGGAATATTCCTTGAAGGTCGGTGTCGAGAACCGGATCGGGCGGGACGCCACATGGCCTGCGCGGGATTCCAGTTCGGCCACGAGGCCCGCGTCGAATTCCGCGTCCTCCAGCTCCTCAATGTCCGCCAGGCGGTCCAGCCAGCTCATGCGTTGCCTCATCTTTGTATTAAAAAAAACTAATATAAATGGGTCGGGCGGCGCCGCGCAATGCTAAACCGAGGAAAATAGTCGGATATGTCAAGCCGCCTTCAATATGGCGGCCACGACGGCCTTGACTTCGTCGCGCACCGGCCCCGGCGCGGGCGGGTCGGCCAGCGTATTATACCAATAATGCGGTCTGTCCTCTTCGTCCACCAAATCGGAATCCAGCCCCTTGAGCAGACTTTCGGCCTCCCCCGGCAGCCTGTCGCCGGTCGGCCAGCCGTTGAGGCGGCCCCACAGGCCCGTCCAGCAACGCGCCACCGTCCAGGGGTTATAGCCGCCGCCGCCCAGCACGACCGTGGCCGGCGCCAACGCCGCCGCCATCTCCACCGCCCGCCACAGCGCGATATTGCTGAGTTCCATGGCGGACAGCGGGTCACCTGCCAGCCCGTCCGCGCCGCAGGTTATGACCACGGCGTCCGGCTCGAAATCATGGCCCAGCGGCAGCACGGCCGCTTCCATCAGATATTCCAGCTCGCTGTCGGTGAAGCCGCGCGGCACGGGGAAGTTCCTTGCATTCCCGGCGCCCCGGTCGTTCACCGGGCCGCTGAAGGGAAAGCGGCCGGCCTCGTGGATCGAGACCGTGAAGACCCGCTCGTCATCAACAAAGGCGTCCTGCACGCCGTCGCCGTGATGGGCGTCCACATCCACGTAAAGGACACGGCTAGCCCCCTCGTCCAGGAAGGACATGATGGCGAAGACCGGATCGTTGAAATAGCAGAAGCCGCTGGCGCGGTCGGGCCGGCCGTGGTGGGTGCCACCCGACGGGTGATAGGCCAGGCCGCATTCCATCGCCAGTTTCGCCGCCAGGATCGAGCCGCCGACGGCGGTCGCCGCGCGCTCGAACACGCCGGCGAAGACCGGGTTTTCCCGATTGCCCAGATTGTAACGTTCGCGAACTTCGGGCGCGACCTTGCCGGCTTCCTCGGACGCCCGCAGCGCGCCGATATAGTCGCGCCCATGGAACCGGGCCAGCTGGTCGACCGTCGCGGCCTGGCTCTCGCGGAAATTTCCGTCGTCGAGCCAGCCCAGCATGTCGCACAGATCCATCACCGTGGCGACGCGCGGAATGGCAAGCGGATGGTTGGCGCCGTAGGCCGCGCGGCGATAAACCGGGCTGCCGACGAAGAGCGGGGTTTTCGGCGGCAGGGTCTATTCCTC